>NZ_LFCS01000013.1:0-160555 GCF_001887375.1 Aeromonas sp. SCS5
AAGGGCCATATTGACCACACCCTCCTCCATCTGGACATCAATGGTAAAGCCGAGTCGCCTGGCGAGGGTCACCATGCCGCGATTGCTCGGCATGGTCATGCCTGATAAATCTGCGTAGAGCAAACAAATAGGCCTTCCCGTTGGGAAGGCCTATTTTCTTTATCTATCAGGAGATTGGGACCACTTTGTCGACTAATCAGGGTTTCTCTTTCTTGCCGAGGCTTAGACCCAGCTTGATGGAGAGTGCCGCCAGCAGCAGCAGCATCATGATCAGGGAGAAGAAGTTGCTGCCGAGTTCCGGGTATTGCACCTTGAGCAGGGCCGAGTGACCGAAGGCGCCGATAAAGAAGCAGAGCAGGGTGCAGATGGGGGTATTGCCCACCATGGGTTCGTGGCGATAGTGCTGGAACAGCTGATAGGCAGCCAGCCAGAGAGCGATCAGCGGAAAGAAGGAGAAGGGTACGACCGCGTTGGTCAGCACCGCCAGAGACGCGTCGCCACAGATGCCGATTAGCATCGCCATGGCGAGCGGTTTTTTGGGGATCACAAGCTGTTCAGTCATATCGTTCTCCGTCCTGTGGTCATGGATGGGGCTCACGGCGTTTCTGGTTCTGTACCTCGGCGCCCATGGCAATCATCCGCAGTTGGCGAATAGTGCGATCGGAGAGTGCCCGGCACTCTTCGCTGGTCATGTCGAGCGCATCGGCACCGGCGCTGAATACGATGGTAACCATGGCCTCGGCCTGGATATAGGCATCTTCCCGCGGTGCCTGGGTGGTGGCCTCCAGATAATCGGTCAGCTCGGCAATAAAGTGCTGGATCTCGCGAGCAACAGCCTGACGAAATGCGGCCGAGGTGCCGGAGCGCTCTCGCAGCAACAGCCGGAAGACGTTGGGGTTGTTCTCGACGAACTCCATGAAGGTCTGCACCGAGGTGCTGATGACGCTGCCGCCACCGGCAATGCGCTGGCGTGCCTGGCGCATCAGCTGACGCAGAGTCAGACCGCCCTCATCGACCAGGGTCAGGCCCAACTCTTCCATATCGCGAAAATGGCGATAGAAGGAGGTGGGGGCGATGCCCGCTTCACGAGCCACTTCCCGCAGGCTGAGATTGGAGAAACTCCGGTTGGCGCACAGTTGGCTGAATGCAGCATCGATCAATGTACGCCGGGTTTTTTCTTTTTGTTGAGCGCGAATACCCACGAAATCAGTCACCTTCAGCTTAACGAGGACAAATGATAACCCGAAGGCGCCTCAGGATCAGGTTTGTATCCTACTTTTTTACCATTGACCCTGGCGAAGTCGCCATGGAAAATGGCTAACAGCTGTTCGCTGAAAGGATGCAAGAAGATGGCTAGACCCCCGATTATTCTCACCAATACCCTGTTGTTCTCTCTCTCCGGACTGGTGGCGCTGGTTGCCGTGCCCTGGTATGGGATGAGCCACGGTTACGATCTCTGGCAGTGGGCTACGTTCCTGCTGCTGTTCTGTTTGAGCGGGCTCTCGATCACGGCGGGTTATCACCGCCTCTGGTCACACAAGGCTTACAAGGCTCATCCGGCGTTGCAGTGGCTGTTTGCCATCGGTGGTGCGCTGGCGTTGCAGAACTCGGCGCTGCACTGGTCGGCGGATCATCGCCGTCATCATCGTCATGTGGATGACAACGATAAAGATCCCTACAGCGCGGGGCGTGGCTTCTGGTACTCCCATATCGGCTGGATGCTGCGAGAGTATCAGGGGGAACAATATGGTGATTACAGCAATGTGCGGGATTTGCAGAACAACCCTGTGGTCATGTTTCAGCATCGCCACTATCTGGCGCTGGTGCTGGCGACCAATTTGGGCCTGCCGCTGCTGTTTGGCCTGATCCACGGAGACCTGCTCGGCATGTTGCTGCTGGCGGGCGTCTTGCGGATGGTGATGACGCACCACACCACTTTCTTTATCAACTCACTGGCCCATATCTGGGGCAGCCAGCCCTACACGGATCGCAATACCGCCCGTGACAACGGCATCCTGGCCTTTTTCACCTTTGGCGAGGGGTATCACAACTTCCACCATCTGTTCGAGAACGATTACCGCAACGGTATACAGTGGTGGCAGTTCGATCCGACCAAATGGCTGATCCGGTTTGCCTCATGGTGCGGGCTGGCGAGAGATCTGCGGTCATCGCCGGAGGAGCGTATCGAACAGGCCAGGCTGGAGATGCAGCTCAAACGGGCGCAGGCAAGGCTTGTCAAACAGGATGATCGCGAACTGTGGCAAGCACTGCTGCAGGAGGAGTACGCCAAGCTGAGTCAGCAGTTGCAGCACTACTATGCCAGTCGCAAGCGGCTGCTTGAGCTGCGCAAACGCAAGGCGCTGGCGCGCTATGACCGCCTCAAGCTGCAACTGGAGTACCGAGCCCTGCGGGACGGTTTCATCGCCAGCAAACGCAACTGGAGTCGCCTGCTGGCAGGTATTGCCAGAGCCCCAGTGTAAACAAGCAGAAAAGAGAAGACCGCCACTCGGCGGTCTTCTCTCTGGTGGAGCCTGCGCGCCGGTTTGGCGCCAGCATCTCTACTTATTCGGGGTGATCCTGCTCTTGCAGCTGGCTCAGGGTCTGTTGTTCCAGCGGGTTGAGCCCCAGTTGCTCGCACGCCTGCTCAAAGCTGATCCCCATATGGCACATCATGATATCCAATAACGGGAGGGCTAGTTGGCTTGGCTCTGCTGTTGCTGCAACTGATCCAGCGCCTGCTGCTCCTGCTAGCTGAGCCCCAGTTGCTCACACGCCTGCTCAAAGCTGATCCCCGGATGGCACATCATGATATCCAATAACGGGAGGGCTAGTTGGCTTGGCTCTGCTGTTGCTGCAACTGATCCAGAGCCTGCTGCTCCTGCTGGCTGAGCCCCAGTTGCTCGCACGCCTGCTCAAAGCTGATCCCCAGATGGCACATCATGATATCGATGGCGGGCAGATAGTTTTTCATAGCTTCTTCCATGGTGATCCTCCAGACCCGTCTCTTATGCCCTGAATGGTATGGCGCGGCAATTAGACTTTAGGCTTAGTCTCACCCTTTGATCCGCCCCCTGCCACTCGGTGGGGGAATTTGTTACCCTGCACCCAGATATAAAAACGGTTGCCGTATGACAGCGAGCAACGGGTGAGGAGCAGGGCATGTTATTGAGTTTCTTGATCATCGCTTCCGGTTGGTGGCATATCCGCGCCGCCTATGGTTCAGACAGCCGCCAGTTCTATATCAGCAAGCCGCTGACCATGCTGCTCATCATCGCGCTGGCGTTTGGCTATCAGGGCTATGACCACGATGGTTCCCACGCCTGGATCCTGCTCGGTCTCTGCCTCTCGCTGGCGGGCGATGTGCTGCTGATGCTGCCAAGCGACCGCTTTATTCAGGGCCTGGCGGCATTTCTTGTCGCGCACCTCTGCTACATCGTCGGCTTTGCCCAGGGGCCGCTGGTGCTCAATCTGGTGGATGGCTTGCTGCTCCTGCTCATCGCCGCGCTGGTATTTGGCCTGCTGTGGGGCAAGCTGGGAGAGATGCGCATTCCGGTCTTCTGCTACATGCTGGTGATCATCGGTATGGCCTGGGTGGCTGCGGGTGCCTGGCACGCATCGCTCACCGCAGGCAGTGCGGCTGCGCTGGCTGGTGCCCTGATGTTCCTCTTCTCCGACAGCATGCTGGCACTCGATCGCTTCCGCCGCCCCTTCCCCCACGCCAGAGCCTGGGTGATGAGCAGCTACTTTGCCGCCCAGTTCCTGATTGCGGGGTCGCTGGCGGGATGACGCCATGCAGTTGAATACAGGCAACAGATAAAGAAAAACGGGCGTTGGCCCGTTTTTCGTTTTATTTATCAGCTGCTTTTCACGCCTCTATCGGCTCGGCATCCGCTGCCCGCGGGGCGGGGGATTTGAGCAGCAGCATCAGACCGCTGGCGACCAGCAGGAAGATCCCCATGATGTAGAAGACCTGGTTGTAGGCCATGATGGCCGCTTCCCGGTTGATGGTGTTGGCGAGTATGGCGTGCGCCTGCTGCTCGGCCAGCTCGGGGCCGGAACCCTGTGCCATCATGCTCTGGGCCAGCTGCAGCAGATAGGTTTGTCCCTCGATACTGCTGGCAGGCAGGGTGCTGCCGATCTGGAGCATATGGGTGCGGGTATCGTTGTCGAGCATGGTCGCTATGATGGCGATACCAAAGGCGCCACCCAGGTTGCGCAGCACGTTGAGCAGGGTGGAGGAGGAGGGAACCTCATCATGACTCAGACTGGCGGTGGCGACCAGGGAGAGCGGCACCATGATGAAGGGCTGCCCAAGTGCCCGCACGATGAGCGCCTGAATAAGCTGCGGCCCGGCATAGTCGGCACTCATGTTGACGTTCATAAAGCAGCTGACGGCGAAGATGAAAAAGCCGAAGCTCACCAGATAGCGCGGATCGACCTTGTGGGTCAGTTTGGGCACCAGCGGCAGCACCAGCAGCTGGGGCAGCCCCATCCACATCAGCACTTCGCCAATCTCCAGCGCGTTGTAGTTGTGGATCTGGGTCATGTAGAGCGGCAGCACATAGATGGAGCCCATCAACGCCATCCCGAGGATCAGATAGGCGAAGCAGGCGAGGGCAAAGCGCGGGTTGTGCAGCAGCCGCAGGTTGACCAGCGGGTGGCGGCGCAGCAGCTGGCTGATGACGAAGAAGACCAGTGAGACGACCGAGATGATGGTCAGGCGCACGATGAAGGTCGAGCCGAACCAGTCCTCCCGGTTACCCTCCTCCAGCACCACCTCCAGCACGCCCAGGCCAAGCGCCATGGTGACGATGCCGATAAGGTCGACCCGCTTGATCACCTCCCAGTCCACCGCCTTCTTGTCCAGCCCGTGCGCCAGCATGGCCATCACCAGCAGCCCCGGCGGGACGTTGAGATAGAAGATGTAGTGCCACGACATCTGCTCGGTGAGCCAGCCGCCGAGAGTTGGGCCGATGGCCGGGGCGAAGGTGGCACAGAGACCGAACAGCGCCATGCCGGTAGCCCGCTTCTGCAGCGGCAGCAGGGTAACGATGAGGGAGAAGGCCATCGGAATAAGTGCCCCGCCGGTGAAGCCCTGCATCGCCCGGAAGACGATCATGCTGGTGAGGTTCCAGCTGAAGGAGCAGAGCACGGAGGAGACGATAAAGGCGCCCGTGGTCCACAGCAGGTAACGGCGCACGCTCAGCCCCCGGCTCAGCCAGCCACTAAGGGGGATGGCGATCATCTCCGCCACCAGATAGGAGGTGGAGATCCAGGAGCTTTCGCTCAGGGTGGCAGAGAGCGCCCCCTGAATGTCCTTCAGGGAGGCGTTGGTTATCTGGATATCGAGGATGGCCATGAAGGCGCCGATAAGGCCGCCGATGACCGCGATCCAGTGGCGACGTGGAATGGGTTCCATCAGTTGGCGGCCGTCATGGCATCAGGAGTACGGGTATCTACCGTTACTTCGCTGGAGAGACCCGGCAACAGCTTGCCGGCGAGCTGACCCGGCTCGGGGATACGGATTTTGACCGGTACCCGCTGCACAATCTTGGTGAAGTTGCCGGTGGCGTTCTCCGGTGGCAGCAGGGCGAACTTGGCCCCTGTGGCTGGCGCCAGACTGTCGATGACCCCCTCGACCGGCTGATCCGGATAGGCATCAAGCACCACTTCGACCTTCTGGCCGGGCTGCATATGGGCGAGCTGGGTCTCCTTGAAGTTGGCCTCGACCCACACTTGTTGCAGCGGCACCAGACTGGCGACCTGCATGCCGGACTGGACGTAGAGCCCCTCCCGCAGGCTGCGCTTGCCGATGATGCCATCGGCTGGTGCCCGCAGCTCGGTGTAGCCGAGCTCCAGCCTGGCCTGCTCCAGTTGTGCTTCACTCAGGGCCAGCTTGGCCTGATTCTGCTTGCGCTCGGCATCCAGTACCAGCAGTCGCTCACGGGCTGCCTGCAAGGCCGCTTTGGCTTCTTGTGCCTGTGCCTGATTGACCTGCAGACCAGCCCGCACTTCATCCAGACTGTCTTGCGAGCTGTAGTGGCGCTGGTTGAGCTGGCTGATCCGGGTTACCTGCTGGCTGGCGCGCAGCTGCTCGGCCTTGGCGGAGGCAACCTTGGCTTCGGCCTGCTGGATCAGGCTCAGCTGCTGGATGCGGGTAGCGGCCAGATTCTCGGCGGTTGCCTGATTGAGGCGCAGATCGGCCTCGGCCTCCGCGACCTTGGTCTTGTATTCGCGATCATCGAGACGGGCGATGAGCTGGCCCGTTTTGACCGGCTGGTTGTCGGTCACCAGCACTTCGCTGATATAGCCGGGCAGCTTGGAGCTGATCCCGGTTACCTCGCTCTGGAGATAGGCGTTGTCGGTGCTCTCGAAATAGCGGCCGTGGAGATACCAGTAGGCGGAGAAGAGGAGAGCGAGCAGGGCCAGGATCATGGCGGCCAGGAGAGGGATTTTCTTGTGTTGACTCATTTTGGAGATTCCTGAACGTAAGGGGCGCAGGCTAACACTGCTCGACTGTTTCGATTAGTATTGGTTCACGAGATATACAGTTTCACAGGTGCAACAATGGACCTAAATGCTGCGTTAATTCTGGTACGAATTGTCGACAAGGGCTCGTTTACTGCCGCAGCCCAGGAGCTGGGGATGACCAAGGCGATGGTCAGCCGGCGGATTGCCGAGCTGGAACAGAGGCTCGGGGTGCGGCTGCTTTATCGCTCCACCCGTCAGCTCACCCTGACCGAGGAGGGGGAGAAGTACTATCGGCACTGCAGCAAGGCGGTGGAGGCATTGACGGAAGCGGAGCTGATGTTGAGCGCCAGCCAGCAAGAGGTGACCGGCACTCTCAAGATGGCCGTGCCCATAGAGACGGGTCAGTTGGTGGTCGGGCGCCTGGTCGCCAAGTTTTTACAGGCCTATCCCGGCCTGCAGGTGGAGCTGGAGCTGACCAACCGGGTGGTTGACCCCATCAGCGAAGGGCTGGATGCGGTGGTGCGGATCGGCGATATGAGCGATTCCAATCTGGCCGCACGCCGCCTATGGAGCACCGGGAAGCTACTCTGTGCCAGTCCGGCCTATCTGGCGCGCAGCCCGGCGATCAAGCGGCCGGAGGATCTGGCCAACCATGAGCGGGTGACGGTGAGCAACGGCTTTCTCGCTTCCCACTGGTGCTTCGAGCTGGATGGCAAAGAGGTGCTGGTTGACCCTCCCTCCCGTTTTCGGGTCAATAATATTACCTGTGCCCGCGAGGCGGCCAAGGCGGGTCTCGGACTGGCCTCGATCCCGGCCATGCTCTGTCAGGAGGAGCTGGCCAGCGGCGAGCTGGTCGCGGTGCTGCCAGAGTGGCAGCAACCCAAGGTGTCGATCTACCTGCTGTTTCCGGAGCGACAACTTATGCCGCGTAAATTGCGGGCGTTCATCGATTTCATGGTGGAGAACGGGGCCGAGTTCGGCATCGACAAGCTGCTGTAAGGGGGAGCTATGGATAACTGGATCAATCTCTATCGCGCCTCTCACACTCTGGAGGCTCATGCTCTCAAGGGGGCGCTGGAGGCGGAAGGGGTGCCGGTGCGCCTCAATGGCGACGGCCTGTCAGGGGCCTTTGGCGAGCTGGCGGCGGATCTGCTGCAGGTGACCCTGATGGTGCGTGCCGAGGATCGCAGCAAGGCAGGGCGGGTGATCGAACGCTATCAGCAGCGCCAGGGTAACGGCTGGCTGTGCGGTCAGTGCGGGGAGGAGAACGGCGCCAACTTCGAAGTGTGCTGGCGTTGCCATCACGATCCCCACGACAACTAATCCTCCCTAGCGTAGGGGGACGTCGATATCTTCCCCGGCGTGTTCATCGTGATAGGTCGCCAGATCCAGCTCGTTTTCGCTGCGGGCGATCAGTACGGAAACCAGAATATCCCCCGAGACGTTGACCGCGGTGCGCGCCATGTCGAGCACCCGGTCAATCCCCGCAATCAGTGCAACCCCTTCCAGCGGCAGTCCGACCGCGGTCAGCGTGAGCGTCAGCAGCATCAGCCCGGTGCCCGGAGTGCCTGCGGTGCCGATACTGGCCAGGGTGGCGATGCTGATGATGGTCAGGTAGTCCACCAGATGCAGATCCACCCCAAATGCCTGTGCCACAAACAGGGCTGTGACCCCCTGATAGAGCGCCGTGCCATCCATGTTGATGGTGGCGCCGATGGGCAGCACTTTGGCGGTGATGGCGGGTGAGACCCCGAGCCGCTTCTCGGCACAGGCGAGGCTGATGGGCAGGGTGCTGCTGCTGGAGCTGCTGGTGAAGGCCACTGCCTGGGCATCGACGATGCTCTTGAAGTAGTGGATCGGATTGAGCCGCGCCAGCAGGAGCAGCAGGGTGCTGTAGACCCCGAGTACATGGAGCAGACAGCCGAGATAGACGGCGCCGATTACCTTGAGCAGGGGCAGCAGCAGGTCGATGCCATATTTGCTGGTCATCCATGCCATCAGGGCACAGACGCCATACGGAGCCAGCGCCATCACCATCTGGGTCAGCTTGAACATCCCCTCCGCCAGCGAGGTGAAGAAGAGGATGGCGGGGCGGCCGCGGCGGCCACAGGCATTGAGTGCCACCGCCAGCGCCACGGCAAAGACGATCACCTGCAGGATCTTGCTGTCCACCATCGCCTCGACCGGATTGCTCGGCACCAGATGGCTCAGCACGCTGGCCAGAGTCGGTGGTGTGGTCATGCCGGGTCGTTGGTAGGGGCCCATGTCGGCTCCCATGCCGGGCTCCAGCAGCCAGCCCATCATCAGGCCGATGCAGATGGCGATGGCGGTGGAGCAGAGGTAAAGGCAGCTCGCCTTGATACCTATACGATCGAGCGCCTTGCCCTTGAGCAGTGAGGTGAGGCCGGCGATGACCGAGCAGAAGATCAGGGGCACCATCAGCATCTGGATGGTGTTGACGAAGAGCACGCCGATGGGCTTGAGCAGCTGAGCCTGCTCCTCGAAGCCGACGCCAAGGGCGACCCCGGTCAGCATGCCGATCAGGGTCTTGAGCCAGAGCGGGCGACGGGTCCAGATCTGCCAGGGTTTGCTTGCCTCTCCATGGAACAGCATGGCGCCAATATCCTTATCAAATGTCTGCGGTGACCAAAAATGGGGCGCTAGTGTAGCGATCCCTGCAGTGGGTTGCCACATTATCGACAAAGCGGCGTCGCTGACCACTCTCGCAGCAGGGTAATCCGTTATTTATTGGCCTATATCAAGATCCCTCCTGACGGGAGAGGATTTAATTGACATTAAATATGTTCATTATTGAGGTGCAAGATGTCGCAATCGGTACATGGTCACGAAGTGATGGAGATGATGCTGGAACAGGATGGTCAATTCACCCGTGCCAGCCTCAAGCAGGCGATGGCGCAGCGGTTTGGTGCCGACGCCCGTTTTCATACCTGCAGCGCCAGCGAGATGGATGCCGAAGCGCTGATCGACTTCCTGGCCGCTCGCGGCAAGTTCATCGAAGCCGGTGAAGGTTTCCAGACCCGTGCCGACAAGATCTGCAATCACGGATAACCCCCCTTGGCGAGCGCGTGATGGCGCTCGCTCAACTTCTCGCCCTTTGCTATATTTCGCCCCCTCCCATTTCCCAATTCAAGGCGTAGCCCGGGCGTTGTATGGATACTTTTTCTGCCGCAGTCATGCTGTTTCTGATCATGGACCCGCTGGGCAACCTGCCGGTCTTCCTCTCAATCCTGCGCCATATCGATCCCAAGCGGCGGCGCAAGGTGATGATCCGCGAGCTGCTCTTCTCGCTGGCCATCATGATGCTCTTCCTCTTTGTCGGTCAGCAGATCCTCGGCTTCCTCAACCTGCGGCAGGAAGCAGTCAGCATTGCCGGCGGTATCATCCTGTTCCTGATCGCCATCAAGATGATCTTCCCGAGTGAAGGGGGGGTGACCGGACTGGCGGCGGGCGAGGAGCCCTTCCTGGTGCCGATGGCGATCCCGATGATCGCCGGCCCCTCGATCCTCGCCTCTTTGATGCTGCTGGCCAATCAGGAGCCCACCCGGATGGTGGACTGGTCGCTGGCGCTCTTCATGGCATGGGCCGCCAGCGCGGTGATCCTGATGTTCTACGAGGTATTCAACAAGCTGTTGGGTGAGCGTGGACTCACTGCGGTGGAGCGGCTGATGGGGATGCTGCTGGTGATGATCTCGGTGCAGATGCTGCTGGACGGGGTTCACCACTACTTGCAGGTAACGGGCACCCCTTGATCGGCGCGTGACTCCAGCTGACTCAGGATCAGGGTCAGCAGGGTCTCCCGCAGCCAGCGATGGCCGGGATCTTCCTCATGACGCTGATGCCAGATGAGCAGGTGCGAAATGCTGTCCAGCTCGATGGGCAGCGGCAGTTGCAACAGCGGGTAGACCTGGGTCGCGTGACGGGCATAGAGCTTGGAGAGGGTGACGATCATATCGGAGTGCATGCCCATCCGCAGCGCCGCCTCGAATGAGGGAACACTCGCCTCGATACGCCGGTAGAGATCGTGCTCTGCCAGCTTGTGATCCAGCATCCAGCGATCCCGCCCTTCGCAGTAGGTCTGGACATGGGGATAGCTGAGGTAGTGGTCGAGATCCCAGCGCGGCTCCTGCAGGGCGGGGTGGTGCTGTTGCACCAGACAGGTGAGGCCATCGATGGCGAGCAGTCGCTGGCAGATGCTGCCGGGCAGGGTATCGAGGCGGTAGTCGGAGTCGATACAGTTCTCCCGCACCGTGAAGGCGATATCCACCTGCCCCTGGCTCATCTCGGTCAGGCTGTTTTCGGTCCACTCCTCATAGCGCAGCCGCAATCTGGGGGCCTGTCGCTTCAGTTCGCTCAGGTAGAGCGGGGCAAACAGGGTGAAGGCGCTGTCCATGCTGGCGATGACAAACTCCCGATCCGAGTTGGCCGGGTCGAACTCCGGCGGCTGGATCAGGTTGTCCAGCGACAGCAGGATGGGTTGCAGCTGCTGTTGCAGCACCAGTGCGCGGGGGGTCGGTTCCAGCCCGTAAGCGGAGCGGATAAAGAGGGGATCGTCGAAGGTTTCCCGCAGTCGGCCGAGCGCCTTGCTGACGGCGGATTGACTCAAATGCAGTCGTCTGGCTGCCTTGCTGCCGTTGCGCTCCTCCAGCAGAACCTGCAGGATTATCAGCAAATTGAGGTCGATACGACCCAGTTGTTCCAGCAGCATGATATGAATCTCCTTCAACTCTAAGATGAATTTATACCATTTGTTTTCATATCTTGGCGATCTTATCCTCAATTTGTCTCTGGCTCGGATGAGCCACTGGTACAGGATGTAGCGGTTGAGGGGACACGTAGCACAATCAATATGGCGACCTTCGGGTCGCCCTATTTTTTGTAGTGATTTATTTGCTCACTTGCACCCGCCTTGATTTTGCCCAACAATTCTTGCGCTCTGTTTTGATACAACTGATAGATATCTCTCTTTGAGGAGCATCCCTATGGGACTCGGTGGAATTCATATCTGGCACATGTTGATCCTCTTGTTGGTGGTTGTGCTGGTGTTTGGCAGTAAGCGTCTGGCCAGTGCGGGTGAGGATCTGGGAACCGCTATCAGGGATTTTCGTAAAGCCATGCGTGACGATGAAAATCATCCGAAATAAGCAGTAGGAGTAAAAGTATGTCTGTTGACGAAAAAGTTGAACTGAACGAAACCTGCGACAGCTGCGGCTGTTTTGCCGAGATCGGCACCATCATCGGTGAAGGCGATGATGTGATGGAACTGGTGATCGAAGCCGCTGCCGAGGCTGATGCCCGTGCCAAGCTGGCTGCCTATGAAGCACTGGCCAAGCAGGTGACTGCCGAAGCCAAGAGCAGCAGTGAACTGACCCAGGGCGCCAACGGCGTGATCCTGAAAGCCCGCCTGCAATTTACCTGCACCGCCGAAAAACTGATCTTCGAAATGCGGGCCCGCTCTATCTGAGCCCTCTGATGACGCGGCAGGCCAGTCCTGCCGTGTTGACCCTTCTGCTGTGGGTCTGCGTTCTATAGTTACTCTATCCCACAGACGGTTTTGCCCGGCGCGAGTCGGCCAACAGAAGGCGACAACATCATGATGCGGCACTGGATCTGGGGCCTGCTGGCTCTCTGGTCTCTCCCCTTGCTGGCGGCCGATCTCAAGCCTCAGCGTCTTCCCCAACCCGGGGATCTCGAATCCATTTTGCAAAAGCGCGAACTCAGGGCTCTGGTGGTCTATGAGCGCGGGTTCTATTTCCTCGACAAGGGTGCCCAGTACGGCATTCTGGTCAATCAGCTGCAAGGGTTCGAGCGCTGGCTGAACAAGACCTATCTTGCCAGGGAGAAGGTGCCGCTCAAGGTGGTCTACATCCCGGTTCGGCAGGACAAGCTGCTCGATTATCTGGCGGAGGGGCGCGGCGATCTGGTGGCGGCCAATATGACGGTGACTCCGACCCGGCGCGAACAGGTGACCTTCTCCCGGCCGCTGATCTCCTCCATCGAGGAGTGGGTGGTCAGTCAGAACACGCTGCCAGCCTTCAACCGCATTACCCAGCTCTCCGGCCGGCGGGTCTGGGTGCGCGCCAGCTCCAGCTATTGCGAGAGTCTGCGCCAGCTGAACTGGTTGTTTCGCGAGCTTGGGCTGCCTCCTGTCTATATCGAGACGGTGCCCGAGTATCTGCAGGATGGCGATCTGCTGGAGATGGTGGCGGCCGGCATCATTCCGCTGACGGTGACCGACAGCTACAAGGGGCGGATCTGGCTGGGGGGGATGATCTCCGGCCTCAAGGCGCACAAGCTGATCCCCCTGCGCAGCAAGGGCACCAGTGCCTGGGCGCTGCGCAAGAACAGCCCCGACCTCCTTAAAGCGGTCAACCGCTATCTGGCGGGGGCCAGTCGCAACAGTCTCTATAGCGACATGACCCTGCGCCGCCTGCTGGCGCGCAGCGACCAGATGAGCAACATACTGGCACCTGACCCCATGGGGCGGCTGGCAACCATTCGCAAGGTACTGGAGAAGTATGCCAAGCAGTACGAGCTGGACTGGCTGATGCTGGCAGCGCTGGCATACAAGGAGTCCGGTCTCAACCCCGCTATCCGCTCCGAGAAGGGGGCTGTTGGCATCATGCAGCTGCTGCCCAGCACCGGTCGCGAGGTCAATATCACGGGGGCCAGACTGACGACGCTGGATGGCAACGTCGAGGCTGCCTGCCGCTACTTGCGCCTGATCCTCGATACCTACTTCAACGATCCCAATCTGGATCTGCTCAACCGCCACCTCTTTGCGCTCGCAGCTTACAATGCCGGGCCGAACCGGGTTCAGGCCTTGCGGGACAAGGCGGGCAAGCTGGGGCTGGATCCCAATGTCTGGTTCGGTAACGTGGATCAGCTGGTGGCCAACGAGGTGGGGCAGGGGCCGATCAACTATGTCGGCACCATCTACAAGTACTATGTTGGCTATCGCTTCAGCCTGCCCCAGATCGAGGGCAAGGCTGCGGCTATCGAAGCGGCTCAGCCATGAGCCGATTGACCGGCTGAGCCTCCGGCGTGGTCGGTAGCGGCCAGCCACCATCCCTGTGCAGCAAGAACCAGTGGGCCGACTCGGTGCCGGGTGTTTGATCCGGCTGGTGGAGCTGGCCCAGATAGCGCAGCATAGGGGTATCGTGCAGTTCCATAGCAACTCCCTGTTTCGAGATACGAAAAGTGTCGATATACGAAGAGGCTTGCTGCGTTATGACACCTGGCCATGACAGCAGGATGACAAGATGATCCCCGGATCCTTTGCCCTGATCGACGACCCGGCCCTGGCGCTCAAGGTGCGCTGCCACTGGATCCGCTCCGCCCGCGAGCAGATCCAGGCGCAGTATTACAGCTGGGAGGAGGACTGCAGCGGCAAACTGCTGCTGGGCGAGCTGCTCCATGCCGCCCGGCGCGGAGTCAGGGTACAGCTGCTGGTGGATGATCTCTATGCCGGGGACAACCGCTTTCTGGAGATGGTGGCTCACTGTCCCGGTATCGAGGTGCGGCTGTTCAACCCCTTCTGGTTAAGGGGCTGGCGGCCGCTGGCCCTGCTGCTGGAGGGGATTTTCACCTTTCGCCGCATTAATCACCGGATGCACAACAAGCTGCTGCTGGTGGATGGCAAGCTGGCGCTTATCGGTGGCCGCAATATTGGTGATCGTTATTTCGGGCTGGATCCGGATGCCCCTTTCGTGGATCTCGATCTTGCCTGTCAGGGGGCCATTTGCGAGCAGATGGCGGCGGGGTTTGCCCAGTTCTGGCAGAGCCGCTGGAGCCACCCTATCCGTCATCTGTTGCGCCGAAGATTGCAGCCAGCCGAAATTCGTGTGGTCAACGATTTCCTCCTCACCATAGCGGATCCCGCGGTCGCTGCCGTTTATGATCTGCCTGCCTCCCTGTTTGACGGCAACGAGCCTGCGCTTGCATGGCATACCGGTCGGGCCGAGGTCTGGTTTGACCGCCCCGGCAAAGGGCTGGTTTCCCGCCCGGTGACCGCTCGCCAGCTCTGGCGACAGTTGGCGGATGCTCCTTCCACGCTCCGCATGGTGACTCCCTATCTGATCCTCACGGGCGGTTTTCGGCGCCGTTTGCAGCGGTTGCGTCGGCAGGGAGTGGTGATCGAGATCCTCACCAACTCGCTGGCCAGCACGGATGTGCCACTGGTGCATGGAGCCTACCAGCGTCACAGGGGTTGGTTGCTGCGTCAGGGGATCCGGTTGTGCGAGTTTGATGAAGGGCAAGGCAGCCTGCACGCCAAGCTGATCCTGTTGGGAGAGGATCGCGCCCTGTTTGGCAGCCTCAACCTCGATCCCCGCTCGCTCTTTCTCAATACCGAGCTGATGTTGCAGCTGGAGTGTGCGCCCATCTGCCAGCAGTTGCAGGCGTGGTTGTTGCAGTGGCAAGGGCAGGGTGAACCACGCAAAGCGGAAGGGTGGTCACGGCGTCTGGTTGCCAGGCTCAGCGACTGGTTACCACTGCATCGCTGGTTGTGAGCTGGCCATTTTTTGTGCGAGATCTCGCAAAGGCGTGTAGGCCTTTGCCGATGCACATCGCGGGTGAATAGCCATAACCGAGTCTATCTAACTGTTTTATAACCAGTTCATGGTGGTGATAAGGCTGTTTTTTGTACCGCCATGTGAATGAATTGGGCATAAAATCGTTTTTTATTTTGTTTTTCTGCGTAATATTTCAGTTGCAAGGACAAACACGGTGGCTTGCTGCCGTGTGGAAGAGGGTTGTAACGGGTTGCTGGCCACTTGTATCGCTGCAACTGGCGCTGACTTCTGATGGGTAGCGAACTTTCGGGAGGTTCGGAGAGGCGCCCGCGACGACCGGATTCCAATATGGAACATGCTTATTTGCGAGGGGGTGACATGGATATGTCACCCCACTTTTTTTCTGGCTGAAGGCGGGGGTTATCCCCTGGTATCAGCGCTTCAAAAAAGAGGGCCGCTGTCGCGGCCCTCTCTCATTTCTCATGCAGATGCGGGAATCCATCAGCCTGCGCTGACCGCCACACGGCGGCGCTGTAGCCAGATGATGGCGCCAAACAGCAGGAAGCCCGGGATCCACATCAGCTCTTTGCGCCAGCGGTCGGTCGGCGCCTTGACGGCCAGGATCTCCTGATCGAACTCCAGCCCCATGGCGGCGGCCGGGCTGCCGAAGGCAACGCTGTCGATCAGCGTCTTGCCATCCTGCTCATAGAGGGTGAGCCCCAGATTGGCCAGCCGCTCTTCACCTGTTTCCCCTTCCGGTACGGGCACCAGCAGGGTGAACTGGCGCGCCTTGCCGACTGCATCCTCTCCCATGACCCGGACGCGCAGGGGACTCTCCGCTTCCACCTCACCCATGGTCCGGGCCAGCTGGGCAGGCGGTGTCTGGCGATAGGGATCGTGGGCCAGATCCATCCAGAAGCCGGGGCGGAACAGGGTAAAGGCGACCAGCAGCAGCAGGATGCTCTCGTACCAGCGGCTCTTCACCAGAAAGTAGCCCTGAGTCGCAGCGGCGAAGATCAGCATGGCAATGGTGGCCACGATGAAGATCAGCACGCCGTGGGCGAAGTCCACGTTGATGAGCAGCAGGTCGGTATTGAAGATGAAGAGGAACGGCAGCGCTGCGGTGCGCAGGCTGTAGTAGAACGCGGTGAGACCGGTACGGATGGGGTCCCCTTTGGAGACGGCCGCTGCCGCAAAAGAGGCGAGCCCTACCGGTGGCGTCACATCCGCCATGATGCCGAAGTAGAAGACGAACAGATGCACCGCGATGAGCGGCACGATCAGCCCGTTCTGCTGCCCCAGCGTCACCACTACCGGTGCCAGCAGGCTGGAGACCACTATGTAGTTGGCGGTGGTCGGCAGCCCCATACCGAGGATCAGGCTGAGCAGGGCGGTCAGCAGCAGCATCAGCAGCAGATTGCCCATGGAGAGCATCTCCACCAGATCCGCCAGTACCAGCCCGACGCCGGTCTGGGAGACGGCCCCGACGATGATCCCCGCCGTGGCGGTGGCGATACCGATACCGATCATGTTGCGGGCACCGGCAACCAGTCCCTCGCGCAGGTCGACCATGCCGTCGTTGAAGGTGCCGTAGTCGTGCTTGCCGTCGCGGCGCAGCCAGTTGAGCAGCGGTCGCTGGGTCAGCAGGATAATCACCAGCATCACCGTGCCCCAGAAGGCGGAGAGACCGGGCGAGAGGCGTTCCACCATCAGGCACCACACCAGCACCACCACCGGCAGCAGGAAGTGAAGGCCGGAGAGCAGCACGGTGCGGGTGTTGGGCAACTCTTCAAGGGGCTTGTCCGGATCTTCCGCCGGCAGGGGATCATTGCTGGCGGCGATCTTCAGCAGACCCAGATAGGCGATGGCCAGCAGCAGGCCGATAGCGGGCAGGGCATAGTCGCCCAGCGCCGGTTTGAGCCAGCCCAAGCCATAGTAGACCGCCATCGACAGTCCGCTGATGAGGGCCGCGCCAAAGGCAAAACCGGTCAGACGGTGCAGCCAGGGTTTCGGCTGATGGTTGCCGATGGGCTGCATGCCGAGCTTGAGCGCCTCCAGATGGACGATGTAGAGCAGCGCTATGTAGGAGATGGCCGCAGGCAGAAAGGCGTGCTTGATGATCTCCACATAGGGGATTCCCACGTATTCCACCATCAGGAAAGCCGCGGCCCCCATCACTGGCGGCATGATCTGGCCGTTGACCGAAGAGGCCACTTCAACCGCGCCCGCCTTCTCTTTCGAGAACCCCACCCGCTTCATCATGGGAATGGTGAAAGTGCCGGTGGTGACCACGTTGGCGATGGAGGAGCCGGAGATGAGGCCGGTGAGGCCGGAGGCAACTACCGCTGCCTTGGCCGGGCCGCCGCGCAGGTGACCCAGCAGGCTGAAGGCGAGCTGGATGAAGTAGTGGCCGGCACCGGCTCGCTCCAGCAAGGCGCCGAAGAGCACGAACAGGAAGACGAAGCTGGTGGAGACGCCGAGGGCGATGCCAAAAACCCCCTCGGTGGTGATCCACTGGTGGTTGGCCAGCGCAGTGAAGCTCACTCCGCGGTGGGCCAGCAGCCCCGGCATCCAGGGGCCCGCCAGACTGTAGGTGAGAAAGACGATGGCGATGACCGCCAGCGCCGGCCCCAGCGCACGGCGCGCAGCTTCGAGCAGCAAAGGTATGCCGATACAGGCCGTCACCAGATCGGCGGTGGTGAGGTTGCCCGGTCGCTGGGCCAGGGCCTGATACATCACGAAGAGGTAGGAGGCCGCGCCGGCCGCGATCAGGGCGAGAGCGATATCGCTAAAGGGCACCCGATCTCGCGGCGAGGTGCGAAACGCCGGAAACACCAGAAATGCCAGCAGCAGGGCAAAGGTGAGGTGAATGGAGCGGGTTTCGGTGTCATTGAGCACGCCAAAGCCGAGCATGAAGGGGAGCGGCGAGGCGATCCAGAGCTGGAACAGTGACCAGGCCAGCGCCAGCAGGGTGATGATGCCACCCATGGCGCCAGCAGGGAGCCGTGCGCCCACATCCTGGGCGATCAGCTCCTCGGTAGAGAGTTGTTTGTCTTGCATAGGGTTAATTTGTGCCCACCAGTACAACAAGAGCGACACCCGCCCCCGCAATCAGGGGCGAGGCAGACGGGTGTCGGTGAGAGTGACAGCGGCCCGGGGGCCCGCGCTTAGATCCAGCCGCGCTCTTTGTAGTAGCGGGCAGCCCCTTCATGGAGCGGTGCTGAGAGCCCCACCTTGATCATGTCGGCCTCTTGGAGGTCGGCGAAGGCCGGGTGCAGGCGCTTGAAGCGATCCAGATTGTCGAACACCGACTTCACCAGCTGATAAACCACTTCGGGGTCGGTCTTGGCGCTGGTGGAGAGCACCGCCTTGCCACCGATGGAGGGGGTCGGCTGGTCACTGCCCTTGTAGATGCCACCCGGAATTTCAGCCTTGGTGTAGTAGCTCTTCTCGGCCAGCAGCTTGTCGATCTCGGCGCCGGTGACCGGCACCAGCACGGCGTCGGTAGTGGTGGAGGCTTCCTGAATGGCGCCATTGGGGTGGCCGACGAAGTAGCTCATGGCATCGATGTTGTTGTCACCGAGGGCGGAGGCCTGTTCGGCCGGTTTCAGCTCGGAGACCAGACCGAAGTCGCCCTTCTGCCAGCCCTTGACCGCCATGATCTCTTCCATGGTATCGCGCTGGCCTGAGCCCGGGTTACCGATATTGACCCGCTTGCCCTTGAGATCATCGAAGCCGGCTACCTTGGCGTCCTTGCGGGCCAGGATGGTGAACACCTCGCTCTGCAGGGAGAAGACGGCGCGCATGTCATCCATGGCTCCTTCCGCCTGGAAGGGGGGCAGCCCTTTCATTGCCTTGAACTGGTGATCGGATTGCATGATGCCGAAGTTGAACTCGCCGCTGCGGATGCCGTTGACGTTGGCCACACCGCCGCCGCTGGCCGGGGCATTGCACTTGATCTGGTGATCGGACGCGCCGCGATTGAGGAAGCGGCAGATCGACTGGCCCGCCACGTAGTAGACGCCGGTCTGGCCGCCGGTGCCTATGGTCACGAAGCGCTCCTGCGCCTGTACCGGGCCACCAAACGACACGCCGACCAGAGCAGCCGACAGGGCGCATGCCAAGGATAATCCTTTCATGTTTTCCATCCTTTTCATTGAGTTATCTCACCCGTTCCACGAGTGAATTTATGGCGAGCCTGCGGCGGGAGCCGGGCTGGCCGATAGGGCCTCGTACGAGGAAAAGGTCGGGCTGTTACCCCCTCCCAAAAAAGCCACCATCATCCTGCGGTGAGATAACCGGCGTCCTGCCGGCAGAAGATAATTTGGCCCCTGAGGGGCCAAAGAAAAAGTTGTAACGGCTTCGATTAAGCACATCTCGCCAACAACAATCAAACAAAAGGGCAAAAAAGCAGCGTTTAATATCGAAAAGTTTGATGCCGATCATTAATTTGTTGATCGTGGATTAATTGTGCAGGAGTCGGGTGGGAAGTAGTGAGGGGTTTCTTTTGTAGCCCTTGCGTGGCAAGGGCTAGCGTCATATGAGATCAGTTTGCCGGGGCGGCCAGATCCAGGATAAAGGCGTACTCCAGGGCGATATCTTCGTAGGCTTTGAAGCGGCCCGACTTGCCACCATGGCCGGCGTCCATGTCGGTGTTCAGTAACAACTTGTTATCATCCGTCTTCAGCTCGCGCAGCTTGGCGACCCACTTGGCGGGCTCCCAATATTGCACCTGGGAGTCGTGCAGCCCGGTAGTGACCAGCAGGTTGGGGTAGGCTTGCGCCTTGACCTGATCGTAGGGGCTGTAGCTCTTCATGTAGTCGTAGTAGCGCTTCTGGTTCGGGTTGCCCCACTCGTCATACTCCCCGGTGGTGAGGGGGATCGACTCGTCCAGCATGGTGGTGACAACATCGACGAAGGGCACCTGTGCCACCACGCCGCGATAGAGTTCGGGTGCCTGATTGATGACGGCCCCCATCAGCAGACCGCCGGCGCTGCCGCCCATGGCGTAGACCTGATCCCTGGCACCGTAGCCTTGCTCGACCAGCGCCTTGGTAACATCGATGAAGTCATTGAAGGTGTTCTGTTTTTTCAGCAGCTTGCCATCTTCGTACCAGGGGCGACCCAGCTCTTCGCCACCCCGGATATGGGCGATGGCGTAGACGAAGCCGCGATCCAGCAGGCTCAGGCGCGAGCTGCTGAAGTCGGGATCCATGCTGGCGCCGTAGGAGCCGTAGCCATAGACCAGCAGCGGATTCTTGGGCGCATCGGCCTGCTCTTTCTTGAACTTGTCCTTGCGATAGACCAGAGATACCGGCACCGATACGCCGTCGCGGGCAGTCACCCAGAGTCGCTCGCTGGCGTACTGGTCGGCCTTGAAGCCGGCCACCGGTTGCTGCTTGAGCAGGGTGCGCTTGCCACTCGCCATATCCAGCTCATAGGTGGAGGAGGGAGTGGTCATGGAGGAGTAGCCATAGCGCAGGGCGCTGGTATCCGGCTCCGGGTTGTAGGCGAGCCAGGTGACGTAGGCAGGGTCGTCGAAGGCGATCTCCTTCTGCTCACCGCTATGCCAGTTGACCTGACGCAAGCGGGTCAGCCCCTTGCTGCGCTCCTCCAGCACCAGCCAATCCTTGAACAGGGCATAGCTCTCCAGCAGCACGTCGGGATTGGGGGCAATCACCGGCTTCCAGCGATCGACCGGGCTCTCCTTGGTTTCGTAGAGGCCGAAGTTCTTGCCGTCCTTATTGGAGCGCACATAGAAGCGGCCGCGGTAGTGATCCAGGCTGTATTCGTGATCCACCTTGCGCGGCAGGAACAGACGGGGCGAGTGCTCCGGCAGGTTGGCATCGATCAGCCGCGCTTCGCCGGTGGTAGTGCTGGAGAGAGCGATGACGATGAAATCTTCCGAGGTGGTGGCGTAGAGGCTGACGTAGAAGGAGTCATCCTTCTCCTCGTAAACCAGCTTGTCCGTGGCCGGATCCGTACCGAGCGTGTGGCGGTAGACCTGGTACGGCAGCAGGGTCTGCGGGTGTTTGCGCACATAGAAGACGGTCTTGTTGTCGTTGGCCCACACCAGATTGCCGGAGGTGTTCTCCAGCGTGTCGGCGGCCCACTTGCCGCTCTCCAGATCGAGGAACTGGATCTTGTATTGGCGGCGGGAGAGATAATCCTCCGCCACCGCCAGCCAGCGGTTGTTGCGACTCACCTCAAGGGCGCCGAGGGCATAGAACTCGTGCCCCTCGGCCCGCAGGTTGCTGTCGAGCAGCAGGTTTGCCTGCTCCTCTCCCAGCCTGGTGCGGGAGTAGATGGCGTACTCCTTGCTCGGTTCATAGCGGGTCTGGTAGCGGTAGCCGTTCTTCACATAGGGAACCGACTCATCCTGCTGGGGGATGCGGGCCACCATCTCCTTGTAGAGTTGCTCGCGCAGCGGTTTGGTGGGCTTGAGCATGGCTTCGGTATAGGCGTTCTCGGCCTCGAGGTATTGCAGCACTTCCGGCGCCTGACGCTGATCGTCACGCAGCCAGTAGTAGTTGTCGATCCGGGTGTCCCCGTGCTTTTTCAGCGTGCGGGGATGTTTGGCGGCCACGGGCGGCTGGATTGAGGTGTCAGGTGTCGTCATGGCAGGCTCTTCATTGGCATAAGTAGGGGGGAGAACTGTCAGAAAGGCTAGCAGCAGAACTCCTCGGGAAAAGGTAAACATGTCGCATCCTTGGCGCTGGAAAGGGTTGGCAGACCTGAGCATCGGCTCCATGAATTGGCGTTAAATCTGCCCCTTGTTGTCGATTGTTGCAAGCAATCCCTTGTTATTGAAGGAAAAGCAAACAAAAAAGGCCGCCATCTCGCGATAGCGGCCCCTTCTCTGGCCATGAGCGACAAGAGTCCGCTCAGGTGTGCCTCACATGATAGTGGAGTGCCGGTTCATGGCCAGTTGTCGTCAGCCCGGGTAGCGCGACCAGCTGCTGGTCGTGCCCTCGTTGCTGATGCTCAATACCTCGTAGGGCTGGCCGGGAATATCCATCCCCGGCGCACTCTGGGGCATGCCCGGAATGGTCAGACCGCGGATGGCAGGCCGCTCCTTGAGGAGTTTCTTCACGTCGGCGGCCGGTACATGCCCCTCGATCACATAGCCATTTACGATGCCGGTATGGCAAGAGGCCAGTTCCGGCGCGATACCGTATTGCTGTTTCACTGCGCCGAGCTGCTCGGTCTCGATGACTTCCAGTTCGAAGCCATTCTGCTCCATGTGTTCGTTCCAGCTTTGGCAGCAGCCACAATATCTGGATTTGTAGACGGTCATCTTCTCGGCCGCGAGGGCTGAAAAGCTGACGGTACCGGCCAGCATGGCCAGTAACAGGGGTTTGTACATAACTCACCTCAGATGAAAGAAAAGATGCCCGATACGGGATGACTTTCAGGCCTGAGTGCGAGGGGGGCGTTCGAGCCGCTCCAGCGGCGCTTCCGGCATATAGAGAGAGGGGGAGGAGAAGTCGGGACTATCCGGTTCCAGCACCGCCACCGTCAGGCTGTCGCTGGCCAGCAGCGTCATCGAGAGCGCTGTGGTGAAACTGCCGCAGGGCATCGCTTTTTCCAGCGAGCGTTCGCTCTGGCTGCAGTGGGTGGTCAGGGTACAGAGGTCGGTTGCGGCCCGGCTGCCAAACGACATCAACACCAGCACCAGACTCCACAGGGGGAGCCAGCGACGGGCGTGAGCGAGTTGGCGACGGGTGAGAACCATGGAATGACTCGAAAATAACAAGGGGCACATGGTAACCCTGTGCCCCCGGGGAGGGTCAAGCCCTCCCCATAGTGCCCGTCAGCGCAGATTAAGGTTGCTGACGGGTGGCCGCCAGCACGATCTCGCGCACGCAGACGTTGGCCGGCTGGTTCCAGGCATAGAGCACCGCCTCGGCGATCACTTCCGGCGCGATGACGCCGCCCATCTGATCTTTCCAGTCGTGGTAACCGGCCTTGATGCTCTCGTCGGTGGTGTGGCTGAGCAGCTCGGTCTCGACCGCACCCGGAGCTATGGTCACCATCCGCACGCCGACATCGGCCACCTCTTCGCGGATGTTTTCGGTCAGGGCGTGGACGGCGAACTTGGTCGCGCAGTAGGCGGCATGGTTCGTGAAGGTCTTGCGACCGGCGATGGAGCTGATGTTGATGATGGTGCCGCTGCGGCGCTCCTTCATCCCGGCCAGTACCGCATGGACGCCGTTCAGCACCCCCATGACGTTGATGTTGAGCATCTGCTGCCACTCGGCCGGATCCTGCACGTCAGCCTGACCCAGCAGCATGACGCCGGCGTTGTTGACCATGCAGCCGACCGGGCCAAATTTGGCTTCCGCCTGCTGGACGGCGGCCTTCATGGCGGCGGTGTCGGTCACATCGACCCCGATGCAGAGGGTATTGGGCAGACCGAGTGCCTGCATCGGCTCGACCCGACGGGCCAGCAGCAGCAGGGGATGACCGGCAGCAGAGAAGGCACGGGCGATGGCGGCACCGATCCCGGCAGAGGCACCGGTGATAACGACGAGAGCTTTGGACATGTTTTTTTCCTTCAGATTCGATAGTCGGTTTGAGCCAACAAGCTGCTGGCCAGCGCGGAACAGGGTCACTATAGTCACTGCATCTATAAGTGATAAATATTGTTTTCCGCTGGTTATCATCTGAAAAAACTATGGTTGGGTTTATGCTGGATTTGCGACTGCTGCGTTTCTTCATCGCCATCTATGAAGAGAAGAACATCACGGCGGCGGCCGAACGCTGCCACGTCAGCCAGCCTTCTCTCTCGGCTGGGCTGCGCCAGTTGGAAGAGGCGCTCGGTGACAGCCTCTTCATCCGTGGCAAGAAGGGGGTGGAGGCGCGCGATCCTGCCCACTATCTCTATCCCCATGCGGTCAAGCTGGTGGAGGAGGCGCGTCGTCTGCCGGAGCTGTTTCGCCAGAAAGCGACGCGTGCGAGGCTCAATATCGCCATCATGCCCGATCTGAGCCGGCGTCGGGTGGCGGGGTTGCTGCAACGGGTACAGACGGTACTGCCCGAGCTTGATCTCACCCTCTCCGATTACGGCACGCCAGCCGACTGTCGGCTGACGCTGGACGCTCTGCGCCGGGAGGACGAGATCTTTCTGCCGCTCTGGGAAGAGGATTACGTGCTCTGCGTGCCGGTCGACCATCCCTTGGCCAGCCGCGAGAAAATCGAGCTGGCCGAGCTGCAACATTATGATTTTATTGAGTGCCCGCCCTGCGAGGCCCATCAGCAGACTATCGGCCTGCTGGCCTGTGACCGGCTCACCCTCAATCTGGTGGCCAAGGCCGAGAGCAAGGGGTTGGTGATGGCGCTGGTGCTGGCCGGGGTCGGCATCAGCTTTCTGCCGGACGGGCTGGTGGAGGATGAGGCGGGGCTCTGTACCTTGCCGGTAAGCGGGCCACGGATGTTTCGCCGGATCGGGCTTTGCTATCCCGCTCATCAGACCCTCAATCCGGCGCTGCGGGAGCTGATCCCCGAGTTGGCAGGCCACGGTGCTTCCTGATAAGGTCGCTTTTCTGTGCATCTTTACGATGCCTCTGTCACACCCCTTTTCTCTTTTATCGCGCCAGCTCTGGCGCTTGTTCGGGTGATGTTGTCATGAAACGCATTCTGGTTATTTTTTCCCATCCCGCCTTGCAGGGCTCGCGGGCCAACAAGCAGCTGTTGCAGGCGATTGAGGGGTTGGAGGGGGTCACGGTTCACGATCTCTACCACCACTATCCCGACATGTTCATCGATGTTAAGCGGGAGCAAGCGCTGCTGTCGGAGCACGACATCATCGTCTTTCAGCACCCGTTTTACTGGTACTCCTGCCCGGCCATCATGAAGGAGTGGATGGATCTGGTGCTGGAGTATGGCTACGCATACGGTCCCGAAGCTCATGCCCTCAAGGGCAAGCAGTGGCTGAGCGCCATTACCACCGGCGGTGCGCCGGAGTCCTACTGTAGTGAGGGGTACAACAGCCGGCCGCTGCTCGATTTTCTGCTGCCCTTTCAGCAGGCGGCCAGATTGTGCGGCATGAACTGGTTGCCGCCCTTTGTGCTCCACTCGTTCCACAAGATCAAGGATCCCGCCGCCCTGCGCCGCTGCGGTCAGGATTATCGCCAGCTGCTGACGGCGTTGCGTGACGAGCAACTCACGCCGGAGCAGCTGGCCAGCCGCCCCTATCTGCGCGATCTGCTGGAGGTGCTCTGATGAAACACGGGCTGCATTTTGGCCGAGCTTATGAGCCGGATCAGACGTTGAAACGGAGGGCTGACTGATGGGCCACGGGATCCTGTTTGATGCCTTTATCTATCTCTCGGCGGCGGTTATCGCGGTGCCGCTGGCCAAGCGCTGGGGGCTCGGTTCGGTGCTCGGCTATCTGCTGGCGGGGATCATCATAGGCCCTTTTCTGCTGGGGCTGGTGGGCGAGCAGAAGGATGTGATGCACTTCGCCGAGTTTGGCGTGGTGCTGATGCTGTTTCTGGTCGGTCTTGAGTTGCGTCCGGCCCTCTTGTGGCAGCTGAAGGGGCCGATCCTCGGCACCGGCGGCCTGCAGGTGCTGCTTACCACGGCAGCGCTGACCGGCGTGGCGCACCTGATCGGTTTGCCGCTGCAACAGGGGCTGGCCATCGGCCTGATTCTGGCGCTCTCCTCCACCGCCATCGTGTTGCAGAGCCTGCAGGAGCGCAAGTTGATGCAGAGCGAGAGCGGTCGCTCCGCCTTTGCCGTGCTGCTGTTCCAGGACATTGCCGTCATTCCGATCCTGGCGATCCTGCCGCTGCTGGCCATGGCGCCGGTGAGCAACAGCGGCAGCTCCGAGCTGGCGGGCTGGCAGCACGGCCTGCTGGTGGTGGCGGCTATCTCCGGCATCGTGCTGGGTGGCCACTATCTGATGCGGCCGGTGTTCCGGGCCATTGCCCAGTCCCACATGCGGGAGATCTTTGTCGCTGCCGCCCTGCTGCTGGTGATCGCCATCGCCGTGTTGATGGAGTCGGTCGGCCTCTCGCCTGCTCTCGGCTCTTTCCTCGCTGGCGTGGTATTGGCCGACAGCGAATACCGTCATGAGCTGGAGGCGGACATAGAGCCGTTCAAGGGCTTGCTGCTCGGCCTCTTCTTCATGTCGGTGGGGGCGGGCATCAACTTCGGCCTGTTTGCCGAACACCCTTTCCTCATCCCGACGCTGGTGGTGGGGCTGATGGTGCTCAAATGGCTGGTGTTGATGGCGCTTGGCTTCGTCTTGCGCATCTCGCCGAGCCAGCGCTGGACCTTCGGGCTGGCGCTCGCCCAGGGCGGTGAGTTCGCGTTCGTGCTCTTTTCGTTTGCCGCGCAAAACCGGGTGCTGCCCGGCGAGACCATCTCCCTGCTGACGCTGGTGGTGGCGCTCTCCATGGCGCTGACGCCGCTGTTGCTGATCCTCAACGATCGGGTGATCCAACCCTGGTTCGATTACCGTAACCAGAGCGAGGTGCCGCAGCATGAGCAACCCGAATTGGTGGAGCATCCGGTGATCATCGCGGGCTTCGGTCGTTTTGGTCAGATCGTGGGGCGTTTGCTGCACGGGCACGGCATCGGCACCACCATCCTCGAGCAGGATGCCAGCCAGATAGAGACGCTGCGCAAATATGGCTATCAGGTCTTCTATGGCGATGCCAGTCGCCTTGATCTGCTGCATGCCGCAGGAGCGCACAAGGCCAAGTTACTGGTGCTCTCCATCAACGACAGCGCAACTTCGCTGGCGGTGATCGAGATGGTGCAGAAGCACTTCCCCCATCTGAAGATCCTGGCGCGGGCGCAGGATCGTCCCCATGCCCACGAGATCCTGCGCCACGGTGTCGACAGCGTATATCGGGAGACGCTGGGCTCCGCCGTGGATCTGGGGGTGGAGGCCCTGACTCAACTCGGTTTTCGCGCCAATCAGGCCTGGCGGGCGGGCCAGACCTTCAAACAACACGACAACTGGTTGCTGCGCGAGCAGGTCAACTATCTCGACGACGAACACACCTATATCAACAAGAGCCTGCAATACCGGGAGATCCTCTCCGATCTGCTGCAAGACGACGAGGAGGGGCAGGAGCGTATTCATGCCCACAACTGGAACAGCGGGCTACCCGACGACGACAAGGAAGCAAAATGATTGCCTATTATCCCATGCTCAAACACCTGCACATGACGCTGGCGCTGGTCAGCCTGCTGCTGTTTGCCTACCGCTGGAGTCTGGCACTGTCCGGCAGTGCGCGGTTGCAGCAGAAGTGGCTGAAGATCCTGCCCCATATCAACGACACCTTCCTGCTGCTGCTCGGTGTGCTGCTGGCGGTGGCACTGCAGCTGAGCCCTGGTCAGCAACCCTGGCTGCTGGCCAAGCTGATTGCTCTGGTGCTCTATATCGGTCTGGGTGTCATGGCGCTCAAGCGTCCGGCCCGTGGCCAGAAGCTGGTGGCCGGCTTGGCTGCACTGGCAGTGTTTGGCTATATGGTTGGCGCCGCTGTCACCAAGTCGCCCTGGTCATGGCTGATGTAAATCCGGTGAGGAGGAGAGCTTTCTCCTCCTCTTTTTATACGATTAGCTGTTAATCATTGATTGAATGGTTTTTTATGCTGCCTTATTCATTTGATGTAGAGCTTTAATTTGATGTTTTTTCTGCAAATCTTTTCAGTTTTTAGCCTTCCTTACTGATAGTTTTTATTTATAAATCAATCTCATAGTGCATTTTGTATGAAAATGGCGACAGTTGTCGCGGCAAAACTTGCGACATAGACTGTCGCAAGATGCCCTTAGCATACAGTCAACGCTAAACCAGTGAAGGCATGCACCATGAGTAAGAAGCTGTTACGACAACTGACCTTGGCGCGTTGCATCCCGCACCGCCCTTACAAGCTGACCGCCAGCCAACTTCAGGTAAAACTGGAAGAGGAAGGTATCCACGTCAGTCTGCGTACCGTGCAACGGGACCTGGAAGAGATGTCCGGCATGGGACTGTTCGACCTCACCTCGGACGAGCGCAGCAAACCCCATGGCTGGTGCTTCGAGCGCCACGGCCTCAATGACTTTGCCAACATCATGCCGCTCTCGCTGGCCGTTGCGCTGAAAACCTGGAGCGACCAGGCCAGCCAGCTGTTGCCCGCGAGTGTGCTGACCGAATTGAACCCGCTGGTCGACAAGGCCAGTCAGGTGATCCGCGACAGCCAGAGTGAACTGGCCGAACGCTGGCTGGAGAGCGTGCACCAGTCGCCGCGCCCGTTTGCAGGAAACCCGGAGATCCGCCGCAGCACCCTGATCCGCGATGCCTTGTGGCGTGGCCGCAAGTTCAGCGCCGAGATCCAGCGGGTGATCAAAGAGCGCACCGTGTGGCTCTGCTACGACCGTATCAATCCGCTCGGCATTCTCAATCAGCCGGATGGTCCGATCCTGCTCTGCACCCTGTCCGAGCTGGATCCCAAGGTTTACGGCATTCCGTTCGACCATATCAAGAACGTGGAGCTGACCAACTTCAGCGCCACCCAGCCGAAGGATTTCAATATCCAGAAGCTGATCCGCGATCAGGGCTATCAGGATGTGAGCGGCCCGATCCGCTTTGTCGGCCGGATTGATGCCAACAGCCAGTCGCTGGTGGATAACCAGATCCCGGGCAACAACCCGCGGATGACCCGCTACGACAAGCGCAGCGTGGTGGTGGAGACCGAAGTGCAGGACACCCCGGAGTTTCGCAGCTGGTTGAACAATATCGGTGGCGAGCTGGAGGTGCTGGCACCCGAGTCGCTGCGCAGAGCCTATCTCAACCCGGGCAATCGGGTGAGCTGAACGGTACGTTTGGCACCATAGTGAAAATCGCAAATAGCCGGTTCCAGTGCCGGCTTTTTTTTGCGGTTTTTTTGAGCATATTTATTCAACTTATTTTTAAGCTTTTACGGCGAAATTGAACCGTTTTCCCTGGCCATTCCGGTGCAGGATTGCCGTGTAAGAGATCTGCCATAGCTGCTGTAGGAGGCTGGCGCTTTAACCCGTGCGCGAAGCTAGTCAGGGTGGAGTCCACTTTCCATTGAAACCAAATAAGTTATTGATTTTAATCTATTATGTTTGCAGTCCACTTTGTCTGATAAGCGGTTGGCAGGATCTTTCTCCAGAAATCCCCCTTGTTCTGATCCGGCAACGCTTTACTATGGGTCTCACAAGGACGGAGCTGGTTCTGCAGGACGCAGAGCAGCGCATAAAGATGGAATAGTTCGCAGGATGCGAGCAAGGACACCTCAGGATGAGTTCGATGGTCTGGATGACTGTCGTCACGGATGAACGAGGGAACACCGCGGGATGCGGCAGGGATACTCTCAGGACGAGAGCAGGACGAACAGGACATCGTTCTTCAGGATGAGCAGGAACTCGCTGGATGCGGGCAGGATTCTTCAGGATGAAGCGAGATAACCCGGATGGTTATCGGTCAGGAAGACGCAGGGAACCCCACAGGACGTGGTAATGGACACCTCCAGGACGGAGACAGTGAAGCAGTTCGGGATGAATTGCCAAGCCAGGAAGGCTGAGGACACGCCAACGGATTGGAAAGGGGATATTCCAAGGGATTAGGATAACGTCAGGGATTGCAGGGAGCATTGCAGTTCTACGGACAGGACGACACGACTATAGGGGACGGCGAAAGCCGTCCCCTTTTCTTTTATGCCTGATCCTGATTTTTTGGGCGCTGGGCCGCGCTGACAATCTCCTGCAGGCGATGGCGAATATCCACCATGCCGAATACGCCGAAGACCAGCACGCCGACAAACTCGGCCTTGGTCACTTCGAAGTAGCGTTTGCAGGCAGCCTTGATCATGCTGGCCTGTAGCCAGTGGAACAGGGCGACAATCACGCCGCAGACCGGCAAAAAGCCGTTCAGTTTGCCGGGCAGGGGGGCGATCAGGCTCATCAGCACGCCAAACCAGAAGAACAGCACCAGCCCCATCGCCAGCAGATTAAATACCCGCTTCATTGTTTACCTCCCTTACATAGAGTTGATAGCAGACCTGACCGGCCTGTTTGTCCTTGAGTAGTTGCCAGCTGGCGGGTAGCGCCAGATCGGCCATCTCCTTCTCCCGCTCCAGATAGATGAGGGCATCAGGGGCCAGCCAGCCGCGCTGTTCCAGCAGTTCGCAAACTTGCGGCAGCAGATCCCGACGAAATGGCGGATCGAGGAACACCAGATCAAATGGTGTCGCCGGGCCTTGCAGCCAGCTCACTGCATCGGTCTGGAATACCTGACCCTGCGTGCTGCCGAGAGTGGCCAGATTCTTCTTGATCTGCTCTGCCGCCCCTCTGTCCATCTCGATCAGGGTGACCTGCTCGGCATAGCGCGACAGCGCCTCCAGACCAAGGCCGCCGCTGCCGGCAAACAGGTCGAGGCAGCGGGTGCCGCGGATGTGGGGAGCCAGCCAGTTGAAGATGGTCTCTTTGACGCGATCCGTGGTGGGTCTGAGCCCTTCCACATCCTTGACCGGCAATTTGCGGCCTCGCCACTGGCCGCTGATGATTCTTACAAAGCCTGATTTTCCTTGCGGGGCAGGGCTTTTGCTCGGGTTGCTACGGCTGGATTTCACTCTGGGCATCGCGTTTCATCGTCAGAAAATAAAGTGGTAGTATAAGGCGGTTCATTTTTATGCCGACCCGCCAAGGGACGGCTATCTTAGCAGTCAGCCAACGAAGTGAGTATTTTTTAGATGGCAAAAGGTTTGTTTTCCTGGCTGGGTTTCGGCCGCAAGAAAGAAGAGGCTGAGGCTGTCCAACCACAGACACCCCAAGCCACCCCGATTACCGCTGAGCCTGAGGTCGCTGCTACCCCCGCTCCTGTTTCCGATGTGATTGTTTCCGATAGTACGCCGGCCGTTGCACCCGAAGTGCCCGCCAGCGCACAGAATCCCGTTTTGCACGACGATTGCTGCCCGCCAACCGAGCTGGATGATCATGGTCCGCTGGTGGTGGAGGAGTGCGCCTCCGATCTGGAGCCGGTGATCGTCAACGAATCCCTGATGGCAGAAGAGGAGCGTGCCGCCGCAGAGGCGCAAGCCACCGAAGCTGCCCGTGTTGCCGCCGAGGTTAAAGCCGCGGAAGAGGCTCGCATTGCTGCCGAGGCCCGTGCGGCGGAAGAGGCTCGTATTGCTGCTGAAGATCACGCTGCGGAAGAGGCGCGTGTTGCCGCTGAAGCCCGTGCGGTGGAAGAGGCTCGCATTGCTGCTGAAGCTCACGCTGCAGAAGAGGCTCGTATTGCTGCTGAAGCCCGTGCAGCGGAAGAGGCGCGTATTGCCGCTGAAGCTCGCGCTGCGGAAGAGGCGCGTATTGCTGCCGAGGCTCACGCTGCGGAAGAGGCGCGTATTGCCGCCGAAGCCCGCGCTGCGGAAGAGGCGCGTATTGCTGCCGAGGCCCGTGCCGCAGAAGAGGCGCGTATTGCTGCTGAAGCCCGCGCTGCAGAAGAGGCGCGTATTGCCGCTGAAGCTCAGGCTGCGGAAGAGGCGCGTATTGCTGCCGAGGCTCACGCTGCGGAAGAGGCGCGTATTGCCGCCGAAGCCCGCGCTGCGGAAGAGGCGCGTATTGCTGCCGAGGCCCGTGCCGCAGAAGAGGCGCGTATTGCTGCTGAAGCCCGCGCTGCAGAAGAGGCGCGTATTGCCGCTGAAGCTCAGGCTGCGGAAGAAGCCCGTATCGCCAAAGAGGCCCAGCGAGCGGAAGATATGCGTCTGGTCGCCGCGATGGAGGCTGAGGCCGCCGCCCTGGCCGCTCTGCCGCTGGCCGCCAAGGTGGACGACGACACCCAGGACAAGCCGCAGCGGGAGGGCTTCTTTGCTCGCCTCAAGCGCAGTCTGGTGCGCACCAAGGAGAATATCGGCTCCGGTTTCTTCGGCCTGTTCCGTGGCAAGAAGATCGACGATGAGCTGTTCGAAGAGCTGGAGACCCAGCTGCTGACCGCCGATCTTGGCGTCGACACCACCACCCGCATCATCGAGGGGCTGGTGCAGCACGCGGATCGCAAGCAGCTCAAGGATGCCGAGGCACTCTACGGTCTGCTCAAGCAGGACATGGGCGAGATGCTGGCCAAGGTGGAGCAGCCGCTGGTGATCGACACCAGCAAGAAGCCTTACGTCATCCTGATGGTCGGCGTGAACGGCGTCGGCAAGACCACCACCATCGGCAAGCTGGCCAAGCAGTTCCAGGCCGAGGGTAAGAGCGTGATGCTGGCGGCTGGCGATACCTTCCGTGCTGCCGCCGTCGAGCAGCTGCAGGTGTGGGGTCAGCGCAACAATATTCCGGTGATTGCCCAGCACACCGGTGCCGACTCCGCTTCCGTCATTTATGACGCCATCGAGGCTGCCCGCTCCCGCGGGGCTGATGTGCTGATCGCCGATACTGCCGGCCGCCTGCAGAACAAGAGCAACCTGATGGAGGAGCTCAAGAAGGTGGTGCGGGTGATGAAGAAGCTGGACGAAGAGGCGCCCCACGAGATCATGCTGACTCTGGATGCCGGCACCGGCCAGAACGCCCTGAGCCAGGCCAAGCTGTTCAGCGAGGCGGTCGGCCTGACCGGTATTACCCTCACCAAGCTGGATGGTACTGCCAAGGGCGGCGTTATCTTCGCGGTAGCCGACAAGTTCCAGATCCCGATCCGCTATATCGGGGTGGGCGAGGGGATCGACGATCTGCGTCCCTTTGTCGCCAACGACTTTATCGAGGCCCTGTTTAGTCGCGATGAGTAAACATCCCATGCCCCGACTTCGGTCGGGGTTTGTCAATGTCAGGGAACCGTTATGATTCGTTTTGACAAGGTCAGCAAGGTATACAGCGGTGGCCATCAGGCGCTGCAGAAGGTCAGCTTTCACCTGCGCAAGGGGGAGATGGCTTTCCTGACCGGACACTCGGGGGCGGGCAAGAGTACCCTCCTCAAACTGATCAGCGTGATGGAGCGACCGACCGATGGTCGCGTTTTCTTTCATGGAGACGACGTCAGCCATATCCAGCGTAGCCAGATCCCCTATGTGCGCCGCCAGATCGGGATGATCTTTCAGGATCACCGGCTGCTGATGGACCGCACCGTGTTCGACAACGTGGCGTTGCCGTTGGTGATCGATGGCTACAGCCACGCGGACATCAACAAGCGGGTCGCCGCGGCGCTGGACAAGGTGGGGCTGCTCGGCAAGGAGCGCTACCAGCCGCGCATGCTCTCCGGTGGTGAACAGCAGCGGGTCGGCATCGCCCGTGCCATCGTCAACAAGCCGCCGTTGCTGCTCGCTGACGAACCGACCGGTAACCTGGATCCCCAGCTCTCCATGGATATCATGCGGCTGTTCGAGGAGTTCAACCGCTTCGGCGTCTCCGTGCTGATCGCCACTCACGATCTGGGGCTCATCGCCCGCATGCGCTATCGCACCCTGACCCTCAAGGCGGGGCGGATGTATTCGGCAGGGGAGGAGCTCTGATGGCTATCGTTCGTCACAAGCAGCCGCCGCTGCGCCGTTTGATGATGTACGGGGTTGACCACGTGCGGCAGGCGTTTGCCAGTCTGGGTGAGCTGTGGCGCAACCCGCTCGCCTCCCTGATGACGCTGGCGGTGCTCGGCGTCAGTCTGGCGCTGCCCTCCTGCTTCCATGTGCTGCTGAAAAATGCCGAGGTGGTGGAGGGGAGCTGGCAGACCAGCTCCCAGATCTCCCTCTATCTGCGCAAGGATCTGCCGGAGCAGAGCATTCTCGACCTGCAACACAGGATCCTGCTCTACCCCGAGGTGGATTCGGTGACCTATATGAGTCGCGACGATGCGCTGCGGGAGTTTCGCGAGATCTCCGGTTTCGGCGATGCGCTCGATTATCTGGACAGCAACCCGTTACCACCGGTGCTGAGCGTCATTCCGGATCCGCGCTGGCAGAATCCGGAAGGGGCCGCCGAGCTGCTCGGCAAGCTCAACAACGAGGATGGTGTGGAACAGGGCAAGCTGGATCTGCAGTGGCTGACCCGTCTGCAGGGGATCATGAACCTGCTGCGCCACACCATTACCGGCATCGCGGTGCTGCTGCTCTCCGCCGTGCTGCTGATTGTCGGCAATACCCTGCGCCTCAACATCCTCAACCAGCGATCCGAGATCGAGGTGCTGAAACTGGTGGGGGCGACCGATGCCTTTATTCACCGTCCGTTCCTCTATACCGGCATCTGGTTCGGGGTGATCGGTGGCATGCTGGCCTGGTGGCTGACCGAGGTGATGGTGATCTGGAGCGAGGGGGTGGTGAAAGAGCTGGCGGGCTTGTATAACAGTAACTTCCAGCTGGTTGGCATGGGTCTGGTGGACGGGGTGAACCTGATCCTGCTGGGCGCTCTGCTGGGGCTGATTGCCTCCTGGTTCTCGGTTCACCGCCACATTCGCGACATCGAGCCTTCCTGATTAATTTATCAACATTGTGAATTGCTGGATTTTGCGAAGCGGATCAAGTAAAAGAGTGGCCGTTTCTGGCTTGGCCACTCTTCTCGGAGTATTCTGAATAACGGCGATCTTCAGGATCTTTGCTGGATCCTGTGAACCTTCTGCTTTATAAGCAGTCAAATAGCTGAACGAATTTATACGAGTGTGGCCCCTATGCCTTGCTCGTCAGACTTGGCAAGCATGTGAAGGTTGCGAGCTCCGCAACAATGGACTTAGCATGCTACTTTTCGGGGGTCCTTCATTGTGACCCCCTTTTTTTGACTGTTCATTCATGATTCATCCTGCGGGCATAAGATAAGCCAGTCTAAAGCTGGGCTTGTGATCTATGATGTAAGCCGCAGAATGAGACCCGGTCAGTAGACAGTCCCTCTTGGGGTGTTAGACTGGTTCGATTGAAAAGTAAGAGGTAACAGATGGGAACTTCATTGCAGCGCACTATGGCTTTGATTCCGCAAGGTAGTCTGGAAGGCTATATCCAGGCAGTAAACTCTATTCCGGTGCTGAGCGCAGAGGAAGAGCGTGAGCTGGCTGAGCGTTTGCAGCAGGATGGCGATCTCGAGGCTGCCCGCCAGCTGGTTATGTCGCACCTGCGCTTTGTCGTTCATGTCGCCAAGAGTTATGCCGGTTACGGTCTGCCGCAGGCCGATCTGGTACAGGAAGGCAACATCGGTCTGATGAAGGCGGTCAAGCGCTTCGACCCGAGCGTCGGTGTGCGTCTGGTCTCCTTCGCCGTGCACTGGATCAAGGCCGAAATTCACGAATATGTTCTGCGCAACTGGCGCATGGTCAAGGTGGCAACCACCAAGGCCCAGCGCAAGCTCTTCTTCAATCTGCGCAAATCCAAGAAGCGTCTGGGCTGGCTGAACCACGAAGAGGTGAAGGCCGTGGCTGCTGATCTCGGGGTTTCCGAGAGCGACGTGACCGAGATGGAAGCGCGCATGAGCAACTACGATCAGGCGTTCGATCTGGTTGGCGATGATGAAGATGAGGGCGGTTTCGCACCGGTTCACTATCTGGAGGACAAATCCTCCGATCTGGCCGCGACCATCGAGAACGACAACTGGGACGATCATGCGACCCGCCGTCTGAGCTCGGCGCTCTCTTCTCTCGACGAGCGCAGCCAGCACATCATCCGCGCCCGCTGGCTCGACGATGACAGCAAGACTACCCTGCAGGAGCTGGCCGATACCTACGGCGTCTCTGCCGAGCGAGTGCGTCAGCTTGAGAAGAACGCGCTCAAGAAGCTGAAAGATGCCATGGAGGCCTGATGCCTCCGCGCTGAAAACAGGGCCTGATGGCCCTGTTTTTGTTTCTGCCGCCGGTAATCGGGGCTTGCCCTGATAACCCTTGGGTATGTTATGTTGCCGCCACAGCCACATGATGGAGAGCAGAAGTGAAACTGTTGAAGGACCTGTTTACCAATAACCGTGAGTGGGCCGAGCGGATCAAAGCGGAAGATCCCGCCTTCTTTGCCACCCTCTCTGCCCAGCAGGCTCCCGAATACCTCTGGATCGGCTGCTCCGATAGCCGGGTGCCCGCCAACCAGCTGATGGGGCTGCTGCCGGGGGATGTCTTCGTTCACCGCAACGTCGCCAATCTGGTGGTACATACCGATTTCAACTGCCTCTCCGTGCTGCAATACGCGGTCGAGGTGCTCAAGGTGAAGCACATCATCGTCTGCGGTCACTATGGCTGCGGCGGGGTCAAGGCGGCGATGCAGAATCAGGAGCTGGGGCTCATCGACAACTGGCTGCGCAACATCAAGGATGTCTACTTCAAATATGGCGAAGAGCTGGAGGCCATCGAAGATGAGCACGAGCGCTTCGACTATCTGTGCGAGCTGAACGTGGCCGAGCAGGTGGCCAACGTCTGTCATACCACCATCATCCAGAACGCCTGGCGCAAGGGGCAGGAGCTGGCCGTCCACGGCTGGATCTACGGGATCAAGGATGGCTTGCTGCACGATCTCGATCTCTGTATCAGCGGGCCGGATCAGATCCCCGATGTCTATCGCGCCTGGCCGGACATGCGTCCGCCCCACCGTCGGCGCTAAGGAGCACCCCGTTGGCGCCCGCCCTCTACCTGCAGATCAAGCAGCATATTCTGGACCGGATCCGCGAACGCCACTATCAGGCAGGGGATCAGATCCCGACCGAAGCGGCCCTGTGCGAGCAGTTCACCGTGAGCCGGATGACGGTCAACCGGGCACTGCGTGAACTGGTGGCCGAGGGGTGGCTGGTGCGTACCGCCGGTTCCGGTAGCTTCGTGGCGGACAGACGTACCGAGTCGCCGCTGCTGGCTATTCGCAACATCGCCGACGAGATCGCCGAGCGTGGCAGCGAGTACAGCGCCCGGGTGATCCGGCTACAGCGATTGGCTGCCGACGAGAAGGTGGCGGTACAACTGGGGCTACGGGTTGGCGCCCCCATCTTTCACAGCCTGATCGTTCATCAGGCCGATGGGGAGCCGCTGCAGCTGGAGGAGCGCTTTGTCGATGCCGGGCGCTTGCCTGGCTATGGCGAGCAGGATTTTACCCAACAGACCCCCAACCGCTATCTGATGGATGTCTGCCCCCTCTCCGAGATGGAGCACGTGGTGGAAGCCGTATTGCCGAGTGCCGGTGAGGCTGGATTGTTGCAAATTCGCGTGGATACACCCTGCCTATTGTTGCACAGGCGCACCTGGTCGGAAGGACATCTGGTCTCCTACGCCAGATTGCTCTCCCCCGGTTCCCGCTACAAGCTGAGCTCCAAGGCGCAGCTGTCTTAATTGTCTATACAAATTGATTCTTCTCAAGCCCACCTCTGGTGGGCTTTTTTGTGCTTAAACTCTAAGCGTGATGCTGTTATCAGGTTGTGAATCCTGCTCTTTATTTCGCCTGATGGATCGATTATAAGGATATGTATATACATATGAGGGCGCTATGAACAAGGAACTGTTGAACTGCGAGCGGGTCTGGCTCAACGTGACGCCCGCCACCCTGAATGCCGGACTGGCCGATTATGGTCTGCTGCCGCTCCATGCCATCGGCATGAAGGATGGCAAGATCCACGCCCTGGTGCCAATGGCCGCGTTGAAGGGGCCGTATCCCGCCCATTGGCTGGATATGCAGGGCAAGCTGGTCACTCCCGGCCTTATCGATTGCCACACCCATCTGGTCTTTGCCGGCAGCCGTGCCGAGGAGTTCGAGCTTCGTCAGCAGGGGGTGCCCTATGCCGAGATCGCCCGTCGGGGCGGCGGCATCATCAGCACGGTGCGTGCTACCCGCGCCGCCAGCGAGGATCAGCTCTTTGAGCTGGCGCAGCCGAGGGTGAAATCCCTGATCCGCGAAGGGGTCACCACAGTGGAGATCAAGTCCGGCTATGGCCTGACGCTGGATGATGAACTCAAAATGCTGCGGGTGGCCCGCCGACTGGGAGAGGTGCTGCCGATCCGGGTCAAGACAACTCTGCTGGCGGCCCATGCGGTGCCACCGGAGTATCGCGATGACCCTGACAGCTGGGTCGAGACCATCTGTCAGGAGATTATCCCGGCCGCCGCCAAAGCGGGCCTGGCGGATGCGGTGGATGTCTTCTGCGAGCATATCGGTTTCTCGCTGGCCCAGACTGAGCAGGTCTATCTGGCGGCGGATCAATACGGCCTGTCGGTGAAGGGGCATATGGATCAGCTCTCCAACCTCGGTGGCAGCACCCTCGCCGCCAACTTCGGCGCCCTCTCGGTGGATCATCTGGAGTATCTGGATCCGCAGGGGATCCAGGCACTGGCCCAGCGCGGCGTAGTTGCCACCCTGCTGCCCACCGCCTTCTATTTTCTCAAAGAGACCAAACTGCCGCCGGTCGCCGCGCTGCGCAAGGCGGGGGTTGCGATGGCGGTCTCCTCCGACATCAACCCGGGCACGGCCCCCATCGTCTCGCTGCGGATGGCGATGAACATGGCCTGTACCCTGTTTGGCCTGACTCCGGTGGAGGCGATGGTCGGGGTGACCCGCCACGCCGCCAAAGCACTTGGCGAGCAGGAGCGCCTTGGCCAGCTCAGGGTGGGGATGGCGGCCGATTTCCTGATCTGGCACTGCGCCCATCCGGCCGAGTTGAGCTACATGGTCGGCGTCGATCAGTTGGCAGGCCGCATCTTCAACGGCGAGGAGACCCTCCATGGATAAGTTCAACCAGGTCGACATGTCGCTCTGGCAGGGACGACAGGATCCGGAAGATGGTGAACTGGCCCTGCGCTGGCATGACAAGGTGCAGCCCTGGGCTGCCGGGGCACAAGAGGCAGCTGGTGTAGTGCTGCTCGGTTTTGCCTGCGATGAAGGTGTGCGCCGCAACAAGGGGCGTGTCGGCGCCGCCGGGGCGCCGCTGGCGGTGCGCAAGTTGCTGGCCAACACTGCCTGGCACCTGAATCGACCCGTCTACGATGGCGGGGATGTGAGCTGTTCGGATGGGGATCTCGATGCCGCCCACGGCCGTCTGGCCGAGCGGGTCGCTGCTGCGCTCGATCTGGGCCACTTCCCGCTGGTGCTGGGGGGCGGCCACGAGGTGGCCTTCGGCAGCTGGAGCGGCCTTAACCTGCATCTGGCGGGTCAGGGGCGAGTCGGCATTATCAACCTCGATGCCCACTTTGACTTGCGGATGAAGCAGGAATTGGCAAGCTCCGGCACCCCCTTCTTCCAGATTGCCGAGCAGTGTGCCGCTCAGGGCACACCGTTTCACTACGCCTGCCTCGGGGTGGCCGAGACCGCCAATACCCACGCCCTGTTTGCCCGTGCCAAGGTGCTGGGAGTGTGGCATGTGCTGGACGAGGCAATGACCCAGACCGGGTTGCCAACCTTGCTAGGCGGGCTGGACGCCTTCATCGCCGATTGTGATCACCTCTATCTGACCATCGATCTTGATGTGCTGCCCGGAGCCGTGATGCCGGGAGTGAGTGCCCCCGCCGCCCGCGGCGTGGAGCTGGCGGTGATCGAACCGCTGATCGCCCATATCCGGGCCAGCGGCAAGCTCAGGCTTGCCGATCTGGCCGAGTACAACCCGACGCTGGATCAGGATAACCGCAGTGCCCGCGTGGCCGCGCGGCTGGTTCATCTGTTGACCCGTTAACCCTTTGGCCGCCCGTCGCCGAAGGCACCCTATTGATACAACAAGGAGTGTGTATGTCTGTGCAACAGCAGGATCCCCGTCATGATCCGAACCGCGTGATCCGTGCCCCGCGCGGCACCGAACTGACCGCCAAGAGCTGGCTCACCGAAGCGCCGCTGCGGATGCTGATGAACAACCTGGATCCCGAGGTGGCCGAGCATCCCCAGTCGCTGGTGGTCTATGGCGGCATCGGTCGCGCCGCCCGCAACTGGGCCTGCTTTGACAAGATCGTTGAGGTGCTGACCCGGCTCGAGGAGGATCAGACCCTGCTGGTGCAATCCGGCAAGCCGGTCGGGGTGTTCCAGACCCACAAGGATGCGCCGCGGGTGCTGATCGCCAACTCCAATCTGGTGCCTCACTGGGCCAACTGGGAGCACTTCAACGAGCTCGATAAGAAGGGCTTGATGATGTACGGCCAGATGACTGCGGGTTCGTGGATCTATATCGGCACCCAGGGGATCGTGCAGGGCACCTACGAGACCTTCTTTGCGGTGGCCAATCAGCATTTTAACGGTGAACCCAAGGGGCGCTGGATCCTGACCGGTGGTCTCGGCGGCATGGGCGGTGCCCAGCCGCTGGCCGCCACCATGGCCGGCTTCTCGATGATCGCCGTGGAGTGCGACGAGACCCGCATCGATTTTCGTCTGCGCACCCGTTATGTGGACAAGAAGGCTCACAGTCTCGATGAGGCGCTGGCCATGGTCGAGGAGGCCAAGCAGAGCGGCAGCGCCGTCTCCGTCGGTCTGCTCGGCAACGCCGCTGACGTCTTTGCCGAGCTGGTGGCACGAGGCATCACCCCGGATGTGGTGACCGACCAGACCTCCGCCCACGACCCGGTGCATGGCTACCTGCCGCAGGGTTGGAGCGTGGCAAAGTGGCGCGAGCTGCAGCAGAGTGCCCCGCAGGAGGTGAATCTGGCCGCTCGTCGCTCCATGGCCCGTCAGGTGGAGGCTATGCTGACCCTGCAAGAGCGCGGCGCGGCGACTCTGGATTACGGTAACAACATCCGTCAGATGGCGCTTGAGGAGGGGGTGAAAAACGCCTTCGACTTCCCCGGCTTCGTCCCCGCCTATATCCGCCCGCTGTTCTGCGAGGGGATTGGCCCGTTCCGCTGGGTGGCCCTCTCCGGTGATCCGGAAGATATCTACAAGACCGATCAGAAGGTCAAAGAGCTGATCCCCGATGATCCTCACCTGCACAACTGGCTCGACATGGCCCGCGAGCGCATCGCGTTTCAGGGGCTGCCGGCGCGGATCTGCTGGGTCGGGGTCAAGGATCGGGTACGCCTCGGTCTGGCCTTCAACGAGATGGTGAAAAACGGCGAGCTGAAAGCCCCCATCGTCATTGGCCGCGACCATCTGGATTCCGGCTCGGTGGCGAGCCCGAACCGCGAGACCGAGTCGATGATGGATGGCTCCGATGCCGTCTCCGACTGGCCGCTGCTCAACGCCCTGCTCAACACCGCTGGCGGCGCGACCTGGGTCTCCCTGCACCACGGCGGCGGGGTCGGCATGGGCTTCTCCCAGCACTCCGGCGTGGTGATCGTCTGTGATGGCTCCGATGACGCCGCCAAGCGGGTCGGCCGTGTGCTGCGCAACGACCCGGCCACCGGCGTGATGCGCCATGCGGATGCGGGCTACGAGATTGCCATCAACTGCGCCCGCGAGGCGAAACTGGATCTGCCGATGATTGACGGCGCCAACGGTGTCAAAGGAAAGGTGTAACACCATGTTTGAATTGACTATTACCCCGGGCGAGCTGGATCTTGCCACCCTGCGTCGCGTCAGCCGCGAGCCGGTACATATTGCACTGGATCCGGCGGCGTTGCCGGCGATCCACGCCTCTGCCGCCACTGTCTCCCGGGTGATCGAGCAGGGACGCGTGGTGTACGGCATCAACACTGGCTTTGGCCTGCTGGCCAATACCCGGATCCCGGTGGATCAGCTCGACGAGCTGCAGCGATCCATCGTGCTCTCCCACGCTGCGGGCATCGGCACCTATATGGATGACGCCACCGTGCGGTTGATGATGGTGCTCAAGCTCAACTCGCTGGCGCGCGGTTTCTCCGGCATCCGGCTGGAGGTGCTGGAGGCGCTGATGAAGCTGGTCAACGCCGAGGTCTATCCGCTGGTGCCGAAGAAGGGCTCCGTTGGCGCCTCCGGCGATCTGGCGCCGCTGGCCCATATGAGCTGCCTGCTGATCGGCGAAGGCAAGGCTCGTCACGACGGGCGCGAGATCGATGCCAGCGAAGCGCTGCGGATCGCCGGGCTTGAGCCCATCGCGCTGGCACCGAAAGAGGGGCTGGCGCTGCTCAACGGTACCCAAGCGAGCACCTCCTTCGCGCTGGAGGGGCTGTTCCACGCCGAGGATCTGTTTGCCGGAGCCATCACTATCGGTGCCATGAGCGTGGAGGCGGCCCTTGGCAGCCGCCGTCCGTTCGATGCCCGCATTCACGCGGTACGCGGTCAGCGTGGCCAGATTGATGCGGCTACCTGCTATCGCCATCTGCTCGGTGATCTCAGCGAGATCGGTATGTCCCATCACAATTGCGAGAAGGTGCAGGATCCCTACTCATTGCGCTGCCAGCCGCAGGTGATGGGTGCCTGCCTGACCCAGATCCGTCAGGCGGCCGAGGTGTTGGTGTGCGAAGCCAACTCGGTCTCCGACAACCCGCTGGTGTTTGCCGATGACGAGGAGATTATCTCCGGCGGCAACTTCCACGCCGAGCCGGTGGCCTTTGCGGCCGATAATCTGGCGCTTGCTATCGCTGAGATCGGTTCCCTTTCAGAGCGGCGGATGGCGCTGTTGATCGACTCGCGGATGTCCGGTCTGCCGGCGTTTCTGGTCAACAATGGCGGGGTCAACTCCGGCTTCATGATCGCTCAGGTCACCTCGGCGGCGCTCGCCTCCGAGAACAAGACCCTGGCCCATCCGGCCTCGGTAGACAGCCTGCCCACCTCCGCCAATCAGGAGGATCATGTCTCCATGGCGACCTTCGCCGGCCGCCGGCTGGCGGATATGGCCGAGAACACCCGTGGTATTCTGGCAGTCGAACTGCTGGCGGCGGCGCAGGGGCTAGATTTCCGTGCTCCGCTGCGGGCCAGCGAGGGGGTGGAAGTAGCCAAGGGGCGGTTGCGCGCTCATGTCCCCTTCTACGACAAGGATCGCTACTTTGCCCCCGATATCGAGGCGGCGGCCGCGCTGCTGGGGCGTGCCAGCTACAACGATCTGCTCCCGGCTGGGGTGCTGCCCAGCCTGTAAGCCTTGATCCCCCTTCTCCCCTGGCGGGAGAGGGGTAGGGGATGAGGGGGACGCCGCTTCACTGGCGTCCGTGAGATCCCGGAGCTGATAACAAAAGACCGCCCAATCGGGCGGTCTTTTCGTCTCTGCGATAGTCGGTCACTGGTGCTCGAACATCAGGAACAGATAGACCACAAACAGAACCAGATGGGTGGCGCCGTGCAGCACATTGGTACGGCCGCTGCTGAAGGTCACCTTGCACACCATGAGCGTAGTGATGAGCAGCACCATGTCGGCGGCGGAGAGGCCGAGGCGCACCTCCTGACCCAGCATGGAGCCGATAAACAGCACTGCCGGCACGGTGAGGGCTATGGTGGCCAGCACCGAGCCGAAGTAGAGGTTCATGGCCCGCTGCAGCTGATTGTTGATGGCGGCCTTGATGGCGCCAACCGCCTCGGGGGCCAGCACGATACAGGCTACGATAAAGCCGCCGAGCGCCTGCGGTGCTGACAGCACCTTGACCCCGTAGTTGATGGGGATGGCCAGGGTCTTGGCCAACAGGATCACCACTACCAGATAGGCGAGCAGCAGCAGGGTGTGATAGACGTTGCTCTGCAGCGGGCCGTGGTGCTCCTCGTAATCCTCGTGATCGCTGTCGACAAAGAAGTGGCTGTGGCTGCGGGTCTGGATCAGCAGGAAGACCCCGTAGAGCAGGATCGAGATGGTGATGAGCATCCATGACATGGCGCGCGACATGCTGCCAACCGTGCCCCCTTCAGTGAAGTTGGGCAGCACCAGACAGAGCAGGGCGAGCGGGATGATGGCCACCAGATAGGATTTGACCCCGTCCAGATTGAAGCTCTGGGTGTGGTAGCGCCAGCCGCCAAACAGCAGGGTGAAGCCGACCAGACCGTTGGTGACCAGCATCACCACGGCGAACATGGTGTCGCGGGCCATCACCGGATTGGGCTCGCCGGTCAGCATGACCGAGGAGATCATCACCACCTCCAGCGAAATGACCGAGAGGGTGAGGATCAGGGTGCCAAAGGGTTCGCCCAGCTTGATGGCGAGGGCATCGGAGTGGCGCACCACCGAGAAGATGGCCCAGGTGACGATGGCAAGCAGCCCCGCCGACACAGGAAGATAGATCCCGAGCGGAGTTGTCTCTGTCAGCAGGTCGCTGCCGAGCGTCTTGAAAAAGAGCAGGGTGAGCAGGCCGACGGGCAGGGCAATCTCTTGCCGGATAACTGTCTTCATAGGCAATGGTTCTCTTCTGGGGCGACCGGTGGGCCGGGAGATGAATGGAATGTGCAACGGGCGGTTGCACCCTGACCAGCCCCTTATGATAAAAGCTCTTGGCCTCGAGGGGCAGCCCATTTTGTTAACAGATGTAAATTGTGGGCTTGGATCGGAGCAGATCTCGGGTTGTGGCGGTGCCGATGGCAGGCTTGCCCCGTTGGCAAGGCTCTGCTGAAATGGCTCCCCCCTGCTCAGGAGTCCATTTGATGCTATTGCCACCCATCTCTCACGACTATGAACCGGCCAGCGCAGCCGAACAGGCGGCGCTCTCGGCCAGTGATCCGCTGGTGATCGTGGCCGCCAGTGCCAGGATCCGCATCGATCCCGTCTATTACCGGCTCGGTCTGGCGGGCAGTGAGCCGCAGATCCGGGTGCGGGAGCCGCTTGCCAAAGCGCTGGCGCGGGTAGCCGCAGCGCTGCCTGCGGGATTGGGGCTCACCTTGCTCGACGGATTTCGCAGTCGCGCCACGTCTTTGGCCATCTTCGAGCGGATCAAGGGCGAAATTGCCGCAGCCAATCCCGACTGGGATGGTGCCCGGCTTGAGCAGGAGACTCGCCGTTTCTGTGCCCATCCCTCTGACCCCGGTCACTATCCGGTACCGCCCCATCTGTCGGGCGGAGCCATCGATCTGCTGCTGCACGATCTGGCGAGTGGCGAGCCGCTCGACTTTGGTACCGGCTTTGACGATATCAGCGAGCGGGCCGAGAGCGACTATTTCGAACGCCCCTGTGCGGGAATGAGCGAGACGCGGTGGCTGCAGATCCGTGACAACCGCCGTTTGCTGTTCTGGCTGATGCGGCGGGAAGGGTTCAGCAACTATCCCGGCGAGTGGTGGCATTTTGATCTGGGCGACTGCCTCTGGGCCCGTTTTCGCGGCGGTGAGTACCGCTATCCTGCCGCGGAGTGAGTGATCCCGGAGCACCCCCCGGGAAAGAGAGTTCTCTTCTCTGTCGTCAGGCCGTTTCCGCCATGGGTTGGCGGAAGGCCTGTTGCCAGAGCAGCAGCTCTTGCAGCGGCATGGGTTTGCCAAAGACATAGCCCTGTATCAGATAGACTCCCTGCCGATACAGGTAGTCGACCTGCTCCCGGGTCTCGACCCCCTCGGCAATCATCTCCATCCCAGACTCTCGGCCAAAGGCGATGATGGCATCCAGCACGCTGCGTTTGAGGTCGTCGGTGCCAATGGTGTCGACGAACATCTTGTCGATCTTGATCTGGCGGATCCCGAGGCTCTGCAGATAGGCGAAGCCGCCATAGCCGGTACCAAAGTCATCCAGTTTGATGTGATAGCCCCGCTCTTGCAGGGCATTGATCTCGCTGGTAGCACTCTTGATATCGGTCAGCGGTTTGCGCTCGGTCAGCTCAAAGGTGAGCTGGGCGGGGGAGGGCCACTGATGCTGTTGCAGCAGGTTACGCAGCAGAGGCTGCTCGATATGGGCCGCTACCAGATTGACGCTGACCCACTGAGTTGCAGTCAGAGAGGAGAGGTCTGTGAGTACTCGCTCCAGCAATTGGGCGGTTATCGGCAGGATCAGCCCCTGCTCTTCGATATAGTCGATAAAGGCGCCAGGAGGAACCAGTTCACCGCCGCGCCGCCAACGCAGCAGCGCCTCGAAGCCAACGACTTCTCTGGTTCGGCTATCCACTACCGGTTGGTAGAAGGGTTCAAACTCCTGATTTTTCAAACCGATCTGCAACAGTCCTTGCAGCGAGCGCTGATAGTGGCGATGCAACCAGTAGGCACCAGCCAGCAGGATACCCAGCGCCACACCAATCCATAAAGCCAGGGTTTCAGCCTGCGCTCTGGCATAACGTGTCAGCGCCTGGCCTGCCCACAACGTCTGTTTGGTCAAGGTGTTAGGTTCATAAGAGTCGATACTGTTCGGACCTGGCTCCTGTTTGATTCGTTTGTCTCCACGCGGCAGCATGGGGACGTACGAATCTTTGTTGATCAGGTTGAACTCCAGATAGAAGCAGTCAGCACAGGGAGTCTGAAGGATCTCGTGGATCCAGCTGTTGTCCAGCACCCAATAGGCAATGTTGCCGTTGGTGGCTCTGTAATAGACCACCAGTTCTTGTTCCGTATTGAAGCTGGGTGGTGTGGCGGTCAGGCCGAACGGGCCTATGGCGATGTCATCAGGTTGTGGGCTGATGGCAATCGAGATTCCTTGCCCCAGGCTGGAGCAGACCTGCCCCGAGCCAAGCTCCAGTCCTTGCAGGCGAATATGGGTGTTGTAAAAACGGGGGCTGCGCAGTAGCGACATATCCCTGGCGCCGCAGTTGAACTCGAACTGTTTCAACTGGGTAGAAAGAATCTCGTTAATAATTTTGTAGCGTTCGATGTTGGCCTGCTTTATCTCGGCCATCTTCTGCTCCTGCATTCTTTCTGCAAGAGGCTCAGCCAGCCAGTACGCAATCGGTTGACCGAAAAGAACAGGAAAAGCCAACAATAACAAATAGATAAGTATTGATGGGGTGCGCATGGGGCGACCTGCTGTATGGTTGGGCCCATATGGGCAACATTGAGTTTATTGCATTAGTACAATCAATTTGAAGCGGGATTATTAGTTGCCTTGATTAAATTATTAACATAATGATTTTAAATGATTTTGTATCTTGGTTATGGAGAGATTCAATCGTTAACCTGTCATAAATGACAATTGCCCGACTTATCCGAACGCATTAGAGTAGCCCCGCGGTTTGACTCACCGTGTGTTCAATACTCCTGTATCTGTTTTTTGTCAGTAGCACAGAGTGTTAGTTTTGATATGAGTGTTCCTTTTGGTCCCTTTTCAGGGACCATTTTTCTTTCTGCCGTTTTCCGCTCTTCTCTCTTCGTTTGTTCCGTGTTTGGTAATATTCCCCCGCTTTCGGTATCCTCGCCCCTTTGAAATTGCAGAAGCGGGATCTCCATCCATAGCAGGGCGCTGATCGCCGCTGCTACCATGAGGTCACATGGATGATGCTGGGCATACGGAAAGGCGCATGAAACTGACTACACAGCTTGTCTCGTTTATCACCCTGTGCGTGATTGCCGCCATGGCGACCGTGCTGATTGGCGGCGTGTTCAGCTTTCGCGAGCTGGGGATGGAGCTGCAGCAGAAGAAGGTCGATGCGCTGGTCGAGGTGATCGACAAGCAGCTCGATGTCTCCCATGACATGAACGAGATGAGTCACTGGCTGCCCACCCTGCTGCGCGCTTCCCACGTCGTCGAGCTGGAGGTGCGCCAGAACGATCAGCGTGTCTACTGGTTTCGCGATGTGCAGCGTTCGGTCGATGATCAGTTGTTGCTGCCATACAGCAAGGCGCTTATCCATCAGGCCGGCATGCAGGCCAATCTGAAGCTGGAGCGTCCCTTCAAGGAGGCGGAGTACTCCATCAAGGCGATGTCCGGTATCTCCTTCGGCGTCTTTATCGTGGTGTTCGGCCTCTGGTACTCCATTCGCTGGCTGCGCCAGCAACTACGCGGTGCCGAGTTGTTGGCCGAGCGTGCCCAGCTGATCCTCGATGACAAACTCTCCAAACTGAATCACGACCCCGCCGAAGAGTGGCCGGTTGCTGCCAGTCAGGCGCTCGACCATCTGCTGGCCGAGCTGGCGGATGCCCGCAAGGAGCGCAGCCGCTTCGACAACTTCATCCGCAGCAATGCTTTCGTCGACAAGATGACCGGCATTGGCAACCGTCTCTTTTTCGACAACCGGCTTGAAAGTGCCATCATGGAGGCGAGCGTGATGAGCGGAGGTGTGCTGCTGATCGATCTCGCCTGTCTAGAGGATCTGGAGGCCGAGCAGTTCGATCTGCTGGGTCATGATCTGATGCTGGAGGCAAGCGCGACTATCGGGGCCTTCGTGCGCAAGCACAGTGGCGCCCTGCAGGCCCGCTATGCCGGGCAAGTGTTTGCCGTGCTGCTGCCCAATATGTCCGAAAGCGAGATGGTGGACAGTGCCAGCCAGCTGCTCAAGAGCCTGCAGCGCCTCCACTGGCCGCAAGAGGTCAATCCGGAGACCGCGGTTTATCTCGGTGCCGTCTGCTATCAGTCGCAGGACTCCCTGCTCAAGGTACAGGAGGAGGCGGAGCTGGCCCTCAAGAGCGCCCGCCTGCAAGGGCACAACGGCTGGTTCCTCTACGAAAAGCAGCTGGATGAGGAGCAGAGCAGCAAGGGCACTGTGCGTTGGCGTACTCTGCTCAGCCGTCGCCTTGAGGAGCAGGCCATCGAATTCTATATCCAGCCGATCCAGCAGGATCGCGGGCAGGTGGTGCTGCAGCAGGAGTTGCTCACCTATCTTGAGGATGAGCAGGGGCGGCCACTGCCGGCCGGGATCTTCATGCCGATGGCGGAGAAGGTGGGGCTGTTGCTCCAGCTGGATCGGCTGGTGGCGGAGCAGACCCTGGCGTTGCTGCGTCAGCGCTCCGACCAGAGCTGCCCGGTCAGTCTGGCTCTCAGCGCCCAGAGCCTGCTCCATCGCGACTTCCAGCGCTGGCTCTTCTTCGCTCTGTTCCAGCTGCCACGCAGTACCAACGAGCGGCTGATCCTGCAACTTTCCGAGGCGCAGGTGACCCGCCATTTCGAAGCCCTCAAGCGACCGCTGCGCTCCCTGCGGATGCTCGGATGCATGCTGGCCATCGATCATGCCGGCCAGGATGTGGTAAGCACCCAGTACATCAAGGAGTTCGAAATCAACTTCCTCAAGCTCCACCCCAGCCTGGTGCGGGAGATCCATGCTCGCCAGGTGAACCAGATGGCAGTGCGCAGTCTGGTGGGCGGCTGCGCCAATACCCCGACCCGGGTATTGGCTGTTGGGGTCGAGAGTGGTGACGAGTGGAAGATGCTGCGTCACCTCGGGGTACATGCGGGGCAGGGCCCCTGGTTTGCGCTGCCCGAGCGACTGGTGATGGAACCGGCCGAAGCCTGATGTCTCAGAGGCGGCCCTGCTCCCTGAGCCCGGCCAGCCCCTGCATGCCACCGGTGTGGATAAAGACGATCCTGCTGCCCGGGGCAATGCGACCCGCAGCCAGCTCGCGAAACAGCCCGTACATTGCCTTGCCGCTGTAGATGGGTTCCAGCGGCAGACCGGTTTCGGCGCTGAAGGCCTGTACCCACTGCCAGAGCGCCGGGCTGAATCTGGCGTAACCTCCATCGTGATGATCCAGTGCGATCTGCCAGCCTGGGGTTGTGGCGGCGGCGGAGTAGAGGCGGCGCACTTCGTCGGCGATAAAGTTGCCTCCCTTGAGCACGGCGATGGCGAGGATCTGCTCCCTTTCCCGCTTGCCTGCAATCAGGCCGGCCAGGGTGCCGCCGCTGGCGCAGGGGAGCACCCAGAGATCCGGCGAGAAGGGGAGCTCGGTTACCAGTTCGGCCACGCCGGGGATGGCGAGAGGACTGCTCCCGCCTTCGGGAACGATGAGGGTGTCTGCGGCTTCAAATTGAGCCAGCCATTCCGGCTCCTGCCGCCGCCGGTAGCTCAGCCGATCGACAAAAACGAGATCCATGCCCCAGCGTCTGGCATCGCTCAGGGTAGAGTTGCTGACTGAGTCACTTTCGCCCCGTATGATACCTGTGGTGCGAAGGCCAAATTGATGGCCAGCAGCGGCCAAGGCATGGATATGATTGGAGTAAGCGCCACCAAAGGAGAGCAGGTGGCATTTGCCGTGTTCGCGGGCATGGTACAGATGGTACTTGAGCTTGCGCCACTTGTTGCCGGAGATGAGCGGGTGGATCAGATCGTCCCGTTTGCACCAGAGCTCGACGCCATAGCGGGTCAGCAGGGGATGGTGGAGCGCTTGCAGTGGTGATGGGCCAATGGCACTGATTTCAAACGCCGACGGCGAAGGGTTGGCTTGCAATGGTGAGTCCCTCTTTTGTCTGGAGGCTAATCTGCTGTTTATGTTAATGTTTCACTCATTTAATCACTAATGACGGGCGGGCTTACATGAAACAACTGTTCAGACGGTCGACGCCAAGCCGCCAGGTGGGGCTCTTGCTGGCCAATGACAGGATCATGCTGGCAGCTGTGGGCAATCCCCCTGTGTTTGCTACGCGCGCCATCAACAGCCCGCAAGAGTGGCCGCTCGCCGTCAACGAACTATTCACTCGCCACGGCCTTGCCAAATCCCGGGTACGCGTTGCTCTGGCCGCCCCGCTCTATCAGCAGATCCAGATCGACAAGCCTGCCGTCCCCGATGCCGAAATGGCGGGGGCGCTCCCCTGGGCCATCAAGGATTATGTCAACGAGCCGGTGCTGCAGCTGGCGATGGATTACGTGGATCTGCCCACTCCACCCGCCGGTCGACCGCGGATCAATGTCATCTGCCTGCCCAAAAGCAGGGTGCAGCAACTGGCGGAGGCGATCAACGGCATTGCCACCCTGCAATCCATCATCAGTGACGAGCTGGCGCTGACCTCCCTCTATGAGGCGGATGAGGCGGTGCGCATGCTGCTCTGGCAGCCGAAGGGGCAGGATCTGCAACTGCTGGTTTTCCATCAGGGGGGGCTCTGTTTCTCCCGCCAGTTGCGCGGCTTTGCCTCCCTGACCGGCGAACAGGAGCCTGACAGCATGTTGCTCGACTCGCTGGCGCTGGAGATCCAGCGCTCGTTCGATTATCTGGTCGGCCAGCTCAAACTGCCGGAGATTGGCCAGATGCAGCTTGCCGTCGCCTCGCCCTTTATCGGCACTCTGGTTCGCCACATGGAGCATACCTTCGGCCTCGCTGTCTCAGCCATGGCCAACAAGGCGGTACTGGCCGGGGTCGAATACCTCTCGGCCTATGCTGCCGCCATCGGGGAGGATGCCTGATGAAACGTCAGATAAACCTCTATGGCGCCGAGTTTCACCCCAAGCGGCAGTGGGCCAGCCTCAACCAGATGGTGCTGGCGTGGGGTGTTGCTCTGCTTGTTATCTTGCTGGTCGGCGCCGGTTACGGTTGGCAGCAGCACAGTGTCAGCAGGGCGCTGGCACAGGTCAATGCCGAGCTGGCGCTCAAGCGCAGCGAGGCGCAGCGACTCGATGCCGATCTGGCGCGCCATCTGGCCGATCCGGCTCTGCAGCAGCAGTTGCTCAACAAGCAGGATGATCTGGGGGCCAGACAGGAGCTGCTGCGCCAGCTGGGCTCCTTATCCCTGCAAAAATCGCAGGGGTATGCCGGAGTGATGGCCGATCTCTCCCGCATTCGCAGCAGCAATCTCTCCCTGCAACGGATCGAGATCCTCGAAGGGCGGATCAATCTCTCCGGCTTTGCCGGTCGCAGTCAGGATGTGCCGGCCTGGGTCAACCGATTCAAGCAGGCGCCGACTCTGATGGGCAAGGAGTTTGGCGAGTTGACCCTGAGTCGTGACAAGGAGGGGCGTCTTGCGTTCCAGTTGAGCGGCATTGCGCGGGAGAAGCCCTGATGAACCTGAAAGCACAATGGCAGGAGTGGTCCCGGCGGATTGCAGCCCTGAGCCAGCGGGAGCGGGTGCTTATCCTGCTGACCGGGCTGGTGTTGCTGGTGGCTGCCAGCGTCTATGGCTGGCTGGATGGTGCCGACACCCGGCTGCAACAGGATCGCATGGCCCTGAGCGCGGCCGAACGCGATCTCGAGATCCTCGGGCTGGAGAATCTGGGCAAACAGGCTCGTCTGCAGCGGGATCCCAATCAGGGGGTTCGTGAACAGCTAGCCCGGGTGGATAGTGATCTTGCCGCTGTCGATGAGGCGCTCAAGGCCCAGACCGTCGATCTGATCCCGGCGCACGAGATGCCGCAGGTGCTGGAGGCGCTGCTCTCCCGCTCTGCCAATCTCCATATGCTGGCACTCAGTTCACTGGAGCCGACGCCACTGATGGCCGGAGAGCAGGGGCAGAAGGTCAATCTTTACAAACACGGTATCCGTCTCCAGCTGGAAGGCGGTTATTTCGATGTATATCAATATCTCAAGGCGCTGGAGGCGTTGCCTCGCCACTTTTACTGGAAACAGTTCGACTATCAGGTGAAAGCCTATCCGGGGGCTGTGGTGGAGATGGAGATCTACACCCTGAGTACCAGCAAGGAGTTTATTCGTGGCTAGATGGTTTGCATTGGGAGCTTGCCTCTTTGCGTTGCTGGCGCAAGCCGAGCCGGTCGAAGTGTTGCAGGATCCCACTGCGCCCTTGGCCGATGTGGCGGTTGGCGCGAGTGCAACCGGCCAGAACAGCGTCGGCTTGCCGAAGCTGCAGAGCATCATGCTGGGTAATGGCCCGGCACTGGCGGTACTCAATGGCAAGAGTTATCGGGTCGGGCAGCAGGTGGACGGCTACAAGCTGGTGGCCATCAACGCCGATGCGGTGGTGCTGGAGAAGGCGGGAAAACGCCATTCGGTGGCACTGTTTGCCAGCAAGATCAGGGTTTGAGCCGCACTAGCCATTGGCAGGTAAGCCGGGTTTATCGAGTTTCATTGCAGGGTGCACTAATTACATGAAAATACACCGTTTCTGTCTGATCACCTTGGCCATGATGGCCGCAGGCTGCACTACCTACAAGCACCCGGAGCCAACCCAGGCCAAGGACGCGCTCAAGCAGGCGATGAATGAGCAGCAGAAGCAGCAAAATGCCCCCCTGACCACGCTGCCCAAGTCGGTGCAGAGCGAGTTGCTGCAACTGAACCGGCCGCAGATGCCGGTTGCCATGTCGGAGAAGCGGCTGCGTATTGCTGCCCATGACGTGGAAGCGGTGGAGTTTTTCGGTTCCCTGTTCAAGGGCTCCCGCTATAGCGTGGCGGTGCATCCCGGGGTCTCCGGGCTGGTCTCGGTCGAACTGAAAGATGTCACCCTGCCCGAAGTGCTGGCGGTAGTTGGCGATATGTATGGCTTCGACGTGCAGCGCAAAGGGAGTGTTTTCCATATCTATCCTGCCGGCCTGCGTACCGAGACCATCCCGGTCAACTATCTGATGCTCTCCCGGCGCGGCCTCTCCCGCACCTCGGTCAGTACTGGCGGGGTGACTGCCAATGACAACAACAACGGCAGCAACAGCAATTTCGACAGCTCATCCAGCAACAGCACGACCAATAGCACGACAAATAACTCGAGCAACTCGAACAGCAGTGGCAATGGCACCCGGATCGAGACCGACAGCAATAGCGACTACTGGACCGATCTGCGCGATGCACTGCAGACGCTGATTGGCAACGGGGATGGACGAGCCGTGATCACTAGCCCACAGGCGGGTCTGGTGACTGTGCGGGCCTATCCAAAAGAGCTCAAGGCGGTACGTGAGTTCCTCAGCCAGTCGGAAGATCATCTCAAGCGTCAGGTGGTTCTGGAGGCTCGGATTCTTGAAGTCTCGCTTAACGAAGGCTATGAGCAGGGAGTGAACTGGAACAAACTCTCTGCAACTGCCGATGGCAAGGGGATGACCACTGGCGGCTCTCTGGCAAATACTCAGTTGCCCAGTACATCCAACCAGATCTTTACCGCGCTCGGTGGTGGAGCCAGCTTCAAGATTTCCGACGGCAACTTCGATGTGACCGTCAATCTGCTCAAGACCCAGGGCGATGTGAATACCCTCTCCAGTCCGCGCGTTACCGCCACCAATAACCAGAAGGCGGTGATTAAAGTCGGTACCGACGAATATTTTGTCACCAATGCTTCGACTACAACGGTGAGTACGGCGAGTGGTGACCGAACTACGCCTAATGTTGAGCTGACTCCTTTCTTCTCGGGTATCTCTCTCGATGTCACGCCACAGATCGATGAAGAGGGTAAAGTGCTGCTGCATATTCACCCCTCAGTCATTGATACCGAAGAGCAAACCAAGACCATCAAGGTGACTGACAGCGACATCCTGGAATTACCACTCGCCAAGAGCTCTATTCGTGAGTCAGATACCGTGGTACAGGCCAAAAATGGCGACATCATTGTCATCGGCGGTCTGATGAAGACCGACAAGAAGGAGGCTGTCAGCAAGGTGCCGTTACTGGGCGATATCCCCTGGGTGGGCGAAGCCTTTACCAACCGCAGTGAAAGTAACAGGAAGGTGGAGCTAGTGATTCTGCTCAAGCCGACTGTGGTGGAAGATGGAACCTGGCAGAACGAGTTGCAGCGTTCCGCCGATCTGCTCGACAAGTGGTATCCCTCCAAGGGCTAACTCATGACTCAGCGAGCGGTCAGTCTTATTCCGGGTGGCCTGCGGCGATTTGTTCGCAGAGGCCTCTTGCCCGTGGCAGCAGGTAACGACTGATGTACCTGACTCATTTCGGCCTGCAGGAGGCGCCCTTCAGCCTTACCCCCAACACCGGTTTCTACTACGGCCTGCCGCCTCATGAAGAGGCGCTGCAGGTGCTCAACTGGGCGCTGGCTCAGGGGGAAGGGTTTATCAAGGTGACCGGCGAAGTGGGTACTGGCAAGACGCTGCTCTGCCGCAAACTGTTGAGCGAGCTGGGCTCGGAAGAGTGCCCAGTACGCCTGGCTTGGCTGCCCAATCCCCACCTCAGTCCAGCCGAGCTGCGCACCGCGCTGGCACTGGAGCTGGGGCTGTCAGTGCGGGATCAGAGCGAGCTGGATCTCACCGATCGCATCCATCGCCATCTGATCAGCCTGCATCAGCAGGGGAGTCGGGTGGTGGTTCTGATCGACGAGGCACAGGCTCTGCCGGACGAGACGCTGGAGGCCATTCGGCTGTTTGGCAATCTGGAAACCGAGTCGAGCAAACTGTTGCAGATAGTGCTGTTTGGTCAGCCCGAACTGGATGTGCGGCTGGCCAAAACCAATCTGCGTCAGCTGCGCCAGCGCATTGGCTTCTCCTATCGCCTGCGACCACTCAGTTTTGACGAGACTCGTGCCTATCTGGAGCACAGATTGCAGGTCTCCGGCTATCGCGGTGCGCCGCTGTTCGCCGGCCGCTCCTTGCGCCTGCTGTGGCGCGCCTCGCGCGGGGTGCCAAGGCTTATCAACATCCTGGCGCACAAGTGCCTGATGCTGGCCTATGGTCAGGGGGCTCGTCAGGTTGATGGCCGGCTGGTAGGGCTCGCCATTCGCGATACCGACGATGCCAGCCGCTTTGCGCCGCGGCGCTGGTGGCCGCTGTTGCTATTGCTGGGATGTGCCCTGGCTTATGGAGTCTGGTCATGAGCGTGATCAACCAGATGCTGAAAGATCTGGAGCAGCGCCAGCAAGGTGCCGAAGGGGCGGCCGTCTACGTCGCTCCGGCGCGCCAGCAGGGTTGGTGGATGTTGCTGCTCACCCTGCTCTGCGGGCTGGCGCTCGGGATCCTGGGGTGGCGAACCTGGATCTACTGGCAGCAAACCCGTGCGGTGGCGCCGCAAGCCAATGTAGTCAGTGAGCAGGCCACTCCCGATGCGGTTGCCCGAGTTGCCGAGCCGGTCGCTTCAGCCGCATCGGCCGAAGTGGCCGCTACCCTGCCTCTGCCCCGTCAGGCGGAATCTGCAGAGGAAGAAGCAGAAGACGAGGCATCTCTGGCTCCGCCGGGGGAAGGTGCTCCCTTCGATGCCTCCAGCGAGATTGACCAGCGGACGCCGACCGATGAGGAGCTGCAGCCCGAGCTGTATGCCGAGCTGGCTGCGGAGCAGCAGGCTGCCGCCGCACCGCGCAAGCCGAGCGCGCTCAAGATTGAAACGGTCGAGCTGTCACCCAAAGAGCTGGCAGCGCTCTCGGAGCGCAAGGCGACTACCGCCATGGCCAAGGGCAATATGCGCGATGCGCAGGACAACTACTACGACGTGCTGGCCCACGATCCCTATAACCAGGGCGCCCGTGAACAGCTGGCCGGCTTGCTCTACGGAGAAGGGCGGCTGACCGAGGCACGCCAGCTGCTGGAGGAGGGGATCCGGCTCGATCCGCAACAGGCCGATTTTCGCCTGCTACTGGCCCGTCTTGCCATTAGCGAGGGGTTGCAGCAGCAGGCGCTGGGCTGGTTGGCTGGTTATCAGCCCGATCTCGCCAGCAATCTGGACTATTACGCCACCTGGGCTGGACTGGCACAGGAGCTGGGACAGAATGTCGAGGCGGCCAATCTCTATGTGAAGCTGCTGCGCCAACAGCCCGATCAGGGGCGCTGGTGGCTGGGACTCGGTGTGGCCGAGGATGGTCAGGGCCACAGCCAGCGTGCCCTCGATGCCTATCGCAATGCCCAGCTGCATGGCAACTTGGGTGAAGCATCCACCAGCTGGCTGGAACAACGGATTGCCCAGCTTGCTCCCTGACGATCACCGGATCAGATGGAGCAAGGGGGGAAGAGAACAACAGGAATCGGAGTAGCAATGGCACAACCCAGACTGAAAATGCGCCTCGGCGACCTGCTGGTACAGGAACAGATCATCTCCGATGATCAGCTGCAGCTCGCGCTGCAGCAGCAGCGTCAGACCGGCCGCAAGCTGGGCACCACCCTCATCGACCTCGGCTTTATCAGCGAGGTGCAGTTGCTGCAGTTCCTCGCCCGTCAGCTGGATGTACCCTTCTTCGATCTCAACAACCTCACCATAGATGCTGCCGCGGTGCCGCTGTTGCCCGAGGTGCAGGCGCGCCGTTACCGGGCGCTGGCGGTCAATCTCACCGACGATCGGGTGACGGTGGCCATGTCGGACCCGGCCGATCTGAGTGCACTGGATGCCATCGCTGCGTTGCTAAGCCCGCGCATCATGGTGCTGGCGGTTGCCCGAGAAGGGCAGCTGCTGGAGTATTTCGACCGTCTCTACCGCCGTACCCGCGAAATCGAGAGCTTCGCCGAACAGCTGCAGGAGGAGTATCAGGACTCCGGCTTCGAGCTGGGCTCCAGCAATCTGGGAGCTAATGATGAGGGGGAGGCGACGGTGGCCAAGCTGCTGCGCTCCCTGTTTGAAGACGCGGTGCAGGTTGGCGCCTCGGATATCCATATCGAGCCGGACGAGAAGGTGCTGCGCATTCGCCAGCGGATCGACGGCATCCTCCATGAAAATATCCTCAACGAGGTGCGTATCGCTCAGGCGTTGGTGCTGCGTCTCAAGCTGGTGGCGGGGCTCGATATCTCCGAGAAGCGCTTGCCGCAGGATGGCCGTTTCAACATGAAGGTGCGCGGCCGTGATGTGGACGTGCGGATGTCTACCATGCCGGTGCAGTATGGCGAGTCGGTGGTGATGCGTCTGCTGGATCAATCCTCGGGGATCCTCTCGCTGACCGAAACCGGAATGCCGTCCGATATCCTGACCCGTTTCCGCCGTCAGCTCAAACGGCCACACGGCATGATCCTGGTGACAGGCCCGACCGGTAGCGGCAAGACTACGACCCTCTATGGTGCCCTCTCCGAGCTCAATCAGGCGAGCCAGAAGATCATCACGGTTGAAGACCCGGTGGAGTACCGTTTGCCTCGCATCAGCCAGGTGCAGGTCAACCCCAAGATTGGCCTCACCTTCTCCCACGTGCTGCGTTCTACCTTGCGTCAGGACCCGGACATCCTGCTGGTGGGCGAGATGCGCGACAACGAGACGGTGGAGATCGGCCTGCGCGGCGCCATCACCGGTCATCTGGTGTTGACTACCCTGCACACCAACGATGCGGTGACCAGTGCCCTGCGCCTGATCGATATGGGGGCTCCGGGCTATCTGGTGGCCAGTGCCCTGCGGGCGGTTGTTGCCCAGCGACTGGTGAGACGGATCTGCGAACACTGTGTCGAGGAGAAGGTGCCGGACGAAGGACAGACGACCTGGCTTACCGTGCTCTCGGGAGAGGCCCCCGGGCAGCATACCTATCACAAGGGGCGTGGTTGCCAGAGCTGCAACTTCACCGGTTATTCGGGCCGGATCGGGGTGTACGAGTTGCTGGAGCTGGATCAACCGATGATGGATGCACTGCGCCGCAATGACGCTGAGGGTTTTGCCAAGGCGGCCCGTCAGCATGAGCACTATCGGCCGCTGGCCCTCACTGCCCTCGATTATGCCCGTGAGGGGATCACCTCGGTGGATGAGGTGCTCCGGCTGGCCGAGGATTTGGGGTAAGCGATGGCTAACTTTGCCTACAAGGGGCGCGACAACCAGGGCAACGCTACCAGCGGTGTGGTGGAGGCGGCCAACGAAATGGCTGCGGCCGAGCAATTGATGCGCCGTGGTGTGATGCCTACCGAGCTCAAGCCGGGCAAGGCCAAGGGGGCTGAGCTTAACTGGTCGCTGTTGCTGGAAGGTGGTGTCAAACTCGACGAGCTGGTGATCTTCTGCCGCCAGATGTATGCCCTGACCCGGGCCGGGATCCCGATCTTACGCGCCATCGCCGGGCTGGAGGAGAGCACCCATAGCAAGCCGCTCAAACGTGCGCTCCATGCGCTGGGAGAGGATCTTGGCAACGGCCGACCCTTGTCGAGCTCGATGCAGGCTCACCCCAGAGTATTCAGCAGTCTCTTTATCGCCATTATCCACGTCGGGGAGAACACCGGCCAGCTGGAAGAGGCCTTCCTGCAGCTTGCCACCTATTTCGAGCTGGAGCTGGAGACCCGCAAGCGGATCAAGACGGCGATGCGTTATCCCAGCTTCGTGCTGATCGCCATCGGCATTGCCATGGTGATCCTCAATATCATGGTGATACCGGTCTTTGCCGGCATGTTTGCCAAATTCGGGGTGGAGCTGCCGCTGGCGACCCGGATCCTGCTCGCGACCTCTCACTTCTTTGTGCACTACTGGTGGCTGATGCTCGCCACCCTGATTGCTATTGTTGTCAGCTGGCGGCGCTGGGTAGCGACCCCCAAGGGCAAGCTGACCTGGCATCGCTGGCAACTCAGGTTGCCTATCGTCGGAACCATCATAGAGCGCTCTCTGCTGGCCCGTTTTGCCCGCAGTTTTTCCATGATGCTTAAAGCCGGGGTACCACTCAATACGGCCCTGACGCTGGTTGCTGATGCGGTGGATAACGCTTGGATGGCTGGCCGGATCCGTGATATGCGGGCCGGGATCGAGCGGGGCGAGAGCCTGCTGCGCACCGCCAGCAGCAGCGGACTGTTCACCCCGCTGGTAATGCAGATGATTGCGGTGGGTGAAGAGACCGGTCAAGTCGATGACCTGCTCCATGAAGCAGCTGAATATTACGAGCGAGAGGTCGACTATGACCTCAAGAGCCTCACCGCGCGGATCGAGCCGATCCTGATTGGGATTGTCGCTGTGATGGTGCTGATCCTGGCGCTGGGTATCTTCACACCGATGTGGGACATGATGAGAGCCGTAAGAGGCAAGTAATTTGCTGGCGTAGCCGCGGGGAGTCGAGGGCTGGATGAGCAGACAGGCAGTGCAGGATGACCGCTGGCTCGGCGGCTATCGGCGGATTGCGGTGGTGATCCTGCTGATGATTATCGTGGCTACGCTGGCGCGCACTTATCAGCACAACCGGGAGGAGGCACAGCAACTCACTCTCACCCTGCTGGGTGTGCAATTTGCCGAACGGGCACAACGTTTGCACGGCCTCTGGCTCGATGAGCGGCGGCCCCGGACGCTCTATGTGGGTGAGCAGGGCTGGCATTTCGATGAGCGAGGCTGGCCACTTGGTCTGTCGCCACTGCAATCCCCTTCCGCTGATTGCCGGCAGCTGTGGCTGGCGCTGATGGGAGAACAGCAGGAGGATCTACCTCCTCTGCAGTTTCTGGCCCGCGCCGATGGCAGTGGTTGCGACATCGGGTGGGATGGTTATTGGCTCTTTTATCAATTTTCTGACGGGCGCGTGATTAAATCACCTTGAACAAGGGCGATGATAGAGCCTAACGGCATGATTTTTTTGAGTCTGCATGAAATAATACAGGCTCTATTGGGGAGGGTGCATGACAATGAAATCAACGGCACTGAGAGTGCCAATGAGAGGGATGATGAAACGGACGGCAGGTTTCTCTCTGATTGAGCTGGTGATCGTCATCGTGATCCTGGGGATCCTGGCGGTAACGGCGTTGCCCCGTTTTCTCGATGTGACTGACGAGGCGAAGAAGGCCAGTGTCGAGGGGGTCTCCGGCGGTTTTGCTACCGGGGTATCTCTGGTGCGGGCCCAGTGGGAAGCCGAGGGTCGGGCCAAACAGGATAGCCTCAACACCGTACTCTATGACGGTTCCCGTTTCTATCTCACAACACCGACCGATACCCAGATCAGCAACGGCGAGTTATCGCCGGGTTATCCGATGGATACCGCAGCTGGCGGCACTCCCGATGTGGATCCTGCCAATCTGACGGCTGCGCGGTGTCTGAAAATTTGGGAGGGGTTGCTGCAAAACCCGCCCAAGGCTACGGCCAGCTTCAGTGAAGTGCGCGGTAGTGGTAATGACCTGAAATACTATGCCACCGTGAGCAGTAATGGACTGGATTCGGTCTGCCGTTACTATCTGGTCAATAGTTTAAGTAAGGGCAGCGATGGCAAGTATCAGGATCCGCAAGGCAGTACTGATGCATTTATGAGTTTCAGTTACCGTCCGGCCTCCGGTCAGGTGACCACCAACATTAATTGACAGAGGAAAGTGCAATGAAAAAACAGGCGGGTTTTACCCTGATCGAACTGGTTATCGTGATCATCATTCTGGGTATTCTGGCAGTGACTGCCGCGCCCAAGTTCCTGAATCTGCAGGATGATGCAAGAACGTCCACTTTGAAAGGGGTTGAAGGATCCTTGAGCTCGGCTGGCGCCATGGTTTACAGCAAGGCTGTGCTTAAAGGCAAAGATAAAGAAAGTACTGCTTATACCTTGGATCTGGGCAATGGCAAGACAGTTTCGACTCTGTTTGGCTACCCTGTTGCGACTTCAGCTGCTTTGTCCGCCGTTGTTGAGCTGAACGCAAATGATTGGGTGTTTGCAGCCCCGACAGGTTCTAACCCTGCATCCATCAAGATTTTCCCGAACGGAGTATCTACCAGTTCGGCAACTTGCTATGTAACTTATACCGAAGCTACTTCAACTGCGGTTCCATCTGCAGTCACGAACGCTTGTAATTAACAAGATGATACTGAAGGCTGAGAGTTTGCTCTCAGCCTTCTTCAAATGGGTAATTGTGGCATGCGACAAGGATTAATTGGCAGACATGGTTTTACCCTTATTGAATTAGTTATTGTCATCCTATTACTCGGGATTCTGGCCGCCTTTGCCGTGCCCAAATGGCTGGGCAAAGGCGGCTTTGAAACTCAAAGTTTGCGTGATGAGTTGCTGACCCGGCTGCGCTTGGTGCAGACAGTCAATATGCATGAGCCTGCCAACCGCTGCACCCAGCTGGTGGTCGATGCATCCAGTTTTGCTCATATTACCCAGGCTGTTGCCGGCGCAGTTTGTCCCGCACCTGGCGCCATTGCCAGCTGGAGTGGCAATCAACGCACCCGTGGTCGTCCGGTCACCCCTTCTGCCGGTATGACTATCTCCCTCAATAACAACAGCAGCTTTGTGCTCCGTTTCGATCAGATGGGACGACCAATCGGGGTTTGCAGTGCGGGATGTACCCTGCAGGTAAGCGATGGTCGCGAGACGGGGGCAATCAGGATCGAGTCAGAGGGCTATATCCATGAGAACCCCTGAACGCGGTTTTACCCTGATCGAGCTGATCGTCGGCATAGTGCTGCTGGCGGTGGCGCTGACCGGCATTCTCGGTTTACTCATCAATCAGGCGCCGCAGGCGGTTGATCCGGTGCAGCAGGTGCGTGCCGCCCAGTTGGCCCAGCGCCTGACTGGCGAGATCCTGCAAAAGTCGTTTGATGAGCAGTCGGATCATAATGGCGGGCGTTATCGCTGTGGCGAACAGGTTGCCGGTGTGACGATTGCACCCTGTTCAGGCAGTTATGGTTCTGATGGTGAGCCAGCCCCCTACGCCTACAACGATGTGGATGACTTCGATACGGCAGGCAACTGGCGGGATGCCAGCTGGTTTACCCAGACTTCGTCAGGTATCGGCAGCGCTGAGTATCGCAACTATCAGGTCAAAATCGCTGTCAGTGCCGTTGATTTCAGCGATGGTACCTTCAAGAACTGTACGGCACCCTGCTCGGTAGGCAAGCGCATCGATTTGCAGGTTCGCCTGCCCAATCAGAGCGTGCTCGATTTCTCCTTCTATCGGGGGAATTACTGATGGGCAGAGTTATCCAACGGAGCCATAGCACTGTCCCTACCGCTTTGCGCTCAGCCAGCGGTTTTACTCTGGTCGAGCTGGTGATGGTAATTTTGCTGCTCGGGATAATGGCGACCTTTACCAGCCAGTTTATCGGTATTGGTACCCAGATCTACGGCGATGCCAGCAGTCGTGAGCAGCTGATGAGCGATGCCCGTTTCGCTATGGAGCGGCTAAACCGCGAGTTGCGCAATGCGGTACCCGGTTCTGAGCGGATCGAGACTGCGGGCGGCCTCTGGGTTGATTCCGGTGTCTGCCTGCGTTTCTGGCCCATCAGCACCTCCAGCCGCTACCTTGCCCTGAACAAAACGGTATCTGGTAGCAGCTCCACGCTGGAGCTGGTGATGGCAACGCCTGCCGCTGCGACGGATCCCCTGAGCACTGATGCGACTGCAGTCAAAGTCGGTGATCTGATGGTGGTCTTTCCGTTACCCAATTCCAGTGCGAGTTCCCTGAGCAGTGGTTGTGATTACGGGCGCTGCGTGGCCAACGTCACAGCAGTGCAGACTCCGGTATCCGGTGCACAATCCATCCGCTATACCAGTGCCGAGAGTCTGGCTGGCCTTTCGCCGGGGAGCCGGGTTTATTTTGCCAATCAGCAGGTTCGCTATTGCGTGGAGGGCAGCACGATCACCCGGGCAAGTGCTGCCATCAGTGCATCCTTGCCTGCCACCGGCGTGTTGATGGCCGATTCTCTTGCTTCCGGCAATTTCTATCGGGAAACCTCAGCCTTCAACGCGGAAGGGGAGTTTGGCATGCGCTTCGTATTCGAGCGCAAGGGGGAGTCGGTCACGTTCAACCACAAGATCGAGGTGCTCAATGTCCCTTGATTCGCGCCCGCCCAGAGCTATACAGGGGAGCGCCCTGATGATCGCGCTCTTCGTCATTGTGGTCATGGCACTGCTGGCTGCGGCCATGGGCCGTTTTCTGGTCGACAGCGGCGAGAAAAATACCGTGGAGGTGCGCAGTGTGCGGGCCCTGCTGGCGGCACAGAGTGGGCTGGAAGTGGCGCTCTATCGGTTGTTTCCCAATCGTACTCTCGCCCAGCCGGCTCCTCCCGCGTTGTGCCCGGCAACCACTTCAGTCAACTTTACCGCCAACCCCGGGCTTGCGGGGTGTCAGGCTGTGGTGCGTTGCGGCAGTGTGCCGGTAACTTACAACGGAACCGTGACCAACGGCTATAGACTGGAGAGTGTTGGTACATGCGGAACAAGTGACCTCACCTCGGATAGCCCTGATTTTATGGTGAGCAGAACCGTGATGGTGGAAGCTTTTGATGGAGGTACACCCTGATGCGCAAGGTTTGGTTGATGCTGGTCTTCTGGATATTCAGTAGCGCGGCCGGGGCGTTTCAGACTATCAACAACTCAACCTATTTTCCTGCGGTTGTGCAAGGACATGGTGGGGCTGGTAATGGTTGGTGTGGCTGGTGGGGAAATAATTATTCCACTTTAACCATGAATAACAGCGCCAAGATAACCGGAACTGGAGGTAGCTCTCTCAACTTCTGCTATTCCAATCAAGGTTCCGGCATGCCCACTGATAGCTGTGATAATGCCAATGGCAGCAGAAGATTATGCACTATTGCAACTAATACTATTCAAGGCCTTTCTACAAATGGCGCGAATTCCTTTCTAACCGGTAATGGCAGCAGTGGCGGCATCTCTTTTTGCACTGCCGGGCAAAGTATCAACCTGGGTAGTGCGAGCCAGTACCAGTTTTCCAATCTATCTCTCTATAACAGTTGTACCGTCACCTTCTCCTCTGCCCGTAGCGATTACCGGATCCAGAAACTGGAAGCGGGTAGCGGCGCCAAGCTGGTGCTGCCAAGCGGGGATTACTGGATCGATCAGCTGATCCTCAATCAGGGGGCCGAGATCGAGATACAGGGTGATGTGCGGATCTTCGTCAATCAGTCTGCACAGCTCAATGGCGCCGTTTTGAATCGCTCCAGCATGGGGTCCTTGCTGCTTTTCGGTTATCAGGACATCACGCTCAACAGCGATACTTTGCTCAATGGCTATGTCTATTCAGATGCTTCTCTGGTGATGAACAACACCTCGGTCATCAATGGACGTGCCACCAGCCGCTCCCTGACCATGGCCAGTAGCAGCGCCATTAATGATCAGGCGTTTACCCCGTCACTGACCTGCTTTAGCGATAACTTCTCGTCCGGTACCCTGAGCAGCGACTGGGTGGTGAAAACCAGCAGCGGCTCCTTCACTCCCTCAATTGTCAGTGGTCGCTTGCGTATCACTCAGGCTGTAGGCAATCAGGCTACCTCGACGACCTATCAGCGCCTATTTCCTGCTGCGAGCAATCTGGTGACTATCTCCTTTAACCACTATGCATACGGCGGCAACGGGGCTGATGGGATGGCGGTAGTGCTATCCGATGCGACAGTGACACCGCAGCCTGGAGCATTTGGTGGTCCGCTTGGCTATGGTTTCAAGCCAGGTATCTCCGGCTTTGCCGGAGGTTGGTTGGGGATTGGCTTCGACGAGTTCGGTAACTATTCGGGCGAGGGCGGCACGACCAACGTCGGGCAGCGGCGACAGTCGGTCGCCATTAGGGGCTCTGGTTCCGGAACCAGTGGTTACAACTATCTCAGAGGCGCCTGCAACAATGGGACAACCAACACCTTCAGTAACTGTCTGAGCCCGACGGTTGATGGCAATGGCGGTTCCAATCACAAGTACCAGCTCACAATCGATTCCCGCATTACCGGGCAGTCGTTGGTCAAAGTGGAACGGGATACCGGTAGCGGTTACGTCACACTGATCGACTGGTTCAATGCCCAGAGCCTGAGCGGTCAATCTCAGGTGCCCAATGATTTCCTGCTTTCCCTTACAGGCTCCACAGGTGGATCGACGAATATACACGAGCTCGATAACGTTCAGATTTGTGCTTTGCGCTCCAATCCCGTCGGTGTGCAGATTGACCACTTCGAGCTCTATCACTCAGGTCAGGCACTGACCTGCAATCCTGAAACTGTGACGATCAAGGCGTGCGCCAATCCAGCTTGTACCACGCTAATCACAGACCCGGTGACCGCGACTCTGAGTCTTACTCCCACTTCTGCCAGCAATGGTTGGATAGGTGGCAATACGGTTACTTTTACCGGCGGCACGACAACGGTGCAACTGCGCAACAATACGGCCAGTTCGGTGACCATAGGGGTATCCGGCTCTTCGCCAACGACCAAGCCTTTCAGTACCACACTCTGTAAAGCGGGTAGCGGTACACTCAGCTCGGCGGCCTGCACTCTGAGTTTTGCCGACAGCGGCTTCTTCTTCGATGTGCCTGATACCTATTCCAATCAGCCACAGACGGTCACCATCAAGGCGGTCAAAAAAAGCGATGTGACCAAGCAGTGCGTGCCGGGCTTTGCCAGTCAGACCAAGAGCGTCAAGTTCTGGAGCAGCTATATCACCCCTGCCAATAACCCCTATAACAGCCAGATGAGCGTCAACGGCAGTACGATTGGTGCCAGTCAGGGCGCTGCAACCCCCCTCTCTCTCGCTTTTGATGCTCAGGGGCAATCTTCCATAACGGTCGCGTATCCCGATGCCGGTCAGGTGCAGCTGGATGCCCGCTATGACGGTAGTGGCAATGAAGCCGGCCTGATCATGACAGGATCGGATCAGTTTGTGGCTCGGCCGGTGGGGCTCTGTATCACCAGCTCCAGTGGTAGCTGTTCCGGCAATTACGCAAGCTGCCCGGTTTTCCGAAAGACGGGGGCGACTTTCCCGATCCAGATCCAGGCTATGGCCTGGGAGTCAGGTAGTGACAACGATCTCTGTACGGGGAATCAGGCCACTCCCAACTTTGTCCTGAATGGTATTGCCCTTGGCACTACCCTGGTTGCGCCAACACCTGGTACCAATGCCACGGTAGGAACCGCAACCTATAACCATGCGGCGGCAACCAACAGTATCAACACCGTCAACCAGACGGTGAACGAGGTTGGGGTATTCAGCATGACGGCAACCCCGCCAGCCAATGGTTACTTCGGTTATACCATCCCTTCAGCCCAGAGCGCGCCACTGGGGCGTTTTGTGCCGACCGACTTCAATCTGGTCAGTGGCGACATAATGCCGGCCTGCAACGTCTTCTCCTACATGGGGCAACCTTTTGGGGTGACGCTGGATGTGCGGGCTCGCAACCAGTCCGGGGGACAGACCCAGAACTATACTGGCGCCTTCGCCAAGGGCAGTGCCTATATTTCCGTCGCCAACAACAAGGACGGCAAATCTCTGGCGAGCCGGCTGACCAGCCTTGCTTCGCTGCCATGGGCCAACGGTAAGGCGGTGTTGAATAACGGCACCACGTCGTTGGCTCGTCTTTCTGATACCCAGCCGGATGGTCCCTATAAGTCGCTGCTGTTCGGCCTCTATATGAACGACAACGACGGCGGCAATACCTTGATCGCTACGCCTGACTTCAACGATGCAGTAGTTGGCAATTGTAGCGGGGCTGCTTGCAATGCAAGATTGATCGATAGCGTGCCAATGCAGGCCTATTTTGGGCGCTTGTTTGCCGGTACTCAGGCCGGTTTGGCGTCGGCAGATTTGGCGGTGCCGTTGCAGATGCAATATTACGAAGCGGGCAACTGGGTGTTAAACAAGCTGGATCAGTGCACTCAGCTATCCCTTGCTGGTCAGGGGATTGCGTTCCTCAATCCAAGTCACTCGTTTGATGCGGCAAGCAGTAGTCTGAATCTGGGTGTGGGGTTACCCATCAAGCTGGGGCTGGGCAGCACACCTCCCGGTGCTATGTCGGGTATGGCAAAAGATGGCGAGATCCTGTTCCAGTTTGCCAGACCCGGGATCGCAGTACGTATTCCCTACAAGGTGGACCTGGCGAAGCAACCCTCATCACCGCTCTGGCTCTCTGATCCGCTGACCCTGCAAGGGGAGGCTATCTTCGGTTCGACCCGCGGTAATGACAGAATTATCTATCGCCGTGAAATATTGCGTTGAAGTGCCACAACAGGGGGTGAGAAGCATCTTCTCCCCCCCACACCCTGTTTATGAGGGCTGGCAAGCCTGAGCAAGTGAGTAATGACTCGCACTTTTGTCGCGCTTGATTGATTGGCGACAGTTTGAGCGCTTGCCCATTGGGGTGGGCATTGGTAAAGTTAGCCGGTTTTCTGCACCTCCAAATTCTTAGGATTTCCCGTAGCCATGTTCAAAAAGCTCAGAGGCGTCTTTTCCAACGATCTGTCGATCGATTTGGGAACTGCCAACACCCTGATCTATGTAAAAGATCAAGGGATCGTCCTTAACGAACCCTCAGTTGTCGCCATTCGCCAAGAGCGCGGGAACGCCAAATCGGTCGCTGCTGTCGGTCATGCCGCCAAGCAGATGCTGGGCCGTACCCCGGGCAACATCTCCGCGATCCGCCCGATGAAAGACGGCGTGATTGCCGATTTTTACGTGACCGAGAAGATGCTGCAGCACTTCATCAAGCAGGTTCACGACAACAACTATTTCCGCCCCAGCCCACGTGTGCTGGTGTGTGTACCGTGTGGCTCCACTCAGGTTGAGCGTCGCGCCATCAAGGAATCCGCTCTGGGTGCCGGTGCCCGCGAGGTTTACCTGATCGACGAGCCTATGGCCGCTGCCATCGGTGCCGGCTTGCCGGTCTCCGAAGCGACCGGTTCCATGGTGGTTGATATCGGTGGTGGTACTACCGAAGTGGCCATCATCTCCCTGAACGGTGTGGTTTACTCCCAGTCTGTCCGTATCGGTGGCGACAAGTTTGACGAAGCGATCATCAGCTACGTCCGTCGCAACTACGGCAGCCTGATCGGTGAAGCTACTGCCGAGCGCATCAAGCACGAGATCGGTTCCGCCTACCCGGGCGAAGAGGTGCGCGAGATCGAAGTCCGTGGTCGCAACCTGGCTGAAGGTGTACCGCGCAGCTTTACCCTCAACTCCAACGAGATCCTGGAAGCGCTGCAAGAGCCGCTGTCCGGTATCGTGGCTGCCGTGATGGTGGCGCTGGAGCAGTCTCCGCCGGAACTGGCCTCCGACATCTCCGAGCGTGGCATGGTGCTGACCGGTGGTGGTGCGCTGCTGAAAGATATCGACCGTCTGCTGATGGAAGAGACCGGTATCCCTGTCGTCGTTGCCGAAGATCCCCTCACCTGTGTGGCCCGTGGCGGCGGCAAGGCGCTGGAGCTGATCGATATGCACGGTGGCGATCTGTTCCACTACGAATAAGACCCAAAGCCGGCCAGCGTGCCGGCTCTTTTTTGACGACCCATGAAACCCATTTTTGGTAGAGGCCCTTCGCTTCAGTTACGGTTGTTTCTCGCCGTCATCATCTCCATTGCTGCCATCGTCGCGGATTCCCGCTTCGGTGTGTTCAGCCACGTCCGCGTCTACCTCAGTTCGTTAGTCAGTCCGTTGCAGTACATGGCCAATGCGCCCGGCACCCTGCTCGACACCATGTCGACCCAGGTGCAGACCCGCGCCGATCTCATCGAGCAGACCAAGCAGCAAGAGCAACAACTGTTCACCCTGCGCGCCCGCCTGCTCAAAATGGATCAGCTGGAGCACGAGAACCAGCGGCTGCGCGAGTTGCTCGGTTCGCCGGTACACAAAGAGTCCCGCAAGATGGTGGCCGAGCTGCTGTCGGTGGACTCCGACCCCTTCAGCCATCAGGTGCTGATCAACAAGGGGGCACTGGATGGCGTCTACAACGGTCAGGCAGTGATCAACGATCAGGGCGTGATTGGTCAGGTGCTCCATGTTGGCTCCACCACCAGTCGCGTGCTGCTGATCACCGATTCCAGCCACGGCATTCCGGTGCGGGTGCTGCGCAACGATTTGCGCGCCATCGCTTCCGGCAGTGGCGAACTCGACAAGCTGGAGCTGCGCAACCTGCCGCGCAACACCGATATTCAGGTGGGTGATCTGCTGGTCACCTCTGGTCTTGGTGGACGCTTCCCGGAAGGTTATCCGGTGGCGACCGTGACCCGCTCCGAATATGTGGAGGGTAAGCCCTTCGCCCAGATCGAGGCCAAACCGTTGGTCGAGCTGGATCGGTTGCGCTATCTGCTGCTGCTGTGGACCGACAAGAAGCCCGAGGTAAATGACAAGGATGGCGAACGCCCGGCCCCCGCTGCCGCTGCGTCCGCCGCAGGAGCCACTCGCTGATGCTGCAACCCGCCAGTGGCAGGATCTGGATCTGGATCTCGATCCTGCTGGCTTTAAGCCTGTCGATCCTGCCGCTTCCCTTTGAATTTGATCCATTCCGTCCGGACTGGCTGGCCATGGTGCTCATCTACTGGGCACTGGCGTTGCCGCACCGGACCAACGTCGGTACCGCCTGGGTGGCCGGTCTGCTGCTGGATGTGCTGCTTGGCAGCACCCTCGGCGTGCGCGCCATGGCGATGGCCATCACCACCTATCTGGCGGCCTTCCAGTTCCAGAAGATCCGCAACTTCTCCCTCTGGCAGCAGGCGCTGATCATCGGCTGCCTCTCGCTGGTGGGCAAACTGACGGTCTTCTGGGCCGAGCACCTGTTTAGCCGGGCCAGCCTCAACTTCGCCTACTTTTGGTCGACGTTGACGACGATGCTAATATGGCCCTGGGTGTTTCTGGTGTTGCGCAAAGTGCGGCGCCGCTTCAATATCAGGTAAATATGAGCAAAAACAACGAACTGCAACTCTATCTTGCGTCGGGTTCTCCCCGTCGTCGCGAACTGCTGACCCAGCTTGGTTACCGTTTCGAGGTGTTGAAACTCGATGTGCCCGAGCAGCGGGAAGAGGGCGAAAAGGCGCAGGATTATGTCTGCCGTCTCGCCCGCGACAAGGCGATGGCCGGTGTGGCCATCGCGCCTGACGCATTGCCGGTGCTGGGCGCCGACACCATAGTGGTGCTGGGCGACAGAGTGCTGGAGAAACCCTCCGATCTGCTCGATGCCAAAGACATGCTGGAGGCGCTCTCCGGCAAGGTGCATCAGGTGATGACGGCGGTGGCGCTGGCCAGCAAGGATCGTTGTGACGTGCGACTGGTCACCACCAACGTGGCATTTCGCAAGCTGGACGAGGCCGAAATCGAGGCCTACTGGCAGACCGGTGAGCCCTGTGACAAGGCCGGGGCCTACGGCATTCAGGGTATTGCTGGCAAGTTCGTCAGCCGTATCGAGGGGAGCTACAGCGCCGTGGTCGGCCTGCCCCTGCTGGAAACGGATCTGCTGATCAAGCATCATCTGGAACAGCTCAGGTAATTTCCCGTCAGCTGTGCTGCTGCGTTCGTCCTTGCGCGCGTTGTACCGGATTGGCTGTATAAGAATTCAAAACTGGAACAGGCAAGGTTACTTATGTCGGTAGAACTGCTGGTTAACGTTACCCCCTCCGAAACCCGGGTCGCTCTGGTCGAAAACGGTCTGCTGCAGGAAGTGCACGTAGAGCGTCAGGCCAAGCGCGGCATTGTCGGCAACATCTACAAAGGCAAGATCAGCCGGGTACTCCCGGGCATGCAGGCGGCCTTCGTCGATATCGGCATGGACAAGGCGGCCTTTTTGCATGCCTCCGATATCGTCCCCCACACCGAGTGTGTGGCGGTGAAGGAGAAGGAGCAGTTCCAGGTCGGCAACATCGCCGAGCTGGTGCGTCAGGGGCAGGACATCATGGTGCAGGTGGTGAAAGATCCGCTGGGCACCAAGGGGGCCCGTCTCACCACCGACATCACCCTGCCATCCCGCTATCTGGTCTTTATGCCGGGCAGTGCCCACGTCGGCGTCTCCCAGCGTATCGAGTCCGAAGCCGAGCGCGAGCGTCTCAAGCGTACCGTGGCCGGTTATGTGGATGAGCTGGGTGGCTACATCATCCGCACCGCCGCCGAAGGGGTGGGGGAGCAGGAGCTGGAGCAAGATGCAGCATTCCTGAAACGGCTGTGGCGCAAGATCCTCGAGCGCAAGCAGAAGTATCCTCCCTGCAAGATCCTCTATGAGGATCCCAGTCTGGCGTTCCGGGTGGTACGCGACTTTGTCGGTGCCGAGCTCGACAAGATCCGCGTTGACTCCCGCCAGAGCTTCGATCAGCTCAAGCGCTTCACCGAGGAGTACGTGCCGGAGCTGGCCAGCAAGCTGGAGTACTACCCCGGCGAGTCGCCCATCTTCGATCTCTACGATGTGGAGAACGAGATCCAGCGGGCGCTGGAGCGCAAGGTGGAGCTGAAATCCGGCGGCTACCTCATCATCGACCAGACCGAAGCCATGACCACGGTGGATATCAACACCGGCGCCTTTGTCGGCCATCGCAATCTGGAAGAGACCATCTTCAACACCAACGTCGAGGCGACGGCGGCCATCGCCCGTCACCTGCGCCTGCGCAACCTCGGTGGCATCATCATCATCGACTTCATCGACATGCAGTCCGAGGATCACCGCCGCCGGGTACTGCACAGTCTGGAGCAGGCGCTGTCGAAGGACCGCGCCAAAACCAACGTCAACGGCTTCTCCCAGCTCGGTCTGGTGGAGATGACCCGCAAGCGCACCCGCGAGAGTCTGGAGCATGTGCTCTGCTCCGAGTGTCCCGAGTGCAAGGGGCGGGGCCGGGTCAAGACGGTGGAGTCGGTCTGCTTCGAGATCCTGCGGGAGATCATCCGGGTCAATCGCGCCTACGATGCGGATCAGTTCACCGTCTACGCCGCGCCTGCGGTGGCCGATTACCTCCATGGCGAGGAGTCCCACAGTCTGGCGGAGCTGGAAGTATTCATCGGCAAGCAGGTGCGGGTGGTGAGCGAACCCCTCTGTGGTCAGGAGCAGTTCGACGTGGTGATGATGTAATTGGTCTATCGCTGGCTGAGTCGGGGCTGGTTGGCCCTGGGGGTTCTGTTCGTACTGCTGGCCATGCTGGTCACGTTGGTACGGGTCGGAGGCCCTTTGCTGAATCAGTACCGGGAGAGCCTTATCAACTCTCTGCTCGGCGATTCGCAAATCAAGGTCAGCGTTGATCAGATTGGGCTGAGCTGGACACAGTCCGGCCCGGCCCTCGAGCTGCAACAGCTCGCCGTCGCCCCCGACTCCAGGCGCTATACCATCAAGCTCGGCAAGGCCTGGGTTCATCTCGACTTCTGGCGCACCCTCAACCAGCTCAAGCCGGTCTTTGGCGAGCTGATCCTGAGCGATGGCGATATCACCCTCGATTTCAGTCAGCCGGCTGACGACAGCCCATCCGGTGATCCCCAGCAGGGTGCCCTGCTGCGCTTTCTGCTGACCCAGCTCTCCACCTTCGATGTGCACGATACCCGCCTCAGCATCACCACGGCGCTCGGCGACATGCGGGCGCTCGATATCGCCCATCTGCGCTGGCAGAACCGTGGCAAGCGCCATCAGGGGGTCGGCAAGGCCTATCTCATCAACGGGGTGGGCGAGAGCACCCTCGACCTAATCCTCGATGTTGAAGCACCGGAAGCGCGTCTCGATCGCCTCAAGGGGCAGCTCTATCTTGGCGCCAACCGCCTCGATATCAGCCCCATGCTGGCGCGGATCCACGCTGGCGAGCCGACCATCACCGGCCTGCTCGACTTTCAGCTCTGGAGCGATTTCGCCAACGGTCAGCTGGGCAATACCCTGCTGGCATTCGGATCCAACTACCTGATATGGAAGGATCCCAAGAACGGGGATATGCACCGTTTCGGCCTCGATGGCGGCAAGATCCAGCTACGCCGGGACGGCACCGACTGGCAACTGGCGAGCCACAACGTCACCTTCAAGCTGGACGGCAAACCCTGGTTGCAGAGCCGCTTGCAGCTGGAGCGGATCGGGGATCGGGTGCAGGGCTATCTGCCCAGCATAGAGTTCGACAAGATCACCCAGATGAGTCAGCTGGTCTCGGCGCTCTACCCGACGCTCTGCGAGACCCTCCGCCAGACCAATCCGCAGGGCTCGGTGCAGGATCTCACCCTGCTGGCCAACGCCAATTGGCAGGATCTCTCCCTCAGCGGTCGCTTCAGCAAGGTGCGCCTCAAGGCGTGGCAGGATGTACCCGGGATGCAGGATCTCAACGGCGAGTTCTGGCTGACCCCAACGGGAGGCAGTGCCAGACTGGCGCTGGCCAAAGACACGCTGGATCCGGCCCGCCACTTCAAGGAGCCGATCCCGGTTGATAATTTCTCGGCCCGTCTCGACTGGTGGCGCGAGACACAAGGCTGGGTGATCTACGGGCAGGATATCGCGCTGGATAACCCGGATCTGACCCTGGCCAGCCGCTTTCGCCTCGAGCTGTTCGAGCACCCTTTCCTCGCGCTGACCGGCCGTATCGATGTCAAGAATGCGGGTCATGCCTATCGCTACTTCCCGCTGCAGGTGATGGACAAGGAGCTGGTTGATTACCTGAGTGGTGCCATCAAGGGCGGCAGGGCCAGGGGGGCCGACCTGCTCTGGTATGGCGAGTTCAGGGATTTCCCCTACGAGAAGGGTGAGGGCATCTTCCAGGTCGCGGTGCCGCTGGAGCAGGCCACCTACGAATTCTTCCCCGGTTGGCAACCACTTACCGACCTGCAGATCGATCTCTTGTTCCAGAATGCCAGCCTCGATATGCGCAGCCGCTCTACCAAACTGGGCAAGGCGAGCTCCGATTCGGTGCATGCCTGGATCCCCGATCTCGCACCGGGTGGCCATCTTTACGTGGATGCGCAGGTACAGGGGGAGGGCAAGGCCATCAGCGACTATCTGCAGGACTCCCCGTTGGGCAGTTCGGTGGGGCAGGCGCTGGAGGAGATCGAGGTGCGTGGCCCGCTCAAGGGGGCGCTCAAGCTCGATATCCCCCTCGACGGCGAGAGCGAGGTGAAGGCGAGCGGCGATGCCACCTTCAACAACAACAAGGTGCGGGTCGCCAGTCTGGATCTGCCGCTGGAGAAGGTGCAGGGGCGGCTCGAATATGACAACGAGCAGACCCGCTTCAGCAACCTCAAGGCGACCCTGTGGAATCAGCCGCTCACTCTCAACTATCAGGGGCGCCAGCATCCTGACCGCTATCAGGTCGACCTCGATTTCAAAGGCCAGTGGGATAGCCGGCGCCAGCCCGCTGCCATCTCCTCATACGGCATCCTCAACGGCCGCAGCAACTGGGGCGGCAAGCTGGGGCTGACCTTGCCCGATGACAAGCCGTTCAGCTTCCAGCTGGGCCTCGACTCCACCTTGCAGGGGATGGCGCTCGATCTCCCTTCGCCACTGGCCAAGAGCAGTGGCAGCCGCCTGCCGCTCACCGTGATCGCTCGTGGCCGAGATGGCAGTGCCGATATTCGTGCCGTGCTGGGGGCGGATGTCGATATGCAGACCAGATTGGTTTACGGCGAAGGTGTGCCCTATCTGAGCCGGGTGCGGATCGATGTGGGTCAGCCGGGCGCGCGGGTACTGCGCGATGTCCCCATGCTGCTCGCCATCAACCAGCAGGAGGCTGATGTCGGCGGCTGGCTGGCCCGACTCAAGCAGTGGCTGCCCTCCGGCAATGTGCCGACCGGCACTGCTGTGGTTGGCCCCTCTTTCCTGCCGCAGGAGTGGTGGGTGGATGGCCGGCTGGCGCGAGCGAATATCGGCAGCGCCACCATCAAGGCGACTCACTTCACGGTGGGGCCGGTCAATCAGGCGACCGAGGTGATGCTCGACAGTCCCGATGTGATGGGGGTGATCCGCATTCCTGTGGTGGCCAACCGCCCGGTCGACGCCAAGTTTGCCCGTATCTACTGGTCCGGCAAAAGCGAAGAGTTGAGCCCGGATCCCGACGCCAAACAGGATAACGCCATCATGGCCTCCATCCCCTGGTTGAAGGTGAGCTGCGTCGATTGCCGTTTTGGCGAGTTGCCGCTTGGCGAAGTGAAAGGCGAGCTGCTGCCGGGGGCCAACAAGGTGACCCTCAAAGATCTGGATATCCGGCTGGCGGGCAGCCAACTCACCGGCAGCGTCGACTGGCTGGCCGATGGCAACCGGATGGAGACCCGCGCCCGTGGCAAGCTGACCAGCAAGAACAGCGAGCTGCTGCTCAAGCGGCTCGGCTACACCTCGCCCATCGGTGATGCGCCCGGCTCCCTCGCCTTTGATCTCAACTGGCAGGATGTGCCCTACCGCCCGAACCTGCCAACCCTGGGGGGCAGTGCCAACTATCAGCTGGAAGGCGGCACCCTGCGCGAGGTTAACGACAAAGGCGCGCGGCTGCTCTCCCTGCTCAGCCTCGATTCCTTGCTGCGCAAGTTGCGCCTCGATTTTCGCGATGTGTTCGACAAGGGCTTCTATTTCGAATCCATGTCTGCCTCTGCCAAGATCAAGCAGGGGGTGGTGGATAATCAGGACTTCTTCATGAAAGGGGCCGCCGGCAATTTGCGCGGCGAGGGGATTGCCGATCTGGTGCGCTGGCGGCTCGATTACGAGCTGAGCTTCTCCCCCAATCTGGGGGGCACGCTGCCGGTGGTAGCCGCCTTCTCCATCACGCCGGTGACCGGTCTTTATGTGCTGGCCCTCTCCAAGCTGCTGGAGCCGGTGGTGGATGTGGTGACCCGCATCGATTTTCGCATCTCGGGCCCGCTCGACGATCCCAAGCTGATCGAAGCTGGCCGGGATCGCGCTCGCATCAAGCTCAACCAGCAGCAGAAAGAGGCGGTCGATGCCGTGGCGCCCAAGCTGCCTGCGGCCAAGAGCACTCCCTTTCTGCTGAATCCGCAACCGGGTAGCCCGAACCAGCCCTGACCTGCACCATCACAAGGAGTGAGCCATGATCCGACATATCCTGCTGATCGCCTTCAAACAAGGCACCTTGCCTGACCAGATCGAGGCTGTGCGAGCCGCCTTTCTGGCCATTCCCCATCAGGTCAGCGGCGTCACCGCCGTCGAGTGGGGCCGTGATGACAGCCCGGAGGGGCGGGCCGAGGGGTTTACCCACAGCGTGCTGATGACCTTCGCCGATGAAGCGGCCCGCCAGCGCTATCTGCCCCACCCGGATCATGATGCTCTCAAGGCCATCTTCCGCCCGGTGCTGGAACGTATCATTGTGCTGGATTACACCCTGCAACCCGGGGATGCGGTCTGCATCTGAATGTTGCAACAGTGACAAGGAGAGAGTCATGTGGTTAGCCGCAATACAGCTGGTATCTGGCCGTCACTGGCAGGATAACCGGGAGCAGATCGCCGCCGAGCTGGCTGCCTTGCCCAAAGAGCGGCCGCTACTGGTGCTGTTGCCTGAGAACTTTGCCCTGTTTGGCGAACGACAGGGCTATCTGGATGGTGCCGAGGCAATCGGCTCCAATCCCAGCTCCGATCTGGGCGGAGCCGCGCCCATCCAGCAACAACTGGTGGAATGGGCGCGAGAGTACGGCATCTGGCTGGTGGCTGGGGCTATGCCGACCACCATCGCCGGTTCCGACCGTATTCACACCAGTTCGCTGGTGTTTGATCCAAGCGGTGAGCTCAGGGGCCACTACCACAAGATCCACCTGTTCGACGTGGATGTGGCGGACAATCACGGTCACTACCGGGAGTCGGAGACCTTCAGCTCCGGCGAGTCGCCTGTGGTGGTGGACTCCCCCTTTGGTCCCCTTGGCCTCTCGATCTGTTATGATCTGCGCTTTCCCGAGCTGTATCGCCAATTGGCCCGAGCCGGAGCTCGCGTGCTGCTGGTGCCTGCCGCCTTTACCGCTGTGACCGGCGAGGCGCACTGGGAGCCGCTGCTGCGGGCTCGCGCCATCGAAAACCAGTGCTACGTAGTTGCTGCCAATCAGGGCGGCACTCACGAGACGGGGCGCCAGACCTGGGGCCACAGCATGGTTATAGATCCATGGGGCCGGGTGCTGGCCAGCAAAGAGTCCGGGCGTGGCACCGTATTGGCGCAGATGGAGCCCGGATTTATCGACGAATTGCATCGCACCATGCCAGTGCTGACCCATGCCCGTTTGTTGTGATGGCGTGGCTTGTTGCCAACCCGTCGACAAGACGATTTAAAACATCTCGTTACGAGAGTGGAGAAGAAGATTGAGCCTATTGAGCCAGGTTAGTGCCTCCCTGTTGGCCCCCAACGACCTCGACGAAGGGCGCTTGCAGCAGCTGCTCGGCAGCCTGATGAGCCATCAGGTGGAGTTCGGTGACCTCTATTTCCAGCGCAGCTGGCACGAGTCCTGGATGCTGGAAGATGGCATCGTCAAGGATGGCAGCTACAACATCGATCAGGGGGTCGGGGTACGCGCCGTCAGCGGCGAGAAGACCGGCTTCGCCTACTCGGACGAGCTGAGCCTGCTGGCGCTGCAACAGTCGGTGACTGCTGCTCGCGGCATCGCCGCTGCCGGTGCTCACGGCAAGGTGAAGGCATGGGCGCGCACCGAAGCGAACCTGCTCTATCCTGCTATGGATCCGCTGCAGACCCTCGACAAGCAGCAGAAAATTGCCCTGCTGGAGCAGATGGACAAGTTTGCCAGAAGTCTGGATCCCGCCATCAATCAGGTGATGGCCTCCATCAGCGGCGTTTACGAAGAGGTGCTGGTGGCCGCGACTGACGGTACCCTGGCTGCCGATATTCGCCCGCTGGTGCGGCTGTCGGTGACCGTCATTGCCGAGAAGGGCGATCGTCGCGAGCGCGGCAGTGCCGGTGGTGGTGGCCGCTTTGGTTACGACTGGTTCCTCGAACTGGACGGGCTGGAGAGCCGCGCCTTTGGCTATGTGCGCGAAGCGGTGCGCCAGGCGCTGGTCAACCTCGACGCCATCGATGCGCCGGCCGGTACCATGCCGGTGGTGCTCGGCGCCGGCTGGCCCGGCGTGCTGCTGCACGAGGCAGTGGGTCACGGTCTGGAGGGGGACTTCAACCGCAAGGGCTCTTCCGCGTTTGCTGGCCGCATCGGCGAGCAGGTGGCTTCCAAACACTGCACCATCGTCGATGACGGCACCCTGCCGGGTCGGCGTGGCTCCGTCAGCATAGATGACGAGGGGACGCCGGGTGGCTACAACGTGCTGATCGAGAATGGCATTCTCAAGGGTTACCTGCAGGACAAGCAGAATGCCCGTCTGATGGGGGTGCCGCTCACTGGCAACGGTCGCCGCGAATCCTACGCCGCTATGCCGATGCCCCGCATGACCAACACCTACATGCTGGCGGGTCAGTACGATCCGGCCGAGATCATCGCCTCGGTGAAGAAGGGCATCTATGCCCCCAACTTCGGCGGCGGTCAGGTGGATATCACCTCCGGCAAGTTTGTCTTCTCCGCCTCCGAGGCCTACCTCATCGAGGATGGCAAGATCACCGCCCCCATCAAGGGCGCGACTCTGATCGGCAACGGCCCCGAGGCGATGAGCCAGGTCTCCATGGTGGGTAGCGATCTTGCACTGGATCGCGGCGTCGGTATCTGCGGCAAAGAGGGGCAGAGCGTGCCGGTTGGTGTCGGCCAGCCCACCCTCAAACTGGATCAGCTCACCGTAGGTGGCACCCAGTAAGTGAAATGAGTCGTAACCCGGCGATATGCAGACCCCGGCCATGTGCCGGGGTTTTTGTTATTCGGAGTCATTGAAAACAAAAAGCCCCGGTTAGTGGGCCGGGGCTGGTAAGGATACAGAGTATCAGTTGACTGATATTGCGCGGGCGTCGATGAAGTAGCGGGCGTTGCCCTGCTTGTCGATCTGGATCTTGGCTACCAGTTGTTCCTGCTCCTTGTATTCCCAACGTTGCTCGATCTTGGCGAGGGATGGGCTTGTGACCCCAACCACGTTCAGGTACTCATGAAACAGGCTATGGCTCCCTATTTCGGTCAGCATCTTATCCATCTGCATACTCTCCTGAAGTTGAGTGGGTATTCATCAACAAACCTATCAGCGTCCATCTGAATACAGTCTGTATGAAAAACAAACTAACTCATTCATGTGTCAATAACATGATCAGGAACAAGATCAGTGCAGATCGTCAGGGACTTTTTGATACCGTTTTCAATCACTGCTGGTGCGGCTTCGGCAGCTGATCAAAATGGCCGTCCATTTGCGGCAAGTGGGGAGTTGTTTGAACCGCTGGCGCACCATGGAATACCGGGTCCTGCGCAACTTCCTTGATGCCGTTGATGCAGAACTGCATACCCATGCAGACCAGCAGGAAGCCCATGATGCGAGTCATGGCATCGATGCCGGTGGCGCCGAGGATCTTGCAGACCGGGTCGGCCAGTTTGAGCACGCCCCAGCTGATCAGGCTCATCAGGGCAAATGCCGTTACCACGCCACCATAGATGGACAGACGCTCGTACTCGGCCGGCAGCTCGGCAATCTGGGCTGCACCGCTGATCACCAGAGCCATGGTACCCGGGCCACACATGCTGGGCATGGTGAGCGGAACGAAGGCGATGCTCTGGTTGATCTCCACCCCGCTGGACTGGCTGGGGGCGGGGAACAGCATGCGAAAACCGATAAAGCCGATGATGAGGCCGCCCGCCAGGCGCAGACCAGGAATGGAGATCCCGAACAGATCTAGGATCGAGGAGCCGATGAAGAAGGTGATGCAGAGGGTGCAGAAGAGATAGATGGCAGCCAGATTGACCTGGCGGCGCACATGCTCGCGCGACATCCCCTTGCTCAGCCCCAGCAGCAGAGTGGCCGTGGTGGGCGGGTTGACCATGGGCAGCAGTGCCAGCAAGGTGAGTAATACGACCTGAAAGAACATCTTGAGCCTCGGATAAAGAGTTGAAAGTCATGGGGGCGAGCGGGTGGCATGCCCCAGAGGGAGGCTATCTTATGTTGGTCAAACTGAACATAAGCAGTACAACAAAGCCCCGGCATCTGCCGGGGCTTTGTTGTTCGGGTCAGGCCGCTTGCGGCGCTTGTTGTGGCCGGTTGCGCTGCTGCAGCCAGAGCCAGCAGCCGATGACAAAACCGAGTGCCGACAGGCTCACCACGTAGTGGGAGGGGGCCAGTACATCGCTTGCCATCCAGAGGGTAACCAGCATGGGAGTCAGTCCGCCAAAGATGGCGTAGGCCACGTTGTAGGAGAAAGAGAGACCGGAGAAACGCACCACCGGCGGGAAGGCATTGACCATCACGTAGGGAACCGCGCCGACAATCCCGACCGCGAAGCCTGCCAGCATATAGAGCGGTACCAGCTGGCTCATGCCGGAGGCGATCCCGTGATAGAAGGCGTAGCTGGAGCCAGCCAGCAGCAGGGAGCCCAGCATGAAGGTGGGGCCGCTGCCCAGCAGGTCGATCACCCGGCCATAGAGAATGCAGCCAAGGGTGAGGGCAACGATGGCCAGTGAGTTGGCAGTCAGCGCCTCTGCCGGGGTGATGCCATAGATCTTCTGCAGGTAGGTGGGGGTCATCAGGATCACCACCACGATCCCGGCGGAGAGCAGCCAGGTGAGCAGCATGGAGACCACTACGCTGCTCTTGTGGCTGCGCAGTACCGTCTTGAGGGGGAGCTCGTCGGCCAGTGCTTTATTGGCCTGCATCTCGGCAAAGACCGGGGTTTCGTGCAGCCAGCGGCGCAGGTACATGGCGACGATGCCGAACACGCCGCCGAGGACGAAAGCGAGTCGCCAGCCCCAGTCGGTCACATCGCTCGGGCTCATGCCGCGGTTGATGGCGGTGGCTACCAGAGAGCCGAGCAGGATGCCGGCCGTCAGCCCGGCAGTGAGCGTGCCGCAGGCGACACCGACCCGGCGGGCAGGCACGTGCTCCGCCACGAAGACCCAGGCTCCCGGCACTTCGCCACCGATGGCGGCGCCCTGCAGGATCCGCAACAGCAGCAACAGCAGCGGTGCGGCGATACCGAGCACCGCATAGGTTGGCAGCAGACCGATCAGCAGGGTAGGCAGCGCCATCATGATGATGCTGAGGGTGAACATCCGCTTGCGACCGATGAGGTCGCCAAAGTGGGCCATGATGATGCCGCCGAGCGGACGAGCCAGATAGCCGGCTGCGAAGATGCCGAAGGTCTGGAACTGGCGAAGCCACTCCGGAATGTCGGCCGGGAAGAAGAGTTCACCGATGACTACTGCGAAGAAGACGAAGATGATGAAGTCGTAAAACTCCAGCGCACCGCCGAGGGCGGCCAGTCCCAGCGTTTTGTAGTCCTGCCGGTTGAGGGGGCGGGCGTGATCGTACTGTTGTGTCACTTTCGTCATATCCTTATGTTTCCCATCGTTTTTTTAGTTATTGTTGAGCCCGGGCAAGGGGCATGTACAGGTGATCGAGAGTATGCTGCTCGCCGCTTGCATGTAAATCGCGCAATTCGCAACACTGTCTTGCATCTTTTTGGGGCAGCCTTTTGGGAAACCTGGAGCGCCCCGCGACGGAGGATTGATGGAAAAGAAACGGGTACTGCTTTCATGGAGCAGCGGCAAGGATTGTGCGTGGGCACTGCATCAGCTGCGGCAAGATCCAGCCATCGAGGTAGTTGGGCTGTTCACCACCCTTAATCAGGAGTTCGAACGGGTGGCGATGCACGGGGTGCGCAAGCAGCTGTTGACCGAGCAGGCCGCCTGTGTCGGTCTGCCCCTCATCACCATCGATCTGCCCTGGCCCTGCAGCAACGAGGATTACGCCCGCATCATGACCGGCTTTATCGCCGATGTGGTTGCGCAGGGGATCCGCCATATGGCGTTTGGCGATCTCTTCCTTGAGGATGTGCGAGCCTACCGGGAGAAACAGTTGGCCGGTACCGGCATCGAGCCGCTCTTCCCACTCTGGGGCAGCAACACCCGGGAGCTGGCGCAGCAGATGATGACGGCGGGGTTGAAGGCGAGGATCAGCACCCTAGATCCGAAAAAGCTGGATGGTGCGCTGGGGGGCCATGAGTTTGACGAGGCACTGCTGGCTGCTCTGCCCGAGGGGGTTGACCCTTGTGGCGAGAACGGCGAGTTTCACACCTTGGCCTACGACGGCCCCATGTTTGCGCGCCCACTCGGGATCCGGGTCGGCGAGACAGTGGTGCGCGATGGCTTTGTCTTTACCGATCTGCTGCCAATCGAAGATTAATTATCGGGCGCCAAATGCTCCCTTTTGCCGGGAGATTCACAGTTTGCCAAGCAGCAAGGGGGCACTATTGGCCCCCTCTTTTGTTTGAAGATAAAGGCGCTTTTTTATGAAACTGAACGCCCGTCCGGCGCTGCTTGCCACCCTGTTGGCTGCCACACTCACCATGCCAGCAGTTGCCCGTGAGGCAGCGACGCTCCAGCCGGTTCCTGCCGGTGTTACCACTGTGACTCTGGCCCAGCAGGCCCCCATCCACTGGGTCTCGGTGGAGCAGATTGCCAAGAGTCTTGATGGATTGCCGCCAATGGCCGTCGGCTTTGATATCGACGACACCCTGCTCTTCTCCAGCCCGGGGTTCTATCGTGGCAAGCAGGAGTTCTCTCCCAACGATGAGAGCTACCTGAAGAACCCGGCCTTCTGGGAGAAGATGAACAACGGTTGGGATGAATTCAGCGTTCCGAAAGAGGTGGGCAAGGAGCTCATCGCCATGCACCTCAAGCGCGGTGATCACATCTATTTCGTCACCGGTCGTTCGGCCACCAAGACCGAGACGGTGAGCAAGACTCTGCAGCAGACCATGAATATTCCGGCCGACCAGCTCAACCCGGTGATCTTTGCCGGCGACCAGCCGGGGCAGAATACCAAGGTGCAGTGGCTCAAGGATAAGCAGATGAAGATCTTCTACGGCGATGCCGATGGCGACATCAAGGCGGCGCAGGAGATCGGCATTCGCGGCATTCGTCTGCTACGTTCGGCCAACTCCACCTATCGGCCACTGCCGCTGGCAGGGGCGCTGGGGGAAGAGGTGATCATCAACTCCCAGTTCTGATCGCCTGGTATTCAGCAGATGTAAAAAGGGCGGGGCCATCGGCACCCGCCCTTTTTGCATCCGTCATCAAGCTCGGGTCAGTCGTCCGCCCAAGGCATCTCGGGCAGGCTGTCGAGGAACTCGCCATAGCGGGTCAGATTGAAGGGGCCCTGATCGGCCTCCATCGCCATCAGCTCAGCACCGAGGGCGCAGGCGATATATTGCAGTGCCTCTTCCCGCGGGGTGCCCTTCATCACCAGTCTCATCAAGGTAGCTTTCACATGGGGCGGGTGACCGTCGTTGAGCTGGTTCTCCACCATCTCCAGCAACGCGTCTTCGTCAAAAAATTCCTGAGAGTCGTTCATCGGTTTTTCGCATCAGTGAGTGAGGAGCGCAGTATAACCCGAAGCGGAGCGGCTCCCGTTTACCATCCACATAAACAATCCGATCACGCAGCCATTTGTTACTCATAATTAACGGGAGTTTGCCGCGGCAAACAGGTTGGAACACAGATAACATGGATGGACACGCCTATGCCCACGATAGATTCCCTGCTGGCTGAGCCCAAGCTACTGCCCCAGATCCCGGAAGTGATGCGCGATTTGATCCAGACCTTCAATGAAAAGGATCCGGATCTGCTGAAGATCAGCAAGCTGATCAACAAGGACCCAGTCATCTCCGCCAAGCTGCTGCGTTTGGCCAACTCGGCCAAGTTCGGCAGCAGTCGCCAGATCGGTACCGTCAATGAAGCTGCGGTGCGGCTTGGACTGGCGATGGTGCGCAACATGGTGCTGGCCTGCGGGCTGACCGAATCGGTCACTGCGGTGCCCGGCATTGACCTCAAACATTTCTGGGGCTGCGTCTTCAACGTAGCGGAGCTGGCGCGTCGTCTGGCGGTGAAGAAGGGAATGAAGGGGGATGAGGTCTTTACCTGCGCCCTGCTCTATGACCTTGGCCGACTGGTGATGCATGTGGGGCTGCCGGAAAACACCGTCCACCACATTCACGATCTGGAATTGCACAAGGGGCGGGCCAAGGCGGAAGAGCTGGTGGTCGGCTTCAACTATGCCCAGGTCGGTGCTGCCATGGCGCGATACTGGAAATTCCCCGAGACCATCAGCAACGCGGTGGAGTATCACTATAACCCCATGCTGGCCAAAGAGTTCTCCGCCGAGGCCGGGTTGATCCATCTGGCGATCGTGCTGGCAGCGCAATCCGATGTGGGTGAAGAAGCGCCACCCGAGTGGCCTGCCAAAGTAGCGGAGAAGCTGGGGCTCTCCTGGGCCGATTGCGCAGCCCAGTTCACTGCGCTGCGCGAGCAGGGTAATGGCTATGCCGGGTTGCTGGCCGCCTGACTGACTGCTCTGCTACCGCTGTGTGACATCGTAAAAAGGGGCCGAGGTTGGCCCCCTTTTCATGGCCGCGAGCCCGCTATTGCTTGTCAGCCGGTTGCCGAGGGGGCACTCTGCTGACTTCGCCTGTTTTGAGAGAGCCCTTGCCATGATTACCTCCCCCCGTCTCGTACTGCGTGAACTGACCATCGCCGATGCCCCCTTCATTCTCGAACTGCTCAATGATGCCGATTTCCATCGTTACATCGGCGATCGGGGAGTTCGCACACTCGAACAGGCGCAGGAGTATATCCAGCAGGGACCGGCGGTGAGCTATGCCCGTCATGGTCATGGCCTCTATCTGGTCGAGCGCAGGGAAGATGGCGCCAGCCTCGGTATCTGCGGTCTTATCAAGCGCGACAGCTTGCCCCGTGAAGATATCGGCTACGCCTTCCTGCCGCAGTATCGTGGTCATGGCTACGCCATTGAGGCCGCGCAGGCCGCCATCGCCGATGGCAAAAGCCGGCTGGGGATCGGGCAGGTAATTGCCATCGTCACGCCGGGTAATGAACGTTCCATCGGCCTGTTGGCCAAGCTGGGGCTGGTTCGCAGCCGTCTGGTCAAATTGAGTGAAGATGCCGATGAGTGTCTGCTGCTTGAAGCTGAAGGGTGAGCTTATAGGGGAGAAATATCGCCGGTTGGCTGAGTGTATAGTCAGGGAAGATGAGGGTGAATCAAAGCGGCCGCCGTGAGTTGCGGCCCTTGTGCATCGGTGCTGCCCGGTCGGGCAGGGGATCAGTTGAGCTCTTCGATGGAGAACTCGCCGGCGATACCATCACAGGAGATGGCGAAGCCGCCGCTGAAGCGGGTGCTGAACTGGATCAGAAACGCATCGTAGTCGTGCTCTTGCACGGGCAGGTTGATGGGTTTGCTGCGACGCAGGGGTTTACGAGTTTGTACGGTTTTCATCATGGTATTTCTCTATATAAATTAAGTAATTGCTCCTTGTGTTGGCAAATGTCAGGTCAATGAGTGCGTGCAACGGTGTTGTTGGCGTGCGCGCAGGTATACCCAGCCCGTTCGCGGGCCTCTGCTCTTGCAAGGTGCAAGGAATATGCGGCTGCATAGTTCAAATTGAGTGGGCAGAGCGGGTCTGCACCGTGAGAGCCGGGCAACGCAGGCGGACAGCCTGAACGGTTCTCAGGGCGAGTAAATCAGAAGAAGGTTATGCGGGTACTGACAGGATTCATCGTGAGGTGAAGCATTGCAGGGCAAACATAAACAGGGCTGATTAACTAGCCGGCGCGCATTCTCTCCTCGAAATGAATAAAAAGCAAACAATTATTTTCGGCTGTTTGGCTGGGCCTTGTCCGGTACAGCTTTGCCAGCAACAACAAGGGCTCCCGCAGGAGCCCTGTTGCATCTGTCAGCCAGCGGATGATCAGTAGTCGCCGTTGGCGCGTTTGGCGGCGGCGATCATCGGAGTGATGGTCATGCCCTGCACCACGATGGAGAACATCACCACCGCGTAGGTCATCACCAGGATCACCTGACGCAGGTCGACACCGTGGCTCGGGATCATCATGACGCCGGAGGGGAGCGCCAGTGCCATCGCCATGGCCAGACCGCCGCGCAAGCCACCCCAGGTGAGGATCCGTACCGAGAAGGTGTTGTAGGTGCGGAACTTGCGGAAGGCCATATAGGGCACCGAGACGCTGATGAAGCGGGCGGCGAGGCAGAGCGGCACCGCGATGACCAGCAGTACCCAGTCATGCCAGGCCAGATCCAGCAGTACCAGCGCCAGACCGATCAGCAGGAACAGCAGGGCGTTGAGGAACTGATCCATCAACTCCCAGAAGTGATCCAGGTGGTGGCTGCTCTGCTCGGAGAAGCCGGAGTGACGAGTCCAGTTGCCGATCATGATGCCGGTCACCACCATGGCCAGAGCGCCGGAGACGCCGATCATGTTGGCGAAGGCGAAGCCGGCGGTCGGGATGCAGAGGGTGAGCAGCAGCTCCAGCGAGCCGTCGTCGGTGGCGCTGATCATCACGTGAGCGATGACGCCCAGCACGACGCCGAACAGGATGCCGCCGAGGGCCTCATGCAGGAACAGACCGGCCACGCTGCCGAAGGTGGGCTCGACACCGCCGAAGGCGACGGCAAACACGGTAGCGAAAATAACGAGGCCGACACCGTCGTTGAACAGCGACTCCCCTTCGATCTGGATGGCGATCTGGGGTGGCGCCTTCATCTTCTTGACGATGGCCAGTACGGCGATGGGGTCGGTGGGGGAGATGAGCGCCCCGAACAGCATGCAGTAGACCAGCGGCAGCTCCCAGCCCAGCAGCTTGGCGATGAACCAGAAGCCGTAGCCGATGATGAAGGTGGAGAGCAGGGTGGCAATAATGGCCAGAATGGTGATCTCCCACTTCTGGCTACGCAGCGCCTTGAGGTTGATGCCGAGGCCACCTGCAAACAGCAGGAAGCCCAGGATCCCCTTAAGCAGGAAATTCTGGAAGTCGATGCTCTCCATGGTTTTGATGGCAAGAGGCTCCAGATTGAACCATCCCAGTTTACCGAACAGCACCAGCAGCGCAGAGATCAGCATGGAACCGGCGGTGATGGCGATGGTGGTCTGGATCTTCACAACATACTGGTTGGCAAAGGCAATAAAGATCGCCAACGCTGCCAGAAAACAGAGTGTGTAGTAGACGCTCATAGTTATTTTTTACTCGTAGATAGATAGCAAGCACGTATCCCCATGCGGGACGGGCATAGGGTACTCTCGGGGTCTATGTTACTCATTACCCATAAATGAGTATATGACTGCGATTTTGGACTGATAGACGGCTAGATTTCCAATTCGCTGGTTTGCTGTTAGGATGCTGTTTACGCAGTTGCACGGATGTAAGAGGAACACGCGGTGGCGAATGAAAAGTCGAACAGAAAGTCGGATGTGACAAACAAGCTGGAAGCCTGTCTCAAGGAGCGGATCCTGATCATCGACGGGGCCATGGGCACCATGATCCAGGGCTACAAACTCGGGGAGGCGGACTACCGCGGTGAACGGTTTGCCGACTGGCATACCGACATCAAGGGCAACAACGATCTGCTGGTGCTGACCCGCCCCGCCGTCATTCGCGAGATCCACGAGCAGTATTGCGCCGCCGGTGCCGACATCCTTGAAACCAACACCTTCAACGCCACCCGCATCGCCATGGCCGATTACGAGATGGAAGATCTCTCGGCCGAGATCAACCGTGAGGCGGCCCGTCTTGCCCGCGCCGTAGCGGACGAGTGGACGACGAAAGAGCCCCACAAGCCGCGCTTCGTGGCAGGGGTTTTGGGGCCGACCAACCGCACCGCCTCCATCTCGCCGGATGTGAACGATCCGGGTAAGCGCAACGTCACTTACGACCAGCTGGTGGCCGCCTATACCGAATCGACTCATGCCCTGATCGAGGGTGGCGCCGACATCATTCTGATCGAGACCATCTTTGATACCCTCAACGCCAAGGCGGCCGCCTTCGCGGTGGATCTGGTATTCGAGGAGCTGGGCTACAGCCTGCCGGTGATGATCTCCGGCACCATCACCGACGCCTCCGGCCGTACCCTCTCCGGCCAGACGACCGAAGCTTTCTACCACTCGCTGCGCCACGTCAAACCTATCTCGTTCGGTCTCAACTGTGCGCTCGGGCCGGACGAACTGCGGCAGTATGTGGAGGAGCTGTCGCGCATCAGCGAGACCCATGTCAGTGCTCACCCCAATGCCGGTCTGCCCAACGCCTTTGGCGAGTACGATCTCGATGCCGCCGAGATGGCGGAGCATATCCGCGAGTGGGCCCAAAGCGGCTTTCTCAATATGGTTGGCGGTTGCTGCGGCACAACCCCGGCTCATATTCGTGCCATGGCTGGCGCGGTTGCCGGCATCAAGCCGCGCGCTTTGCCCGAGCTGCCGGTGGCCTGCCGCCTGTCGGGTTTGGAGCCGCTGATCATCACCCCCGAATCCATGTTCGTGAACGTGGGGGAGCGCACCAACGTCACCGGTTCGGCAAAGTTCAAGCGGCTGATCAAGGAGGGGCTCTACGACGAGGCGCTCGACGTTGCCAAGCAGCAGGTGGATAACGGCGCCCAGATCATCGACATCAACATGGACGAGGGGATGCTGGACGCCGAAGCCGCCATGGTGCGCTTCCTCAATCTCATCGCCGGTGAGCCAGACATCGCCCGGGTGCCGGTGATGATCGACTCCTCCAAGTGGGAGGTGCTGGAGGCGGGCCTCAAGTGCGTGCAGGGCAAGCCGGTGGTCAACTCCATCTCCATGAAGGAGGGGGAGGAGAAGTTCATCCAGCAGGCCAGATTGCTGCGCCGCTACGGTGCCGCCGTCATCGTGATGGCGTTCGACGAGGCGGGGCAGGCCGACACCCGTGCCCGCAAGTTCGAGATCTGCCAGCGGGCCTACCGCATTCTGGTGGATCAGGTCGGTTTCCCGCCGGAAGACATCATCTTCGACCCCAACATCTTCGCGGTGGCGACCGGTATCGACGAGCACAACAACTACGCGGTGGACTTCATCGATGCGGTGAAGGACATCAAGGAGAACCTGCCCCACGCCATGATCTCCGGCGGTGTCTCCAACGTCTCGTTTTCATTCCGTGGCAACGAGCCGGTGCGGGAAGCGATTCACGCCGTCTTCCTCTATCACGCCATCAAAAACGGCATGGACATGGGTATCGTCAACGCCGGTCAGCTCGCCATCTATGAAGACATTCCGGCCGAGCTTAAAGAGAAGGTCGAGGCGGTGGTGCTCAACCTCAATGACAACGCCACCGAGGAGCTGCTGGCCATCGCCGAGAAGTATCGCGGTGCCGGTGCTCAGGCCGAGGATCCGCGGGATCAGGCGTGGCGCAGCTGGCCGGTGGGCAAGCGGCTGGAACATGCGCTGGTCAAGGGGATCACCGACTTCATCGAAGAGGATACCGAGGAGGCGCGTGCTCAGGCCGAGCGGCCGCTGCATGTCATCGAAGGGCCGTTGATGGATGGCATGAACGTGGTCGGCGATCTGTTCGGCGCTGGCAAGATGTTTCTGCCGCAGGTGGTGAAATCGGCGCGGGTGATGAAGCGGGCGGTCGCCTATCTGCAACCCTATATCGAGGCGGAGAAGTCGGGGGGCTCCAGCAACGGCAAAATCGTGCTGGCGACCGTGAAAGGGGATGTGCACGATATCGGCAAGAACATTGTCGGGGTGGTGCTGCAGTGCAACAACTTCGAGATCATCGACCTCGGGGTCATGGTTCCCTGCGAGACGATTCTCAAAACGGCGCGGGAAGTGGGGGCCGACATGATCGGTCTCTCCGGTCTCATCACCCCGTCGCTGGACGAGATGGTGCACGTGGCCAAGGAGATGGAGCGCCAGGGCTTCAAGCTGCCGCTCTTGATCGGCGGCGCCACCACCTCCAAGGCGCACACCGCAGTGAAGATCGAGCAGAACTACTCGGAGCCGGTGGTCTATGTCTCCAACGCGTCTCGCGCGGTGGGGGTAGCGCAGAGCCTGCTCAGCCCGGATCTCAAACCCGACTTCGTCACCCGTATCGACAAGGAGTACGAGATCGCCCGCGAGCAGCACGCCCGCAAGCAGCCGCGCTCGCGCCCCATCACGCTGGCGGAGGCGCGTGCCAACCGCCATCAGCTGGACTGGGCTGGTTATGAGCCACCCAAGCCCCGCGAGCCGGGTGTGCAGAAGTTCGAGAACGTGCCCATCTCGGTGCTGCGCCCCTACATCGACTGGACGCCGTTCTTCCTCAGCTGGGAGCTGGCGGGCAAATTCCCGCGCATCCTCGAAGACGAGATTATCGGTGAGGAGGCGACCAGGCTGTTTGCCGATGCCAACGCCATGCTGGATCAGCTGGAACAGGATCAGAGCGTGCGCTGCGCCGGCATCATCGGCCTGTTCCCTGCCAATGCGGTGGGGGACAGCATCGAGGTCTACAGCGACGAATCGCGCAGCGAAGTGAAAAAAGTGCTGCACCACCTGCGTCAGCAGAGCGAGAAGCAGGGTTTCCCCAACTACTGTCTGGCGGACTATGTTGCGCCGAAAGAGAGCGGCAAAGCTGACTGGATCGGCGCCTTCGCGGTGACCGGCGGCATCGGTGAGGAGGCTATCGCCAGGGCCTACAAGGCTGATCACGACGACTACAACGCCATCCTCATTCAGGCGGTGTGCGACCGGTTGGCGGAAGCCTTTGCCGAGTACCTGCACGAGCAGGTGCGCAAGGTGCACTGGGGCTATGCCCCCGAGGAAGCCCTCAGCAACGAGGAGCTGATTCGCGAGAACTATCGGGGTATCCGTCCGGCGCCCGGTTATCCGGCCTGCCCGGAGCACACCGAGAAGGGCACCCTGTGGGAGCTGCTGGATGTCGAGCAGGCCATCGGCATGCAGCTGACCGAATCCTACGCCATGTGGCCGGGGGCTGCGGTGTCGGGCTGGTACTTCTCCCACCCCGAGAGCAAATACTTCGCGGTGGCGCAGATCCAGCAAGATCAGGTTGAGGATTACGCCGCCCGCAAGGGGATGGCGCTGGCTGAAGCCGAGCGCTGGCTCGCCCCCAATCTGGGGTAACGAGAGCGCCAATCTGCTCGGCCTTTGAGCGAAAACGGCGGACTTTGCGAGCAGCCTATGGAGGGCGCGCAGAGCCGCCGTTTATTGTTTCACCGCGCCGTGCTGATTGGGCAGGCTTCTGCGTTATTTGGCTTGTTGTCAGGATAAACAATTGGCGTTGTCTTGGCGCTGTGGCACCTTATACTCTCCCGCCCCATCCTGCCCAGGCATAGCCTTCTAGCGGAATTGTCATGAAGATCGCCATTTTATCCCGTGAGCCGAAAAACTACTCCACCCGCCGTCTGGTCGAGGTGGCGCAGGCTCGCGGTCATCAGGTCGAGGTGCTCGACACCCTGCGCTGTTATATGAACATCGCCTCCCACAACCCCTCCATTCACTACGAAGGACGGGAGCTGGAGAGCTATGACGCGGTGATCCCCCGCATCGGGGCCAGCATCACCGCCTACGGCACCGCCGTGTTGCGCCAGTTCGAGATGATGAACACCATGGCGCTCAACAGCTCGGTGTCCATCAGCCGCTCCCGCGACAAGCTGCGGGCGATGCAGCTGCTCTCCCGCCACGGTATCGGTCTGCCCATCACCGGGTATGCCCACAGTACCCACGACGTGCCCGACCTCATCACCATGGTGGGTGGTGCGCCGCTGGTGGTGAAGCTGCTGGAGGGAACCCAGGGGATAGGCGTGGTGTTGTGCGAAACCCAGAAGGCCGCCGAGAGCGTGATCGAGGCTTTCATCCAGACCAACAACAACATTCTGGTGCAGGAGTATATCCGCGAGGCCAACGGCGCCGATATCCGCTGTCTGGTGGTCAACGGCAAGGTGGTGGCGGCGATGCGCCGTCAGGCCCAGCCCGGCGAGTTTCGCTCCAACCTGCATCGTGGCGGCACCGCCGAGGCGATCCGGATCACTCCGGAAGAGCGCGCTACCGCGGTGCGCGCCGCCAAGATCATGGGGCTGGACGTGGCAGGCGTGGATATCCTGCGCAGTGCTCGCGGCCCGTTGGTATTGGAGGTCAACTCCTCTCCCGGTCTGCAGGGGGTCGAGGCGGCTTCCGGCAAGGATGTGGCGGGCAAGATCATCGAGTTCCTCGAACTCAAGGGCGGGCGCAAGCACAAACCGGTGGAGTGATCGCGGATTTGCATCAGCCAAAAAACAGGGCGCCTTCGGGCGCCCTGTTGCTATCTGGCTGGTGCCGCAGCGCCCTCACCCTCTCCAGAAGGGAGAGGGAACTGTTCGGCAGCGATCATCGCCAGCCTTGCGCTGAATACGCCATCCTCCAGCCGGGTCTCAATTTGCCAGCCCAGCTTCTCGCAGATGCGCTGGATGATGGTGAGGCCGCAGCCGTAACCGAGGATCTGATCCGGCGCGGCCGCAGTCGGGTTGCTGATGGTGAGCACAGGGCCGCACAGCTCGATATCGATATGGCCCTCGGCGTAGCTCAGGGCATTTTTCAGCAGGTTGCCAAGGGCGATGGCGAGCAGGGAGAGGGGGGAATCGACCTCGCTCGCCTCGTCCAGCACCAGACGGATATCGAGCGCTTCTCGCTGCAGCAGCGGGGCGAGCCGGGCCAGCTCCTGGCGGATCAGCGGCGCCACCTGCTGCTTCGGCCGCTCGACCTCCTCCTTGCGGCCCAGCAGCAAAAAGGTCTCGGTGAGCAGCGCCATCTCGTCGGCGGCGGCCCGGATGCGGGTGACGGCGCGCTCGGCGGGGGCGGGCAGATCGCTTACCTTGCCGAGCAGGGCGGCCGAGCCCTGGATCACCATGTTGGGAGTACGCAGCTCGTGGCTGGCAAAGCGGCTGAACTCCTGCTCGCGGGCAAAGACGGCGCTCACCTCCTGCTTGCCGGCCAGCAGTGCCAACTCGATATCCCTGAGCTCCTGCCAGGGGGCATCGGGGATGAAGTCCGCCTGATCCGGGGTGAGGTGGGCGACCCTGTGTTGCAGCCGCTGCAGCGGCCCGGTGATATGGCGTACCAGCCAGATGCCGAAGCCGAGGCAGCCCAGCAGCAGCGCCAGCCCGATCAGCCGGGTGGCCAGATGCAACTTGTCCTCGTAGGGGTCGAGGTAGTCATCGGCATCGTCGTTGAAGACCAGATAGAGCATCCCCTTGCCGGAGGGGTGGCGCGCCACCAGAAAGTGTTTGTCCTCCTTGCCCAGCTGGTGCTCGAAAAAGCCCGGGGTCTGGTAGGGTTGTAGCCACCTGGGCAGGCGTCCCGACTCGGTCCAGTAGCTGGAGAACTGGCGCGGGCTGGGCGCCGCCGCCGCGGCACCGAGGCGCAGCCAGTCGTCGCTGTAACGGGTTACTTCCGCCTCCAGCCAGTGGCGCAGGCTCAGCTCCTCCATCTTGTCCTCGGCCACCATCATCAGGCCGGATAGCAGCACCAGCAGCACCACGCCCGCCCCGCCGAGCGCCATGATGAGCCGGTGGCGCAGGCTCGGCAGGCTCATGCGCTCACCAGTCGGTAGCCCTGACCGTGCAGGGTTTCCAGCATGGGGGTGGGGAAGGGTTTGTCGAGGGTGTTGCGCAGGGCGTAGATGTGGCTGCGCAGGGCATCGGAGTCGGGCTCCTCCTCTCCCCAGACGGTATCCAGCACCTCCTGTCGAGTGACGATGGCCGGTGCGCGGCGAACCAGCAGTGCGAGGATCTGGAACGGGATCTTGCCGAGCTTGAGGGGAACGCCGGCACGGGTCGCCTGACCGCTGGCGGCATCGATGGTCAGCTCGCCAAAGGTGATGGCGCCGATGTCGCCGCGCGGGCCACGCAGGCTGAGGGCTTGCAGTCGCACCTCCAGCTCCTCCATGGCGAAGGGCTTGACCAGATAGTCGTCGCCACCGGCCTTGAAGCCTGCCAGCTTGTCTTCCAGACTGTCGCGTGCAGTGAGAAACAGCACCGGGGTCGAGATCCCCTCTTCACGCAGGCGGGCGACCGTGCTGAGCCCGTCGAGACGGGGCATCATCACATCCATGATGATGACGTCGAAGCGCTGTTCGGCCAGCAGTTGCAGCGCCGCCTGACCGTGATAGGCACAGTCCAGCCGGTGGCCGGCCAGCTCCAGATAATCCATGATGGTTTCTGCCACCTGAGGATTGTCTTCCACTACCAAAATCTTCATGCTTTGTACTCCTGGTTGGCGAGCAGCTTCACGCTCTTTTCACACCGGATACATCATCCTGTCGCCAGTGTAACTCCGAGGATCCACGATGAAGAAGTCTCTCTGTGCTCTCCTGCTGCTGATCTTGCTGCCGCTCGGATCTGCGCAGGCTGCCGAATTCAAACTGACAGGCCGCACCACCTGGCAGCTTGGCCAGCTGATGGTGAACGGTCTGCCGTTCGTGATCGATGACCAGACCCGCTTCAAGGATTGGCTCAACGAGGATGATCTGGGCGGCACCTGGGTCGAGATGAAGGGGGTGGTGGAGAACGGCGTGCGCTATGTGCGCAAGGTCGAGGCCCTTGATGAAGATGACAAGGACGAGATGGATCTGGAAGGGCCGGTCGAGGGCGGGCGGATCTGGGGCTACACCACCTCGGACAACAGCCTGGCCCCTTTCGAAGGGCGCTGGCTCGAGTTGGAGTGCAAGTTTGACGGCATGCGCCTGAGCCGCTGCCACGAGGACAAGTGACCCGATCGCTGCCGCAGATTCGCAATGTTCCTGAATGAAGCCCATGCTTATCCGGCATGGGCTTTTTGTTCAGGGACGAACGACATGGAACAGAGAACAAAGTGGTGTGCGTGGCTGTGCGGTTTGCCGCTCTGTGCCGCGCAGGCGATTGCCGACGAACTGTGGCTGGTGGAGCTGGAACACGATGACGGCATCCATCTGCAATTTCAGGGGGCCGAGGTGGAGCGGGGCTGCGCTCCGGTCTGGCGACAGGGTGAACCCTGGGCAGAGCCCCTGCGGCCGGGTGATCGCCTCTCCCTGCTGGTGGCCGACGGGGTGGCCACCCGGATCGAGCTACTGACGGCCAGATCGCCGGCGGGATCGGGGCAGTGGCAGCGGGCAGAGGATCGCCTGCAATCCTTCGACGGCCAGCGTCTGGTGCTGGCAAATCTCGGCACGTTTCCTCTCGACCGCAACATACGCTGGGTCAACGGCTCGGCTGCCGATCTCCATGAAGGGAGTGCACTGGTATTGGTCCGTTCTGCCGATGGAATATTGCGGAGAATTGAAGTGATCAATCCGGAAGAGTAATTCAGTATCTTCTTATTTAATAATGGCTCACCATATTGTGGCAGGCATTAAATAATGCCTGCCACAATTTTATGATGTATTTCTCAATAAAGTCATCGCTCTAATTATTTTTCCTTGTCACATATATTTCGTTTCTCATCGATGAATTTTGGTGGTTTATTTTATTTCAGACAGGGTTCATTGGAGTTCGTGCCTGTCAAATGAAAAGGGATATTTCAGAACAATAACAATTATCGTATGTCTGAAAGAGGAATAAATGATGAATAAATTAATAACAGCCAATCTTGCGCTGTTTGCATCTTCATTGATGCTTATTCAGGCTCAGGCGGCTGAACCCGTCTACCCTGACCAGGTTAAGTGGTATGGTCTGGGAGAGGGGGTCTGCGCCAGTGGCTATCGGCCTCTTACCCGCGATGAAGCCATGAGTATCAAGGGCAATCTGGTTGGTCGCATGGGCCAATGGCAGATTACCGGACTGGCCAATCGCTGGGTAATCATGGGCTCTGGATATAACGGGGAAATAAAACAGGGAACGGCAGGGGAAACATGGTGTTATCCCACATCGCCGATATCTGGCGAAATTCCATCTCTCTCTGCCTGGAATATTCCTGCTGGTGATGAAGTTGATGTGCAATGGCGAATGGTGCATGACAATGATTACTTTATTAAGCCGGTAAGTTATCTGGCCCATTATTTGGGATATGCCTGGGTAGGCGGCAATCACAGCCCCTATGTAGGCGAAGATATGGATGTCACCAGACTGAGCGATGGCTGGTTGATTAAGGGTAACAATGACGGTGGCTGCTCCGGATATCGTTGCGGAGAGAAGAGCTCCATCAAGGTAAGCAACTTCTCTTATACCCTGGAGCCGGACTCCTTTACCCACGGCCAGGTCACCGAGAGTGGCAAGCAGCTGGTCAAGATGATCACTGCCAATGCGACCAACTACACGGATCTGCCCCAGCAGGTGGTGGTGACCCTGAAGTATGACAAGGCCACCAACTGGTCGAAAACCGACACCTACAGTCTCAGCGAGAAGGTCGGCATCAAAAAGACGTTCCAGATCCCGCAGGTTTCCAGCACTGAATATTCGGTCGAGATTTCTTCTACCCAGAGCTGGGCCGAGCAGAAGGGTGGCTCGACGACCGAGACAGTGTCTGTTGAGGCGCGCCCCACGGTGCCGCCGCACTCCAGCGTGCCGGTGCGGGTTGCCCTCTACAAGTCCAATATCTCATATCCCTATGAGTTCAAGGCCGAGGTCAACTATGACCTGACCATGAAGGGGTTCCTGCGCTGGGGCGGCAATGCCTGGTATACCCATCCGACCAATCGCCCCACCTGGGAACACACCTTTGCCGTCGGCCCGTTCCGCGACAAGGCCAGCAGCATCCGTTACCAGTGGGACAAGCGCTATATTCCGGGTGAAGTGAAGTGGTGGGACTGGAACTGGACCATCAGCGAGTATGGCTTGTCGACCATGCAGAGCAACCTTGGTCGCGTGCTGCGTCCGATCCGTTCGGCAGTGACCGGTGACTTCTATGCCGAGAGCCAGTTTGCCGGCGACATAGAGATTGGTCAGCCCCAGAGCGGTTCCACGAAGGCTGCCCAGCTGCGCAGCGCCTCTGCCGAAGGGGTTGCCCTCACCGCGCTGGAGCTGGATCAGGCGACGCTCGCCAGTGAAGGGTTTGGCAATGTGACCCTCACCGTGACTCCGGTGCAATAACCCTCAATAACAGGCCTCCTGATGGAGGCCTGTTCTCCCTTTCAGCACCTTCTCCGGATTGTTACCCGACGATGCTGCTTGCTCGCTCATGATGGCGTTAAGCGAAATTGTGGTGGTCAATCCACAGGAGGTGTTGACCCGTCTACGATAGGCGGGTTTATCCTCTGCCCGCTGGATGAAGGAACCCCTATGTTGACGATTACCCGGCTGGCCAGAGAACTGGGCCTGAGCCGTACCACCCTGCTCTATTACGAACGTCTCGGTCTGCTGCTGCCCGCCCTGCGCGGGGAGAACGGCTATCGCCGCTATGGCGAGGCCGAGTTGGAACGGGGTCGGCAGATCGCCAGCTTTCGCGCCATGGGGCTGCCGCTCGAAGAGATCGGCACCCTGCTGGCGGCAAGGCAGGAGAGCCACTCCTGCCTCGATGGTCACCTGCTGCGACTGGAGCAGGAGATCGCCGAGCTGAGGCGTCAGCAGCGGGCCATCATCCTCTATCGCCAACAGACACACGAGGAGATCCCCATGGTAGACAAGGCTCGCTGGGTTGCCATCATGCAGGCCGCCGGTATGACCGAAGAGATGATGCGCAACTGGCACATCCAGTTCGAGAAGATGGAGCCGCAGGCCCATCAGGAATTCCTCGAATCCCTGCAGATCCCCGCCGCGGAGATCGCCGCCATCCGCACCTGGTCGCGCGGGGAGTAACCCGTCTGACCACAGCACCAGCCGTTGCCCCAGATTGTTAACGGCTTGTGCTTTAGATTTTCCCCCTTATACTGGCGCCATCTTGTCGGAGTGCTGACCGTCGAACGACGCGAAGCTGAGACCGTTAATTCGGGATCCGTGGAACCTGATCAGGTTAAAACCTGCGAAGGGAACAAGGGTAACTTGCGGGTTACCGCGCCGGGGGAGGAACAAGCCTCTTCCGCTCATCGAAGGGATCACCCTTGATGGGTCAGGGCGCACAGGAGGGAGTCTGTCCCGTCCGGTTGTCCAGCACGTGGGGTGCCTTGCCCACAGCATGCTGAGAGCGGGAAGTGGCAGAACAGCTGCGCGGAGATCCATCCCGCGCGCACTCCCTCCCGAGATAAACACCCCGCCGCAAGTTCATCTTCTCCTCGAACTCCAGACAAGCAAATACCCATAACTTCAACCAGTTAATGTGAGTTTTGCTATGTCTACTTCTGTATCTGATACCACCAAATCCAGCCGCCGCGAGCAGCGCTCCAGCGCTCAGGCCTTTATCGACAGCCTCAAGGGGATGGCTCACCCCAACTCCCGTCGTATCTTTATCGAAGGCTCCCGCGCCGATATCCGGGTGCCCTTGCGGGAAATCCAGCTGGCCGACACCTTCGTCGGTGGCACCAAAGAAGATCCCAAATTCGAACCTAACGAGCCGGTGCCGGTCTACGACACCTCGGGCCGTTACGGGGAGGAGGGGGTCGCCATCGACGTGCGCCGCGGCCTGCCGCGCCTGCGGGAGAACTGGGTGCTGGAGCGCGGTGACACCGACGAACTGCCGGGGCTCAGCTCCACCTTCACTCAGGAGCGGCTGGCCGATGAGGGGCTGGATCACCTGCGCTTCGAGCATCTGCCCAAGCCGCGCCGCGCCAAGCCGGGCCGCCGGGTCACCCAGCTGCACTACGCCCGTGCCGGCATCGTCACCCCCGAGATGGAATTTATCGCCATTCGCGAAAACATGGGCCGTGAGCGGGTGCGCTCCGAGCTCCTGCGCACCCAGCATCCGGGCCGCGATTTTGGTGCCCGCCTGCCCCAGAACATCACCCCCGAGTTTGTGCGCGATGAGGTGGCCGCCGGTCGCGCCATCATCCCCAGCAACATCAACCACCCGGAAGCGGAGCCGATGATCATCGGCCGCAATTTTCTGGTGAAGATCAACGCCAACATCGGCAACTCGGCGGTCACTTCCAGCATCGAAGAGGAGGTGGAGAAGCTGGTCTGGTCGACCCGCTGGGGCGCCGACACCGTGATGGATCTCTCCACCGGCCGCTACATCCACGAGACCCGCGAGTGGATCCTGCGCAACAGCCCGGTGCCCATCGGTACCGTGCCCATCTATCAGGCGCTGGAAAAGACCAACGGCATCGCCGAAGACCTCACCTGGGAGCTGTTCCGCGACACCCTGCTGGAGCAGGCCGAGCAGGGGGTGGACTACTTCACCATCCACGCCGGCGTCCTGCTGCGCTTCGTGCCGATGACCGCCAAGCGCCTCACCGGCATCGTGTCGCGCGGTGGCAGCATCATGGCCAAGTGGTGCCTGTCGCACCACAAGGAGAACTTCCTCTACCAGCACTTCCGCGAAATCTGCGAGATCTGCGCCGCCTATGACGTGGCGCTGTCGCTGGGTGACGGTCTGCGCCCCGGCTCCGTCTATGACGCCAACGACGAGGCCCAGTTCGCCGAGCTGCGCACCCTGGGTGAGCTGACCAAGATCGCGTGGGAGTACGACGTGCAGGTGATGATCGAGGGCCCCGGCCACGTGCCGATGCACATGATCGAGCGCAACATGACCGAGCAGCTGGAGCACTGCCACGAGGCGCCCTTCTATACGCTGGGCCCGCTCACCACCGACATCGCGCCGGGGTACGATCACTTCACCTCCGGCATCGGCGCCGCGCTCATCGGCTGGTACGGCTGCGCCATGCTCTGCTACGTCACTCCCAAGGAGCATCTGGGGCTGCCCAACAAGGAAGACGTGAAGCAGGGGCTGATTACCTACAAGATCGCCGCTCACGCCGCTGACCTTGCCAAGGGGCACCCGGGCGCCCAGATCCGCGACAACGCCATGTCCAAGGCGCGCTTTGAATTTCGCTGGGAGGATCAGTTCAATCTGGCCCTCGACCCCGACACTGCCCGTGCCTACCACGATGAGACCCTGCCGCAGGAGTCCGGCAAGGTGGCTCACTTCTGCTCCATGTGCGGGCCCAAGTTCTGCTCCATGAAGATCACTCAGGACGTGCGTGATTACGCGGCGAAATTGGAAGCCGTTGAGATCAAGCTGGTCGGTATGGATGGCCAGCAGGAGCAGGTGGTGGCTCAGGTGGAGAGCGGCATGGCCCGCATGGCGGAAACCTTCAAGGAGACCGGTGGCGAGATCTATCATCAGGCGGCGGCGCTGAAACAGGCCGCAGGGGAGGAGGCGTGAGCAGCGCAAGCGGGGCTGTCAGCCCCGCCGATCTGCCGCCTGTGACGGACTCCCGCCCAGTTGTCTGGACCATCGCCGGTTCCGACTCCGGCGGTGGCGCCGGCATTCAGGCCGACTTGCACACATTGCACGACCTCGGCGTGCACGGCTGTTCGGTCATCTCTGCCATCACCGCCCAGAACTCGGTGGCGGTGAAGATGGTTGACCCCGTGCTGATGCAGACCTTCACCGCCCAGATCGACGCCCTTGGCGTCGATCTGCCGCCTGCCGCCATCAAGATCGGCCTGCTGCCGACCCGGCTCCATGTCGAGGTGCTGGCCCGCCGACTGTCGGCCATCGAGGCTCCCTTCGTGGTCTACGACCCGGTGGCCATTGCCAGCACCGGCACCCCGATGGCGGAGCCCAATATGCTGGAGGCGGTGCGCGAACAGCTGCTGCCACGTCTGTCGCTCATCACCCCCAACGGCCCCGAGCTGGAAGCCCTGACCGGACTGCCGGTCAGCAGCCCCGAACTGGTGCGCCTCGCCGCCCGCCGTCTGCGCGAACTCGGCGCTCGCGCCGTGCTGGTCAAGGGCGGCCATCTGGAGTGGAGCGGCGATCTCTGCCTCGACTACTACCAGGATGAGACCCGCGAATTCTGGCTGGCCGCGCCGCGCCTGAATACCCGCCACGGCCACGGCACCGGCTGCTGCTACGCCAGCGCCATCGCCGCCGTGGTGGCGCAGGATTATCCGGTAGAGGACGCCATCACCCTGGCGCGTGCCTACCTGCAACAGGGGTTGGCGGCGGCGCAGGGAGTGGGCGCAGGCCCTGGGCCCATCGCCCATCTCGGTTGGCCCGCCGATCTGGCTCACTTCCCCCGCGCCGTATTGGCGGGGTCAACCCTCGATCGCCGCTTCGGACTTTATGAGACAAGCTGCGCCCGCCTGCCGCAGGGCCCCTTCGCGCCGACCGAACACAACCTCGGTCTCTATCCGGTGGTCGATTCGGTCAAGTGGCTGCGCCGCCTGCTGGGGCAGGGGGTCAAGACCATCCAGCTGCGGATCAAGAATCTGCCCGCCGCTCAGGTAGCACCGGCCATTCGCGATGCGGTTGAGCTTGGTCGCCGCCATGGGGCGCGGCTCTTTATCAACGACTACTGGCAGCAGGCCATCGAGGCGGGCGCCTGGGGCGTGCATCTGGGGCAGGAGGATATGGAGACCGCCGATCTCGCCGCCATTCAGGCGGCCGGGCTGCGCCTTGGCATCTCCACCCATGGCTACTTCGAGCTGATGCGGGCGCGCGAGCTGGCCCCCTCCTATATGGCGCTGGGTCATATCTTCCCGACCAACACCAAGGCGATGCCTTCGCGCCCGCAGGGGCTGGTGCGGTTGCACCGCTACCGCGCCCTGATGGCGGACTGGCCGACGGTGGCCATCGGCGGCATCAGCGAGGAGCGGGTGGCGGCGGTCAAGGCAAGCGGGGTAGGCAGCATTGCGCTGGTTTCGGCCATTACCGCCAGCGACGACTGGCAGGGGGCGACCGAGCGGCTGCTCGCGGCCGTGGGGGCGGGGGATGAGCCGCGCTCGGCCTCTGCCATAAGGGAGGTGGAACATGCTCTCTGATGTTGAGTATTTGCGATACGGCCGCCAGCTGATGCTGGCGGAAGTGGGCGAAGAAGGGCAGGCACGGCTCAAGGATAAATCCGTGCTGATCGTGGGCTTGGGCGGGCTTGGCTCGCCGCTCGCCCTCTATCTGGCTGGGGCCGGGGTGGGCACCTTGTGGCTGGCCGATGGCGATACGGTGGACTCCAGCAACTTGCCGCGCCAGATCCTGTTCGATAGTGAGGCGGTCAACCACTCCAAGGCGGAGCTGGCCCGCGAGCGCTTGGCCGCCCACAACCCGCTGGTGGAGCTGATTGCCATCAATCAGCGGCTCGATGCCGCCAGCCTGCCGGAGTTTGTGGCCGAGGTTGATCTGGTGATCGACTGCTGCGACAACCTCGCCACCCGCCAGGCCATCAACGCCGCCTGCGTGGCTCAGGGCAAGCCCTGGCTCTCCGCCGCTGCAGTGGGTTGGCAGGGGCAGCTGATGGCGCGCACCAGCAGTGAGCACGCCTGCTACGCCTGCCTCTATCCGCTGGATACCAAGCTCGCCCAGAGCTGCGAGACCAGCGGCGTCACCGGCCCGCTGGTCGGAGTGATGGGCTCTTTGCAGGCGCTGGAGGCACTGAAACTGCTGCTCGGGATGCCGAGTCCGGTCGCTGGCACATTGCGCCGCTTCGATGCTTTGACCCATCAGTGGCAGACCCTCACTCTGGCCCCCGATCCCGATTGCCCGGTTTGCGGACAGCGCCGATGCCCGACACACGATAAGGAGATCACCCCATGACCCTCACCATCCGACTCAACGATAAAGCCCAGTCGTTGGCGGCAGGGCAGAGCGTGGCCGACCTGCTGGCCGCGGAGGGGGTCAATCCCCAAGGGGTAGCGGTGGCCCTTAACGGCGCCGTGCTGCCTCGTGGCCGCTGGGCCGAGACCCGTCTCAATGACGGGGACGAACTCCACCTCTTTACCGCCATTGCGGGAGGCTGACATGCTGACCATTGCCGATCACACCTTCTCATCGCGCCTCTTTACCGGCACCGGCAAGTTTGCCCGCCCGGAACTGATGGCCGCCGCCATCGAGGCGAGCGGCTCCCAACTGGTCACCATGGCCATCAAGCGGCTCGAACCGGGCAAGGCCCACGACGATATCCTGAGCCCCTTGCTGCAACTCGGGGTCAAGCTCTTGCCCAACACCTCCGGCGCCAAGACTGCCGCCGAGGCGGTATTTGCCGCCCACCTCGCCCGCGAGGCGCTGGGGACAAACTGGCTGAAGCTGGAGATCCACCCCGACCCGCGCTACCTCTTGCCCGATCCCATCGAGACGCTGAAAGCCGCCGAGCAGCTGGTGAAAGAGGGTTTTGTGGTGCTGCCCTACTGCGGCGCCGACCCCGTGCTCTGCAAGCGGCTGGAAGAGGTGGGCTGCGCCGCCGTGATGCCGCTCGGCGCCCCCATCGGTTCCAATCAGGGGCTGGTGACCCGGGAGTTTCTCGCCATCATCGTCGAGCAGGCCAATGTGCCTGTGGTGGTGGATGCGGGCATAGGTGCGCCAAGCCACGCCGCCGCCGCCTTTGAACTGGGGGCCGATGCCGTGCTGGTCAACACCGCCATCGCGGTGAGCGGCGATCCGGTCGCCATGGGCCGCGCTTTCGCGCTCGCCTGCAGCGCCGGTCGCAGCGCCTATGAGGCAGGTCTCGGCGCCCGCGCCCTGCAGGCCCAAGCCTCCAGCCCGCTCACCGATTTTCTGGGGGCGTTATGAGTCATGAAACAGGGGCGACCATGAACATCTCCCCCGTGCCCCAAGGGCAGCCAGAGGTTTGCCCCCCTCTCCCTCTGGGAGAGGGGCTGGGGGTGAGGGGGCCGGGGGTGAGGGCTAAGGAGCCTTCCTTTCTCGACCGCTGGTACGAACTTGAGTGGGACGATATCGGCATGCAGATCCGCGCCAAGACCGCCGCCGATGTGACACGCGCCCTGAGTGCCCCGCGCCGCACTCTGGCCGATTTTATGGCGCTGATCTCGCCAGCTGCCGAGGCGTACTTGCCGCAGATGGCGGCCGAGGCCGAGCGGCTGACCCGCCAGCGTTTCGGCAACACCATCGGCTTCTATGTACCGCTCTATCTGTCGAACCTCTGCGCCAACGACTGCACCTACTGCGGCTTCTCCATGAGCAACCGCCTCAAGCGCAAGACCCTGAATACAGAGGAGATTGAGCGCGAGTGTCTGGCCATCAAGGCGCGCGGTTTTGACAGCGTGCTGCTGGTGACCGGCGAGCATGAACACAAGGTGGGGCTCGCCTATTTTCGCGAGGTGATGCCCATCATCCGCCGCCACTTCAGCACGGTAGGGATGGAGGTACAGCCCCTCTCGCAGGCCGAATATGCCGAGCTGAAAAGCCTCGGCCTCGATGCCGTCATGGTTTATCAGGAGACCTACCACGCCCCCACCTACGCCCGCCACCATCTGCGCGGCAACAAGCGGGATATCGCGTGGCGCCTTGCCACGCCGGATCGGCTCGGCCGTGCCGGTATCGACAAAATCGGCTTGGGGGCGCTGATCGGTCTCTCCTCGGATTGGCGCGCCGACAGCTACTTTGTCGCCGAGCACCTGAGCTGGCTTGAGCGTCACCACTGGCAGAGTCGCTACTCGCTCTCCTTCCCGCGCCTGCGCCCCTGCACCGGCGGGCTGGAGCCTGCCGTGGTCATGTCGGATCGCCAGCTGGCCCAGCTTATCTGTGCCTGGCGCCTCTTCTCGCCCACGCTGGATTTGTCCCTCTCCACCCGTGAGTCGGCCACCTTTCGCAACGGCGCGGTGCGTCTTGGCATCACCCAGATGTCGGCCGAGTCGCGCACCCAGCCGGGTGGCTATGCCGAGGGGGATGCGGAGGAGCTGGAGCAGTTCGCCATCCACGACGACCGCCCGGTGGGGGAAGTGGCCGCCGCCGTGCGACAGGCGGGGTTGCAGCCGGTGTTCAAGGACTGGGAACCGTTTTTGGGTCGTTAACGACGTTTACACCTGTGGTAACAGACAGCGGCAAGCAGATCGGAGGGGCAGATCCCCGCCACTGCTTGCCGCTTTGCTTTGTTTGCTCCAGCAGGATTGTTTCGTTGGTGCGACGATGATTCTTGATATCGTTTCGCCAGTGCAAAAATCGTGGGCGTGAGGCAAGTGACCGTGCTGGCCATCACATTTATATATCACGCCGGCTTTTAGCTATTTAGATCCAATTTAAGTAAATTATAAGTTGTATATGATCTCTTCTATTTCCCAATTAGTGTAGGTATTTCCTGTAAAACACACGGCTTTCCCATATTGAATTGGGTTTCTAGCCATTTTTTCGATATCAACTCTAACAGACTTTGGTAATCCATCTACCCATGTTTTAGAAAAATAAACATTCTCTATATAACTGAAAATCAATTCAATTAGTCTGCTGGGAAGTAAGTCCGTATCTATAGCTGAAAGTGACTCCACAAAGCGAGTACATTTTTTGAAAACCTTCGGCCATGAAAAAACAATGGCATATCCGTTTTTTGTTGTAAGAGTATTTATTGAAAGATTTTCAACGAATCGCACATTGGGTGTTAACATTTGTAGCCTCTCTCCAGCCAGTGAAAAGTCAGGAGAGAATGTTCCGCTAACGGCCAGGCTTAAATCGCCAGTAAAGTAAAATGATGCACTATTAAATTCATCCCATTTACATAGTTTGTAGTGGTTTGTATATATATCAAGAGTTTCTTTAAAATCATCCAATCCTTTTGAAAAGCCTTGAAACATGCTATTCAATGTTATTTGGACCTCAAGTTGTTGTTCGACAGACATGCCTCTATCTACATTTTCTCTCATGAAGGGTAGCCCCTTAACTGCACTTATTTTTTTAAAATACTCAAGTGCGTAAGCACGATATCCAGCCAAGAAACATTGAAATGATGAGCCTTTATATATTTCATCCTCGATAGGACTAAACATAGACTTGTCGTGTAAGCTACAGAAACCTTTAAAGGTTGATGCTTTTTGCAACCCAATTTTCGATATACATTCTTTTCCTGTTGTGTCTATCCCGAATGTATAAACATGATTGGTTTCGTCAGCGACATGTTTTAGTGGACCATTTTTCTGAATTGAGTGAGCATCAATTATTTTGCTTGTGCAGGTTTCTTGGCTTGCATCAGGATGTAAGCATTGTTTATGGCTTTTTTTTGTTTTTAATTCAGCTAGTAAACGACCTATGGAATGAGGTTCTTCATTTGAACGGAGGTAGTGGCACTTTTTATATTTTTTACCTGAACCACACCAACATGGCTCATTTCTATTTATTTTATCCATGCTTCTTATTTCCAAATATAAAGATTTTATTCATGATGGTAGTGTATCGCCAATGTCAATTTGTCAGAAGTATTTAATGTAAAGATTGAGATATACTGCAAATCAACAATGGTTGGATATATTTATCCCCATATATTACTTAATATTCTTGAGGTACTTGGTTAGCGAGAAAGGCAGAGCAAATTCCTTCATGCCAGCCAACCTGTCCAGCTCTGCCTGACCAATCTGCTGCAATTGGGTTTGCTGGGCTTGAGTGAGCGTGGTGGTTCTCGCCTTGATTAAGGTGTCGAGAAAACTGCGGTCTCCCTCAACCGCCTGATGGAACGCCTTGAGCGCCAGCGCATCTACTTCTGCTGCGGTGCAGCGCTCCATGCTTTCTCATGCAGATAGATCAGCACTGTCGTCTGTTGTTCCTTCTCCAGTGACCAGAAGGGGTCGCTTTTCGCGGGCAGTGTGGCGCTGTGTTGTGACTTGATTGCTTCGCACCGCTCAAATGCAGGATCCAGGTCGTGTAGTGACAGGGCAAAGGCGCTGGAGCTGGTTGCAAGCAGCGCAAAGAGCAAGGCAAGGCGCCTATAGAAGGAGAGATTCCTGCTACCCGGCGCCTTTTCTCTTGCAGGGCTGTTGCGGCTGCTCATCGGCTTATGACTGCTTTTTCAGGAAGTAACTGATATGCCCCGGTGGCATATCGGGCAGCTGGCCAAAGACCTCGTAACCCTGCTTCTGATAGAAGGGGAGGGCCTGAAAACTGGTGGTTTCCAGATGGTAGTTGCTGATGCCCTTGCTTTGGGCGTACTGCTCCATGGCGCCGAGCAGGCGGCCGCCCCAGCCATCGCGGCGGATGCTTTCATCGATCCAGAGCCAGTCGACGTGCAGCCAGCCCCACTTGATGTCGGCGATGATGCCGCCGTGTACCTTGCCCTCTTTATCCTTGATAAAGCTGGCGATCCGCTCGCGCAGATGGGTGCCGGCGTGATCCTTGTTGAAGCCGGAAAGACCAAGGCGCAGCGCTTCGATCTCATTGTCCTGAGGCGGTTGGGGTGGGGTGAGTTGCATAGTGCTTCCTGCTTGATAGTGGTTGTCTCTAACGGGTTGCCGCTTCCAGCGCGGCTATCTCGCCGCCGCTGATAAGCGGCAGGTTGCGGCTGATCTGCTCTACCGGCCAGTCCCACCAGGCGATGGCGTTGAGACGGGAGATGGTGTCGTCGTCGAAGCGGTAGCGGATCACCTTGGCGGGGTTGCCGCCGACCACGGCGTAGGCGGGCACGTCGCCGGTGACCACGGAGCGGGCGGCGATAATGGCGCCGTTGCCGACTTGTACTCCCGGCATGATCAGGGCGTCATAGCCAATCCAGACATCGTTGCCGATGACGGTATCGCCCTTGTAGGGGAGGCTGCCCGGGGCGGGGGCTGCACTCTCCCAGCCGTTGCCGAAGATAAAGAAGGGGTAGGTGGAGAAGCCGGAGGTCTGGTGGTTGGCGCCATTCATGATGAACTTCACCCCGCGAGCGATGGCGCAGAACTTGCCGATGATGAGCTTGTCGCCGATGAAGGGGAAGTGGTAGAGGACGTTGCGCTCGAAGCCCGCCGAATCCTCCGGGTCGTCGTAATAGGTGTAGTCACCCACCTCGATATTGGGCCCCTTGATGGTGTTCTTGATAAAGCACACCTGGGGGAAGCCGTTCATGGGGTGGGGATTGGCGGGATCGGGTCCGTGCATCTGGTCTCCTTGGATGGGCCGGGCTAGAGCGCCGGGAAGTAGCAGGCGCTCATGTCGATGGGGTGATCGGGGCAATCGGGCAGATAGAACTGCCAGCCCGCATCGGAGAAGGCGCGCAGCTCGGTCTCGACAAACTTGATGGCGAGGCTCAGGGCCTGCAGGCTGTCGATGCCGTAGATAAAGGTCTTGTCGCTCAGCCCCGCCAGCTTCACCTTGCAGCGCCAGTCACCGCCAGCCGAGCGTGGATCCGGCTCGGGGGCCTTGATGGCGATCTTGAGGGTGAGCTGTTCTCCCTCGAGGCTGACCGCCTCGAAACGGGCTTTGACGATGGCATTCTTCATCCTGCAACTCCTTGTGCGATTCCCCTCCTGCTGCATCGGGCTGCGTCTCCATGGAGGGATCAAAATGGGGGCGAGCCACAGGAGCCTAAACGAAGCCTCTTTTTGAAACAATGGGATATGGGTGGCGAACTGCGGGATTGCGGGTTGCGTCGGGTTGTTTCACCAAACGGGATAAACTTGCTGTAAAGGAATCTTGGCACTGCTGGAAATCTGTCCCATATGGTGATGGTTGGCGGGCTGTCGAGTTGGGGCACAATAGCCAGCCCCTGTTGGCCACAGAAGTACAGGAGCATCCATGACTCTTTCGGTATCGCAGCTTTACGAGGTGATGGCCCAGTTGCCAGATCCGGTCTTCATCCTGAGTGAAGATGGCTATTACGTGGAATACATAGGAGGCATGGAGCATCAATCCTATCAGGACGGCAATCCGCTGGCTGGCAAGCGGCTGCTGGATGTGCTGCCGGAGGCGATGTCCCTCTGGGTGATGGATCAGGTCGCACTGGCGCTCAACAGCGGTCTGGTGCGGGTGGTGGAGTATGAGTTGGCGGCCAACGAGGTGGGTGGCATCAATGCCGGTGTCGGGCCGCAAGGCGTGCAGCGCTTTGAGGGCAAGATTGCCCCTCTGCCATCCCTCTATGACGGCAAGCGGGCGGTGGCCTGGGTGACCCGCAATATCACCCGCCAGTTCGAGTTGCAGCAGCGCCTGCAGCGCCAGAGCGAGACCGACCAGCTGACCGGCCTCCATAACCGCCGCTACTTCTTCGAGCATTGCCAGCAGGTGAGGGGCAGCGAGGCCCCCTGTGGCCTGCTTATGCTCGATATCGATCACTTCAAGCAGATCAACGACCGCTTCGGCCATCAGCAGGGGGATCTGGCACTGCAACGCTTTGCCGCCTGCGTCGATGGTCGGCTGCGGGCAGAGGATCTGTTTGTGCGCAGTGGTGGCGAGGAGTTCGTGATCCTGCTGCCACGGATTGATGAGGCAGGCTTGTTGCAGATGGCCGAGGGGATCCGCGCCGCGGTCGAGGCGCTGCCCGCCGAACCGATCGGCATGACGGTCAGTCTGGGGGCCACGCTGGTGCAGCCCGGAGAGGATATCAATGTGGCGCTGGCCCGTGCCGACGAGTGGCTCTACGAGTCCAAGCGGACGGGGCGCAATCGGGTGGCGCACTGTCCGGCCGTCCCCGAAAATTAATGAACAAACCCTTGTTGATGCAAAAGTTAATTGGATGAAAAGTTCGCCATATTATTTCACTGATATCTCGCGAGCTATGGTGGTAATATTGGCTGCCCGATCGCTGTTCTTATTTGTGTTGTTGGGCAACAGAACAAGGGTTTATCGGTATGTTATCAAACGGGGATAAATGGGTGTGCTGGTGACGAATGCGATACATCTCGCCCCGTTTTGAAACAATCCGATTCAAACGGTCATGAATTATTAACCTTGACCCGGATGGCGATTTCAACGATGGTAGCGTGGCATCTCCATTTCACTCCGGTGGCCCTGTTGGCCGCTGGCGGATTTGCTTTTTCTGCACCTGCGGCCAAATGCCGCCTGATATTGCCAGCCTGTTATTCGGGCCAATAAAAATAATGATGACAGATTAATAAGGTATATATTGCAATGAGTGTTTCTATTGCTGAAAAGAGTAACCCGGTTTCAAAATTGAAATGGGAGAAAAGTGATTCGGTATGGACCATGGGCTTATATGCCACGGCGGTCGGTGCCGGTACGCTATTTCTCCCAATTACCGTCGGCAGTAATTCGCCGGTTATTTTATTGTTTATTTTGCTGCTCGCATTTCCGCTCTCTTATTATTCCCATCGGGCTTTGAGCCGCTTTGTGCTATCCAGCTCCCACAAGGAGGGGGATATCACCCATGTGGTGGAGGAGCACTTCGGGGCGCGGGCGGGCAAGCTGCTGATGCTGGTCTATCTGACTGCCTTCTACCCCATCATTCTGGTCTACAGCATCTCCATCACCAATGCGATCCAGAGCTTTGTGGTGCACCAGCTGGGGGATGCCGAGATCCCGCGCGGTCTGCTGGTATTGGGAGTGATGCTGGGTCTGCATCTGGTGCTATTGGCGGGCAAGCAGATCGTGGTGTCGGCCATCAGCGTGCTGGCGTTGCCCATGGTTGCCTTCCTCATCGGCCTCTCCATCTATCTGCTGCCCCAGTGGAGCCTCTCCTACTTCAGCGAGAGTCAGGCGGTGGACTGGCGTGATCCGGCGTTCTGGAAATCCCTCTGGCTGATCGTGCCGGTGATGGTGTTCTCCTTCAGCCATGCACCCATCATCTCCTCCTTCAGTGCGGCGCAGAAGAAGCGCTGTCAGGAGAGCGCCGACCTGCGCGCCAAGCGGATCATCAAGTGCAGCAGCCTGCTGATTTGCGGCAGCGTGCTCTTCTTCGTGGTGAGCTGCGTGATGAGCCTGAGTCAGGCCGAGATGGCGCAGGCCCGCATCGACAATATCTCCGTGCTGTCTGCGCTGGCGAACAAGTTCTCCAATCCGCTGATCGCCTATGTGGGGCCGCTTATCGCCATTCTGGCCATGTCCAAATCCTTCCTCGGCACCTCCATGGGGGTGAGCGAGGGGACGGTGAGCATGGTGAGCGGTGCCTGTCAGGGGCTGGGACTTTCCCTGCGTGAAACGACCATCGCGCGGGTCTCGTCGGTGATCCTGTTCGTGGTGACCGGGGTGATTACCTACCTGAACCCGAACGTGCTGGAGATCATCGAGAAGGTGAGCGGGCCGCTCATCGCGGTGATCCTGTTCCTGCTGCCGGCCTGCTCCATCTATCGTCTGCCCGCCCTCAAGCGTTATCGCGGGGCGAGTACCCTCTTCGTGCTGGTGATCGGGCTGCTGGCCATCTCGGCCCTTATCTACGATCTGCTGTAACGGCGGATCCCGCACAAGTCAAAAAGGGCGACCATCCGGTCGCCCTTTTTCTTTGCCTCTCATTTAGCCGAGCAAACTGGTGGCGCTCTGGCCCGCCATCAGCAGGCCGGCCGCCAGTGCTCCGAACCAGACCAGGGTCGCGCTCACCAGCAGATAGCCGCCGGCGACAAACAGACCATCCCGCTGCAGCATGCCGGTAGCCAGCAGCAGAATGGCCCAGGCGGGCAGGGCGTTGGTGAAGGGGATGGCGCCCAGGGGCAGCATCAGCAGCAGGGCGGCCAGCATGATCAGCAGCCCGTTGCAGCGGTTGATGGTGCTGCTGGCGGTCAGGGCAAGCAGGCGCGGGCGGATAACGCGATCGACCCGGGCCAGCAGATCCGCTCCCTTGTGCAGGGTCGGCTTGAGCTGGTCGGCAGCGAAGCGGCGCTCCATCAGGATGGCGGGCAGCCAGGGCACCCGGTTGAGGGTTATGCCGATACCGATAAAGAGGATCAAGAGGCCAAACGGGGTACTGACGCCGGGGATCGAGACCGGCAGCAGGAAGGGGACAGTGAGCAACACGCAAAACAGCAGCATCCCCTGCTCGCCGACCAGCGCGAGCATCTGGCGCAGGCTGATATGGCTCTCCTCGATGGCGTGGGCGGTAGCCCGCAGGGTATTGGCGAGGGTGTGTTGCGGGTCGTTGAGGGGGGCTGTTGCCATCTCCGGCATCCTTCTGCTGTCGGCTTGTGCCGGGCCACCATGACCCGGATTGGGCGCCAGCATACGTGGCCGCGGTTAATGGCCGATGAATGACGTTGGTGCTTTTAACGCTGCGGAAAATGAGCCGGTACAGGTGCCATTTAGGATGGCGATGAGGCGGCTCTGGTATGCTTTTTGAGCAAAATGGATTGGCCGGAGGTGAGGATGAGACGAGTCGGAATGGTGATGATGGGGGCACTGTTGCCCCTTGGGCAGGCGTGGAGCGGCGAGGGGGAGGCCGGGGCCGAATTGAGCTGGCAGGTGACGCCATTTTACGGCTACAGCTCCGCCATCGATTTCAAGCGCAGCGAGGATCCGCAGCCCGCGCCGGTGTCGACCAGCCTCGACGAGCTGAAGGGGCAGGCCTCCGGCAGCTGGGGGCTCTTCATCAGCAGGGAGGTGGATGACCCCGGCATGATCGAGCTGCTCTACAGCCACCAGTCCACCACCCTCTCCCCCGATCAGCCGGATCGCCTGACGGTGGATACCCTGCACTTTGCCGGTGCACTGATCCTCGCTGACAACCTGATGGCGCCCTATATCGGTGCCGGTATCGGGGTCACGCGTTTTGCCGCTTATGACAGCGAGGTGATGCCCTCCATGTCGCTGGCGCTCGGCGTTCAGCCCCGCCTGTCCGAGCATCTGGCCCTGCGGGCCGAGGTGCGGGGCTACGGGTCACTTGCCAACGACAGCAGCGAGTTTCTCTGCAACCCGGATCAGTGCCTGTTCAAGGTGAAGGGGGATCTGGTGACCCAGTGGCAGGCCAATATCGGGCTCACCTTCCGCTTTTAGGCGGGGGAATTTTACGGATGGAAAAGGGGCCATAAGGCCCCTTTTCCATCAGCGATGTTATGTCTGGCCGGTCGTGCTCCAGAGTGGGTTCACTCTTCGTTATTGGCAGGGATAGCCGACACATAGCGGTCTCTGCCTGCCTCCTTGGCACTGTAGAGCGCCTGATCCACCCGCTTGAACAGCGAGACCGCCGGCTCCTGCTGCCCGCGGATGCCGAACCCGATGCTGACTGTCAGAGGATGAGCCGGATCGGGGGCTATGGTGCGGGTTGCTGCCAGCAGGGTCGCTGCGAGCTGCTCCAGTTCCATCTGGTTAGCGTCGGGCAGCAGGATTGCGAACTCCTCACCGCCGACGCGGGCTGCCAGCCCTCCGGCCGGGCTGTGCTGTTGCAGCAGGGCACCAAACTGCTGCAACACCTTGTCCCCCATGTCGTGGCCGAAGTTGTCGTTGATCCATTTGAAGTGATCGAGATCGAGCAGGAGCAGCACCTGATACTCCCCCTCTCCCAAAAACAGCTGCTGATGAAAGTAGCGCCGGTTGGGCAGTCGGGTCAGATCGTCAAACAGCGCCTGTTGTCTGAGCTGGCTATTGATATGAAAGAGGTGATGCATGGTGCTCAGGATACCGATGCTGCTCAGCAGGATACCGCTGGATCGCAGCAGATCCTCGGCATAGATGGCGATCCAGAGCGGCTGGGCGACCAGCTCGTCCATGATGTCGGCGGTCGCCCCCAGGATCCACAGCGTCAGGCCGCAGGAGAGCAGGCGATAGGTTTTGGCTGGCAGATGGGCGCACTGCACCACCCAGAACAGAAAGATCATGGTGAGCCAGTTGACCAGCTCGAACCCCAGGCTGCTGACATGGATCCGCTCGGCGGGGTAGTGGGGCAGCAGGGTGAGATGGGTGGAGATGATGGCCAGCACCAGTATCCCCAGCAGGGTGCTATGGGCGCGGTGTTCTGCGTCAAAGTGACGATAGCGGGTGACGCTGAGGTCGAGACGATCGGACTGCATGGTGTTCCTCGGATTGGGCCTGCCATCAGAGTGTCGAAAATGGCCCTCATCATGAATCTGTAGTGCCGCTTGTGGCGGCATGGCGTTCAGCCAGTGTAAACGGCGAGCCGGCCGGGCGCGATGATCATCACTCCGGCATGTGGGGTTGCGCCTGATTTTGTGCATTTCTGGTGCGAGGGCGACCGCTTGCCCTGTCACAGGGCGACCGGTAGTGGCTTAGCGCAACGCTCGCGCCATTTTGGTGCAAAAAGGAGTTTGTTTATATCTAATATTATGATTTAAATGAGTTTTAACTTTTGGCCCACTTTATGCTTTTTACCATCAGGCGGTCATTTCTGGCCATCTGCACCCGGCGAATCGAGGCTCGCGAGCAGTGGCCACAAGTTCAATCAAGGAAACGGAGCCGGTTTATACCGGTACGACAGGGAAGGAGAGTGCTCTATGGTCAAAAAATGGATGATGGCGGGTCTGCCGATACTGACGGCGTTGCTGGTGACCCCAAGTTGGGCCGATGAGGTCTCTCAGGTTCAGGCTGCGGTGGCACCGGTTGCCAGCGTGACGATCAACAAGGGCGACAACACCTGGATGCTGCTCTCGGCCGCACTGGTGATCCTGATGTCGATCCCCGGTCTGGCACTCTTCTACGGCGGGCTGGTGCGCGCCAAAAACATGCTGAGCGTGCTGATGCAGGTCTTTACCCTGTTCTGCCTCATCTGCGTGCTCTGGGTCATCTACGGCTACTCGCTCGCCTTTACCGAGGGTAACAGCGTGTTCGGCTCCTTCAGCAAGGTGCTGCTCAAGGGGGTCACTCCTGACTCCATCGCGGCCACCTTCAGCAAGGGGGTTGGTATCAGCGAGTTCATCTATGTGGTGTTTCAGGGGGCCTTTGCCGCCATCACCTGCGGCCTTATCGTCGGTGCCTTTGCTGAGCGCATCAAGTTTGCTGCCGTGCTGCTCTTCTCGGTCATCTGGTTCACCTTCGCCTATATACCGCTGGCTCATATGGTGTGGTACTGGGCGGGGCCGGATGCTTACACCAGCGCTGATGCGGCTGCCGCTGCAACCGCCACCGCCGGTTATCTGTTCCAGCATGGTGCGCTGGACTTCGCGGGCGGCACCGTAGTGCATATCAACGCCGCCGTGGCGGGTCTGGTGGGGGCCTATCTGGTGGGCAAACGTCTGGGCTACGGTCGTGATCCCATGACTCCCCACAGTCTGACCATGACCATGATCGGCGCCTCACTGCTCTGGTTCGGCTGGTTCGGCTTCAATGCCGGCTCGGCGCTGGAAGCCAACGGTGTTGCTGCGCTGGCCTTTATCAATACCTGGGTCGCTCCGGCTGCGGCAGCCCTGTCATGGACGCTGGCCGAGTGGGTGATGAAGGGACGCCCCTCCCTGCTGGGTGCGGCCTCCGGCGCCGTATCCGGTCTGGTGGTGATCACTCCGGCAGCCGGTCTGGTCGGCGTTGGCGGTGGTCTGGTGATGGGTCTTATCAGTGGCGTGGCGGGTCTGTGGGGTGTCCACGGTCTCAAGCGTCTGCTGGGTGCCGACGACAGCCTGGACGTGTTTGGTGTGCACGGGGTGTGCGGCATTCTCGGTGCCCTGCTGACCGGCGTCTTTGCCAGCCCGGATCTGGGCGGCACCGGGGTGTGGGACTATGTCACCAATCAGGTGGCCGAGGGTTACTCCATCCTTGGGCAAGTGAAGATCCAGGCCATCGGGGTTGGTGTGACCATCCTCTGGTCCGGTGCCGTGGCGGCGATCTCCTTCAAGCTGGTTGACCTGGTGGTGGGTCTGCGAGTGAACGGCGATGCCGAGCGGGAAGGGCTGGATGTGACCACACATGGCGAGAAGGCCTACAGCATGTAATCCCGAACGTCAGACAACAAAAAAACCGCCGGTTCCGGCGGTTTTTTTATGGTGCAAGCGCGGTGGCGCTTTTAGTTCGCACTCTTAATTCACGACAGCCACGTTGATGCTGCCGTTACCCTGGGTCATGCGGACACGGGCACCCGGTCTGAAAGTGGGGCTGGCTTTCTGTACCACTACGATGGCTTCGCCGTTCTCTTTCTTGATCTCCAGCTCGACGCCGTCGACCTGATTCATCTTGTTGCCGATGGCGTTACCGGCTGCGGCACCGGCGATGGCGCCGCCTGCGGCTGCGAGATCGCGACCGGTACCACCACCAACGGTGCTGCCCAGCAGACCGCCGACCACGGCGCCGCCGATGGTACCCATCAGGGAGTTCTCATCGGCCTGGATCTTGACCGGGCGGGTAGAGATGATGGTGCCGTAGCTGACGGTTTGAACCTGCTTGGCACGGTCTTTGGTGTAGACATCGCCAGAGTAGACATCGCTATTGGCGCAACCAGTGATGGTGGTGGCGGCCAGCAGGGCAATAATGGTCATTCGTTTCAACATGATAGGCCTCCAAGGCTGAATAGAATTCAAACAATCAGTTCGATGAATTGAACTTTACTCCAAGCAAGCGGGACATGAAATCGGCAAAATGTAACCAATTATGCGTTCTGTAACCGCTTTTATCCTTGAATCGCAGCTGTATCAGTGAGCTTTTTGACCAGCACCAGCCGATCCTCGCCGGGGCCGAAGTAGTCGGCCACCTCTTCGACCAGCTGATAACCGAGCCGGTAGTAGAGGCGCTGGGCCGGATTGGCGGGATCGACCGTGAGCTGCAATTCGCTGATCTGCAGCCCCTCCATGTTGGTCTCCATCTGACGCATCATCCGCTCGGCCAGCCCGAAACCACGCGCCTCGGGCAGCACCGCCAGCGAGAGTACCCAGCCTTGCGACCGCTCCTGACCGAAACCACCCAGCACATAACCGACCAGATTTCCCTCGTACTCGGCCACCAGCAGCAGCTCGGGCCAGAGATCCATCGCCTGACGGAAGAAGAAGGCGGGATAGACATCTTCGCCAAAGACCTTGGCATCGATCTGCCAGATGGCGTGCATGTCGGTATGGGTCGCGGGGCGCAGCAGGGGCGGGTTGTGGTGCATCAAGGCGTCTCTGGTCAATATTGGCGAAAGGTGATGCCCTGGGTCTGTACCTTGCGATCGCTGCCACCGCGCCATTGGGCGGGGCGAGCCAGCTCGCGGACATCCAGAGCGGTATAGGCAATGTCGTGGTGAAACAGGCTCTCGGCGAGCGACTGGCGCAGGGCGAGCAGCCGCGCATCATCGAGCTGCCAGCCGCTGACCAGTTCGGGCGCGCTTTCGTGGCGATAGAGCGCGAAGTAGTAACCAAGCCAGCGGGTCGGCAGTTTATGGATCCTGGCCTGGGTCAGCAACTGTCCTGCGCTGTATTGCTCGCAGGCGCCATACTCTTTGGCCAGGATCGCCGACATCGCCAGATAGCGGCGCAGGGCCCGACGCTCACGAAAACGGGTAAACCAGCTCATCTTGTTTCTCCACTGTTCAGGGCAGACAAGGGGTCTGTGCCAGACAAGCAGATCTTAGCGATTGATTTCTGAATCCTGCATGAGCGATCAGGGGGGAAGCGGGCGGCTGTGGGGCAGTTTGGGGGCCTTGCGCCAGCCATCGAGCAGATGGCGGATGGCCAGCCAGGGGTGGCGCAGCAACATGCGGGGGCCACTCCAGCGCATCACCTGCTGGATCTGTTTGCGCATCGCTGGCGCATAGCAGTGGATGTTGCAGTTGGCGCAGGTGGGCTTGTGACCGTGGCCGTAACGGCAGCGGGCGAGCCGCTGGTGGGCGAAATCCCGCAGCTTGCGACAGTGACGGCAGTGGGGATCCTGATGATGGTGCTGGCAGTAGAGGCGGATCATGGCACTGACTGTCCGCTGCTCGCGCACCAGTCTGGGGTGAAGAGTTGCCGCTTTGCCGGTGCTGGCGTGCGCGCCCCTTGCTGGGTTGGCTTGATGAATTTTCATGGTCGCCATTTTCCTGACCAGCCCGGGCAGGGTGTTGATACAGGTCAAAAGGGGGGGCAAAAAAACAGGGCCCGCAGGCCCTGTGTCATCAGATGAGGCTGGTTGCCTGTTCCAGCCAGGCGAGATCCTCGCCCTCGAGCAGCGGGCTCAGGCGGCGGAACACCTCGGCGTGGTATTCGTTGATCCAGCGGAATTCGGCCGGGCTCAGCAGGCTGCGGTCGATCAGGCGGGTATCGAACGGTACATAGGTCAGACGCTCGAAGCCCAGCATTGGCAGCTCGCCGATCTGCTCCAGCTCGCTCACCACCACCAGGTTTTCGCAGCGGATGCCAAAACCATCTTCACGGTAGTAGCCCGGCTCGTTGGAGAGCACCATGCCCGGTTGCAGCGCCACCATGTTCCCTTTCGGGGCGATGCGCTGGGGCCCTTCGTGGACGCTCAGGAAGTGGCCGACGCCGTGACCGGTGCCGTGGTCGTAGTTGTAACCGGCTTGCCACAGCGGCATGCGGGCCAGCACGTCGAGCTGGATCCCGGCGGTGCCGCGCGGGAAGCGGGCCTGATCCAGCGCGATATGACCCTGCAGAACCCGGGTAAACATCGCTTTCTGCTCGTCGCTCACCTCACCCACCTTGATGGTGCGGGTGATGTCGGTGGTGCCATCCATGTATTGGCCACCGGAATCGAGCAGATAGAGGCTGTCCTGACCAAACGCACGCGGGGTGCCGTTGGTGTGGTGGTAGTGGCACATGGCGGCGTTGGGGCCGAGTGCGGAGATGGTGTCGAAGCTCGGCTCGACGTAGTGCTCCTGCTCACGGCGGAACGCTTCCACCTGATCGGCCAGGGTGCCTTCATCCACACCCTCGAACTCGCCGGAGGCGATCAGCCGATCCAGCCAGGCGAGGAAGCGGGTCATGGCCACGCCGTCGCGCAGGTGAGCAGCGCGCATGCCGGTCAGCTCGATCTCGTTCTTGCATGCCTTCGGCAGCATGGTCGGGTCTTGGCCTGCCACCAGAATGGCGCCCGCCTCTTCCATGATGAGCTGGGTCCAGGCGTTGGCGCTGTCCGGATCGGCCAGCACCTTCTGTTGATCTTCACCGATGCGCTGCAGCACGTCGCCCAGCTTGTCGATGGGGTAGACGGAGACATCCTGCCCCACGTGCTGGCTGAAGGCGAAGCAGTCAATCTTGTCGGTATCGACGAAGAAATCCATGGTGGTATTGGCGTAGAGCACGGCAAAACCGAGCACCACCGGCAGCCGCTCGATATCGCGACCACGCAGGTTGAGCAGCCAGTTGATGGGCTCGGCCTGGGTCAGCAGCACGGCATCGAGGCCGCGCTTGCGCAGATCGGCGGCCAGCTGTTCGCGCTTGGCCTGACTCGACTGGCCTGCCAGCTCTTCGCTGTAGAGGATGACCGGCGTCTTGGTCGGCTCGGGACGATCGCTCCAGTTAAGATCGATGGGGTTCTGCTCGACCCGCACCAGCTCGATACCACGCTCGGCCAGCACCGCTTTTGCGTTCTTGTACCAGGTCAGGCTGTGCAGACGGGCGTCGAAACCGACCCGGGTGCCGGAGGGCAGCTGCTCGGCCAGCCACTGCACATGGGGATCTTCAATGAGGTGGAGAAATTCGAACAGCTCGGACGGCGCCTGCATGCGAGCCTGCACCGTGTAGCGACCATCGACGAAGAGGGCGGCACGCTGGGCCATGATGATGGCGACGCCGGCGGAGCCATTGAACCCGGTGATCCAGTCCAGCCGCTCGGCGTAGGCGGGGATGTACTCGCCGAGGTGCTCATCATCATGGGGGACGATAAAGGCGTCCAACTCCTGCATGGCCAGCTCGGCCCTGACTTGGGCGACGCGGGTTTCAATTATCTCGAAATTATTCATGTCGTTAGTGCCAGATGGTTGCTTTATGAGTGTTCATTTCTTGTGGCCGCCAGCCAGGATCCGCTTGATCGACTGGCCTGCTGCCTCGATATGCTGCCTGAGCAGCACCACTGCCTCGTGCTTGCGCCGGGCGCGGCACAGCTCCAGCAGTTGGGCGTGTTCACGCTCCGCCTTGTCCACGCCATCGGTGGCAAAGAGCAGCTCGAAGCGGACATAGCGGTCACAGCTCAGATTGATCTGGGCGATCAGTTCAAGTGCCTGGGGGCGACCGGCTGCCTGATAGAGGGTGGCGTGAAAGCTGTGGTTCAACTCGGCCCAGTGTTCGATCTGGGTGCCTGACTCCAGGGCGTGATCAAACTGGGCGAGGATGGCCTCCGCCTCGGCGAAGGTGGCTTCCGTCATCTTGTCAACGGCGTGGAACAGGGTATCGGCTTCCAGCAGCGCTCGCAAATAAAAGAGCTCGTCGATGGCTGCGGCATCCAGCATGGTGACGACGGCGCCGCGGTGGGCCTCGAATTTCACCAGCCCCTGCGCTTCCAGCTGCATCAGTGCTTCCCGCACCGGAATGCGGCTCACGGCCAGCTCCTTGGCGATGGCATCCTGACGCAGAGGGGCGCCGGCGGGGAACTCCCCACGGAGGATCCGGCCGCGGAGGTTTTCCATCACCATCTGGGTTCGGGTCTTGTAGGGTGGGGTCATGGTCGGGTCACGATTGGGCGTTACAAAATTGTATATTGTATAAAGTTTGGCTGAATCTACCCCGTCACACCCCGCATGGCAAGGTTTAGGGGCTCGCCGCGGCATGGCTGGCGGCGTTCGGAACTCCATAAAAACAAAAATGCCGGTCAGCGTGGCTGACCGGCATCATCATCGTTGATGCGAAGGGGTCTGTTACAGCTGCGGACCTGCCGCTACCAGACGTTTGCCCTCGTCGTTATCGGTGAAGCGCTCGAAGTTCTTGATGAAGCGCTGGGCCAGATCCTGCGCCTTGGCATCCCACTCGGCCTTGTTGGCGTAAGTGTCGCGCGGGTCGAGGATCGCCGGGTTCACGTCGTGCAGTGCAGTCGGCACTTCCAGATTGAAGATCGGCAGCACCTTGGTCTCGGCCTTCTCGATGGAGCCATCCAGGATGGCGTCGATGATGGCGCGGGTATCCTTGATGGAGATGCGCTTGCCGGTACCGTTCCAGCCGGTGTTGACCAGATAGGCCTCTGCACCTGCCGCTTCCATCCGTTTCACCAGCTCCTGACCGTACTTGGTCGGGTGCAGGGAGAGGAAGGCTGCGCCGAAGCAGGAGGAGAAGGTCGGAGTCGGCTCGGTGATGCCGCGCTCGGTACCAGCCAGTTTGGCGGTGAAGCCAGAGAGGAAGTGGTACTTGGTCTGCTCCTTGGTCAGCTTGGAGACCGGGGGCAGCACGCCGAAGGCGTCGGCAGTCAGGAAGATCACCTTGGTGGCGTGACCTGCCTTGGAGACCGGCTTGACGATGTTCTCGATGTGATAGATCGGGTAGGAGACGCGGGTGTTCTCGGTACGGGAGCCATCATCGAAGTCGATGGTGCCATCGGCAGCAACGGTCACGTTCTCCAGCAGCGCATCGCGGCGGATGGCGTGGTAGATATCCGGCTCGGCCTCTTCGGAGAGCTTGATGGTCTTGGCGTAGCAGCCACCTTCGAAGTTGAACACGCCGTGGTCATCCCAGCCGTGCTCGTCATCGCCGATCAGCTGACGCTTGGGATCGGTGGAGAGGGTGGTCTTGCCGGTGCCGGAGAGGCCGAAGAAGATGGCCACGTCGCCGTCCTGACCCACGTTGGCGGAGCAGTGCATGGAGGCAATGCCGCGCAGGGGCAGGAAGTAGTTCATCATGGAGAACATGCCCTTCTTCATCTCGCCACCGTACCAAGTGCCACCGATGAGCTGCATCTTCTCGGTCATGTTGAAGGCAACAAAGTTCTCGGAGTTGAGACCCTGCTCTTTCCAGTTCGGGTTGGTGCACTTGGCACCGTTCATCACCACGAAGTCAGGCTTGAAGGTTTTCAGCTCTTCATCGCTTGGGCGGATGAACATGTTTTTCACGAAGTGTGCCTGCCAGGCCACCTCGGTGATGATGCGCACGGCCAGGCGGGTGTCCGGGTTGGCGCCGCAGAAGCCGTCGACCACAAACAGGCGCTTGCCGGAGAGCTGTTTGGTGACCAGCCCTTTCAGATGTGACCACACTTCGGGGGTAATCGCTTTGTTATCGTTTTTACCCTGGTCAGACCACCACACAGTATCCTGGGTAGTGGCATCTTTGACGATATATTTATCTTTCGGAGAGCGGCCGGTGAAGATACCGGTGTTGACGTTAACGGCGCCCAGTTCGGTGACGACGCCGCGCTCGAACCCTTCCAGGTCAGGGCGAGTCTCTTCCGCGAAAAGCTGCTCGTACGAGGGGTTGCGAACGATTTCCTGGCTGTTTTTGATGCCGTACTGGTCCAGTCCTAATTGTTGGGCCAGGGTGGGTTCTGCCACGATTGTCATTGTATTCTCCTGGGTTCAGAGGTTTGTAGGGTTCTATCTGACGTTCATCCTATCACTTAGGTGGTAGAGTTTAGCGATCGCCATCAAACTTTATAAAATAGGGTGTTTTTTTGTTATTAAAGTTAAAGGCGGGTTTTGCCCGCCTTTAATTAGTGTAACTTGTTTGCATCATTGCCGGGAGCCCTGCTGAACAGGGTTTCGACATCGATCCCATTAAATTGGTACTGGGCGCCGCAATAATCACAGTGCATGTCGATCTTGCCGAGCTCCTGCACCATATCCATCACCTCTTCCTTTTCTATCTGCAGCAGGGCCCCTTCGCAGCGCTCGCGAGAGCAGGTGCAGCGGAACTCGACCGCCTGCGGATCGAACACCCGCACCTTGTCCTGATGGTAGAGACGGTAGAGGATCTCTTCCGCTTCCAGACCGAACAGCTCTTCATCCTTGATGGTGCTGGTGAGCTGGGTCAGGTGCTCGAAGTCGTTGCTGTGATCTTCGCTCTGGGCGGGCAGCTCCTGCAGCATGATGCCGGCGGCGCGCGGTTCGCCCTCGTGGTAACCGGTGCGGATCCACAGCTTGGTCGCCAGCTGCTCGGACTGGGCAAAGTAGTGCTCCAGACAGCCAGCCAGGGTGTCGGCGTCCAGCGCGATGATGCCCTGATAGCGTTCGCCCTGATCCGGCGTGATGGTGATGACCAGCTGGCCGTTGCCGATCAGGCTCTGCAGCTTGTTGTCGCTCGGCAGTTCGCCTTCAAAGCGGGCCACGCCGCGCAGCTGCTGGTTGTGGTCGCCGTTGATGACGGCCAGACGCACCGGGCCATCGCCCTGCAGTTGAACGGTGATGGAACCTTCAAACTTGAGGGTGGCGGTCAGCAGGCTGGTGGCGACCAGCAGCTCGCCCAGCAGTTTTTGTACCTGCACCGGGTAGTTCTGGGCTTCCACCACGTGGCGGTAGGTGTGATCCAGCTGGACCAGCTCGCCACGTACTTCGTACTCTTCAAACAGATAGCGATACAGCAGATCTTGGTTGCTCATCATATGTTCCTGGGTTCTTCGGTGAGGTAAATCGGGCGGGCTGGGGTTGAGGCCAGCCCGGTATCAAATCGGGGGCGGTCAGTACTGTTTGACCTTGAGCAGCTGGCGCCGCTCCTGCTTGTCGGGGCGACGCTCCGGGCTCGGCGCAAACTGGCTGTTGAAGCGGCGCGCCTCGCTGTTTTCGGCCCGTTTTTTCAGGCTTTCGGCGGTCTCTTCATAGAGCTGCTGGGCGAGCGGTGCCGATTTGCGCTGATCGCTGATGGCCAGCACCCGCACTTCCCGCTCATCCTGCCCCTGCCAGAAGCGGATCAGCGCCCCCACTTCCACCTGTTTGCCCGGCTTGCTGCGCTGACCATTGTAGTGCACCTTGCCGCCGTCAATCTGATCCCGCGCCAGCGAGCGGGTCTTGTAGAAACGGGCAGCCCACAACCACTTGTCGAGACGAACCTCAAGGGCGCTTTCCGGATGATTGGCCATGAACCGGCTCCATAACGGGGAAAAGGGGTGGTCGATTATACCAGAGGCGGGCCGCTGGATAGAAACCGGCCGGCAACGAAGGCGTGCCCCGCTGCTGTCCTGACCACGCAACATATGGGCAGTTTGCTGATTAACAAGGGAAAAGCGGGGGATCTGGCCGTAAGGGGTCGATTGCCTGCCATATGTTGCATAAAAGATGTCGCCCCTCGCGGGGCGTCATCGTTCAGTGCAATTGGCCGGTCAGGTCGGTGATCAGAAGCGATCCTGCGGTTCGACTTTCTTCTCCTCCTTGCCTTCGCTGTGGGCGATGGCGGTGCGGATGAGGTCAACCCCGGCACGGATAATCAGCACCCCCATGTTGACCAGCTTGACGCAGACCCACATGAAGGTGATGAGCAGGATCAGCTTGAGCACGGTCTGGAACGCTTCCAGGAAGTTCTGCTCCAGCTGGGCGGTGAGGCCGTTGGCGCTGGTCATCAGCCAGGTGTAGACCTCGCGCACGAACGGGATGCGGCTTGGCATCTCCAGTACGTCCAGTGCCGCAGGCAGGGCCTGAAAGATAACGATGCTGCCGAACAGGATCAGGATGACACCGATGGCGATGCCGAGGAAAAAGCCGAACTGTCTCATGGAGGGCTCCAGCGGTTGCTGCATGACATTGAAGATAGCCGCCAATAGTAGGGAGTGCCCTCGCTCATCGCAATCTTCCCGGTGTGGCCATCATGGCCGGATCAGCGCAGAACAGGCCGCCAGCATTGCCCAACTATCTGATTTCTGGGAGGCTTGTCGCCATTGTGCATAGGGAAAGCAAATTGATGTCGAGAACCCTCTTTTTACTGTTGCTGGCGCTGTTTGCCGCTCTGCCAGCCCTGAGCGCCGAACCGACGGCGGCAGTCTGCGCCATCCGCCATCAGGATCAACTGCTGCTGGTGCAGGATCGCATCTCCTCTCGCTACAGCCTCAGTGGCGGCTACATAGATGGCGACGAGCGCCCCGAGCAGGCGGCGCTGCGCGAGCTGTATGAAGAGACCGGCCTGCGCGGCGAAGTCGTCGCGGATCTTGGCCGCTGGCAGAAAGCGCAGGTTTTTGCCTGCCGCACTCTTGAGCCTGTCGTCGCCCAGCAAGATTCCGATTTTGTCTCGCTGCTGCAGGCTCCCAATCTGGGCGGGGAGATCCTCAACGCCCGCTTGATTGCGGTGGACAAGCTGCCCCGCGAGCAGCGCCGCTTCCCCGATCAGCTCGACTGGCTGCAAGCCCGGCTTGGCGAGCTGCCCGAGAGCGAGGTGCGCTGGCAGGCCGATTTCGTGGCGCAGGGCAATGCGCTGCATCAGGCCGAGATCCCGCTGATGATGCGCCTGCAACAGTGGCTGGGGCCCGATGTCTGGTGGCTGTCGGTCAGCAATCTGTTTGGTTCAGGCGGCTTTCAGCTTGCCCTGATACCTTTGCTGCTCCCGCTGCTGGGGTGGCCGCGGCTGCGCCAGCTGCTCTTTGCCATGCTCTGGCTCGGGCTGCTGGTGCAGGCAAGCAAGGAGGGGATCGGCTGGCCGCGCCCCTTCCATCTGCAACCTGAACTGGCGACTCACAGTGCCCAGGGCTTTGGCATGCCGAGCGGTCACACCGCCTCGGCGCTGCTGTTCTGGGGCGCGCTGCTTGGCTGGCTCTGGCCTGCCCGGCGCGGGCTGGCCTATTCGCTGGCGCTGCTGCTGGCCCTCACCACCGGTCTGGCGCGGGTCTGGCTCGGGGTGCACTTTATCTCCGATGTGGCGGTTGGCCTGCTGATTGGCGCCTTGCTGCTGGCGGTTCGCCCATACTGGCGGCTGGATCAGCGCGCTTCCGCCTGGGGCTTGCTGATCGCCGCGGCACTGGTTTGCGCTGGCCTGAGCCAGTCGGCCCATCTGGCCGGGATCGGGCTGGCGGCGCTGGGCCTCTGGCTCGGGGGGCGGGCCACGCTGGTGCGTGACGGTTATTGCCCGTGGCTGACCGGCGCCGTGGTGCTGGCGGGCATGCTGCTGATGGTGGCGGGCGCGTGGGCATTGCCACTGTTGACCAGTAGTTCGCTCACTATCCTGCTTGGTCAGTTTGTGCTCTTTTTCGGGCAGGGGCTCTGGTTGAGCGCTGGCCTCTGGTGGATACTATCTCTCTTGAAACAAGACTCTCGACCCAGGGGCGGATGCCCTGACAGGGAAACCCTATGAACATGAAAAAAGTGGATTTGGCCAAGATAACCCTGGGGGTGCTGTTTCTCAGCATCCTGATTATCTCCTGCTTCCTGGTGCTGCAGCCCTTCCTGCCTGCACTGGTGTGGGCCACCATGATCACCATCGCCACCTGGCCGCTGATGCTGATGGTGCAGCGGGTGCTGTGGGGCAAGCGGTCGCTGGCGGCCCTCTTCATGACGCTGGTGCTGCTGCTGATGTTCGTCATTCCGCTCTTTATGACGCTGGCCAATGTGGCGGAGAAGGCACCCATGCTGATCGAGCTGGGCACCAATATCAGCCAGTCGCCGCCGCCCGAGCTGCTCTGGCTGCAACAGATCCCGCTGGTGGGTGACAAGCTCTACGGCTTCTGGCAACAAATTCTGGCGAGCGGTGGTCAGGTGCTGTTTGCCAAGCTGGCTCCCTACTTTGGCCAGACCGCCCGCTGGCTCGCCGCTCAGGCGGGCAATCTTGGGCTGCTGTTCGTTCACTTCCTGCTGACCGTCGGCATCTGCGGCCTGCTCTACCACTCCGGTGAAGTGGTGGCGACCGGCATTCGCCGCTTTGCCCACCGTCTGGCCGGGCAGCGGGGCGACAACGCTACCGTGCTGGCCTCCCAGGCGATCCGTGCTGTGGCCATGGGGGTAGTGGTGACCGCGCTGGTGCAATCCTCGGTGGCCGGTGTCGGCCTGCTGATTGCCGGTATCCCCTATGCCATGGTGCTGGTGGTGGTGATGTTCCTGCTGATCGTCGCCCAGATCGGCCCCTTCCCGGTGCTGCTGGCCTGTATCGGCTACCTCTACTGGAGCGGCGACACCACCTGGGGCACCTTCCTGCTGGTCTGGTCACTGTTTGCGGGCACCATGGACAACTTCCTGCGCCCCTTCCTGATCAAACGTGGCGCCAATCTGCCGCTGATCCTCATTCTGGTGGGGGTTATCGGCGGCTTGCTGGCGATGGGGATCATCGGTCTGTTTATCGGCCCCGTGGTGCTGGCGGTGGGCTACACCCTGCTGGATGCCTGGATCAAGGAAGATGACCAACCGGCGACCGCCGCGGTTGAAGCGGCCAAGGCCGAGTGACGATTCAGTAAAAAGACGATTCAGTAATCAACTGCTGATGCCAGGAGCCGCCCAAAAGGGCGGCTCTTTTGTTTATTGCCGTCCCATGCCGCTTCGATGGGCGAAGCGTGATCGGACGAGCGAGATTCCGCTGTCCCGGTTGTATCCATAAGTCGGCGGTGACCCGTCAGAGGGGAAATGCGGGTAACTTATGGCGGTAAAGCAGAGCGGGCAAGCGGTATAAGCTGAATTTATGGGTTTGTGTTAAATGCCCCAATTTTTGCTTATACCGACGCCTGTCCAGCCCCAGCGCCACGATTTGGTCCGCAACAGGCCAGCCACAGGCAGTGGCCGATTTGTGCCAACTCGTATGCAACTCGTGTTACTGCCCATGTTGCTTCGAATAGCGAAACTGATAGGAGAATCGAGATGCCGCCGTTCCGGTATTTCCGTGAATCAGCGGCATCTGGCAGAGGGGAAATAGGAGTGGGCGTTATAGCGGGGGAATAGATTGACGCGAATGTCCTAAGGGCTGAAATTGATACCGAATGAAGTTCGCACTAAAGTAGAGTAACCAAGACACCGGTTTGAGGCCGGTGTCAGGTGATCACTAGATCTGTTACGCTCAGAAAGGTGGGAGTCCGAATTTAGTTAGATAGGATAGAATTTACTCATGACTTACGTTTCTTTCTGAGTTTTAAGCTACCCTCTGAGTACTCAATTTCCTCATAGCCCATAAATATAGCAACAATTAACCCGATACCAAGTGATGCTGCCGCGATGATTGCTGCGATCTCTACACCTGTTAATGCAGCAACAGGAGCGGCCGCCAAATAAGATATTCCACCTGTTGCTGGAGCAGTAAGTGTTGCAGCTCCCAGAGCAGCTGTTAATGCCGCAAGAGCAACCCCGCTTAGCTGTGCTACTTTCTTCGCTCTCTTCAATTTATCTGCTAACTCGCCTTTTACAAGGATGATATCAGCTCCTGATTCCTTGGCCTGCTCGAGTTCTTTTTTTGTTCTTACTATGGTTTCCATACTCTCCTCCAGCTGTAGTTGTCTAATCATTCCTAATAACGTGATTAGATGAAAGGTGGCATTCTGCAATCCGTCAATAGAGTCCTCCATATAAGTCAGAGTTATGCTGATGTAACCCAAAAAAGTTGCTTAAAATCAAACACTTATTGTTTTTATGATATCAAATATATTTGCTAGGAATCCTCCTTTGGCTCTGTTTTTCATAACTGAGAAAATACACTTCTGGAGCAGTATTGGAAAGTACCGCCCAGCCTCGGTTTCTTGAATAACTCAGGAGTGTGATCGAGGTGACATCCATATGACATAGCTGGCCAAGATACAGAGCGGCGGCTGGTTCAGGGGCTTGTGGTTAACAAAAATGGGCATGGCGAAATAACCCGGGGCGTGGCAACGCCCCGGGTTATTTGTGGGTAGATGAGGGTCAGGCGGGCTGGTGCAGGGTGATGCAGTGAATGCCGCCGCCACCGGCGGCGACCGGATCGATATTGATCTGCACGATTTCGCGGCCGGGGTAGAGGCGGGTCAGCAGCTCCTGGCAGTAGCTATCGGCGGCCTTGTCGCCAAACTCGGGGGCGATCACCGCACCATTGATCGGTAGATAGTTGATATAACCGGCGGCAAAGTCGCGGCTGCGGCTAAAGCGGTTGTCCCGCCCATCGAGCGGGGGCGGCAGCACATGCAGCTCCAGCTTGTTGCCGTCGGCATCGGTGGCCTGCTTGAGGATGGCCATATGCTGGCGGGTCACCTCGTAGTCGTGGGATTCCGGGTCGTTGTCCAGATTGACCACCACCACCCCGGGGCGGACAAAGCGGGCGTAGAAGTCGACGTGGGCATCGGTGATGTCCTTGCCCTTGATGCCCGGCAGCCAGATGATTTTGCGCAGCCCCAGATTGGCCTTCAGCTCCGCCTCCAGTTGCGCCTTGCTCACCCCCGGGTTGCGGTTGCTGTTGAGCCAGCAGCTCTCGGTCAGGATGGCGGTGCCGTTGCCATCCACCTCGATGCCGCCCCCCTCGCCAGTCAGCTTGCTTTGCAGATAGTGAGCATCCGCCTGCTTGCTGACCAGCTCGGCTACCCCCGCATCCTGTTCGTGCTCCTGCTTGTCGCCCCAGCCGTTGAAGTTGAAATCCACCAGCCCCAGCTCCCCTTCGCCGTTCTGAACGAAGACCCCGCCGGTATCGCGCAGCCAGATATCGTCCAGCTCGGCGACGATAAAGCGGGTGTTCTGCTCGCCACAGAGTTGGCGGGCCAGTGCCTGTTCGGCTTCGCGGCAGAGCACGTTGACCTGGGTATAGGGCACCATGGCCTGCACCAGCCGGCCGATGGTTGCCTGCACCTCCTTGTAATCGCGGCCCCAGATGGCCGAGCTGGCGGCAAAGGCGACCCAGACCCGGGTCTGGAACGTCGACTCTTCCGGCATATGAAAGGGCGTGTTGGCGCTCGCCAATGCGCTCTCTTCCGGGTTAGCGCCGTCGGCCGCGAAGGCTTTGCCGGGCAGGTTGCCGAGCCCGGCCAGCGCACCGATGGCCGCCAGCTGTTTCAATACGTTGCGTCGGGATGGCATGAGAAACTCCTTATGATTCATAGGCTGCTCTTGAAGCGAGTCCAGGCCCGCATGCGCGCTCGCATGGCGGATTGCGCGATATCCTGGCCCGGGATGAGCCGCTGATAGGTGGCGTCATCCAGATAGATATCCGGGTTGCCGGTCATGGCCGCATCAACCATGGATTTTGCTTTGGCACTGGCAGTGGGATAACCGGTGCTGTTGCTGATGGCCGCCATGTTGGCCGGGCGCATCACAAAATTGATAAAGGCGTAGGCGTATTCAGGATGGGCGGCATCCGCCGGGATCGCCATGGTATCCATCCAGATAGTGCTCCCTTCCTTGGGCAAACGGTACTCGAATTGATCCTTCTTGCCAGCCTCGGCGGCGCTGCGACGCGCTTGGGTCATGTCGCCGCTGTATCCGAGGGAGAGGCATATGTCGCCGTTGACCAGCTGGGTGGCCGGCTGGGACTGGAATTTGCGGATATAGGGTTTGATCCCCTTGAGCAGGGCCAGGGCCGCATCCAGATCCGCCGCTTTGCCACTGCGGGGTTCACGTCCCAGATAGTGGAGCTCCACCGCCAGCACCTCGTCGGGGGAGTCGATGATGGAGATGCCACAGTCGGCAAACCTGGCCGCCAGCTCCGGCTTGAACAGCAGGTCGAGACTGTTGACCGGGGCATCCGCCATCCTCTGTGTGATCATCCCGGCGTTGTAGGTGAGCCCTATGGTGCCCCAGGTGTAGGGGACCACCGCATCCCGTGAATGGGGATAGGCTTGCTGGATCCGCTGCAAACCCGGCTCGATGTCGGCCAGATGCTGCAACTTGCTCTTGTCGAGCGGTTGCAGGCTGCCGGCACGCATCAGCCGCTCCGCCACCGTGTCGCCGGGGAAGATCAGGTCATAACCGCTGTGACCGGCCATCAGCTTGGCTTCGAGGGTTTCGCTGCTGTCCATGACGTCATAGATGACCCGGATCCCGGTCTCTTTGGTAAAGGCGCTGAGGGTATCGGGGGCGAAATAGTCCGCCCAGTTGTAGAGGCGCAGCACCTTGTCGGCCGGTTGCTCCTGAGCGAGCGCTGCTGCGGTGCCGGTGCACAACATGGCTGCGAGCAGCGCCAGCGTGCGGGATAGTCTCTCTGTCATGCCAACACTCCTCTGTGATTGCCTGTCATCCGGCTCTGGTGGCCATCCAGACTCAGCAAGGTGCCATACATCTCCGGGCGGCGATCCCGATAGATGCCCCAGCTCATGCGCTCCTCGGCCATGGCTGCGAGATCCAGCTCCTGCACCAGCACGCCCGGGGTGGTTCTGTCCGCCTCGGCGAGCAGCGCCCCCTTGTGGTCGGTGATGAACGAGGATCCGTAGAACGTCATCTGCAGGTCGGGATCCGTGGTGGCCACCTCGTTGCCAATCCGGTTGGCGGCTATCACCGGCAGGATGTTGGCGGCGGCATGGCCGCGCTGGGTCAGCTGCCAGTGATCGCGGGAGGCGAGATGGGCCGCCCCCGGCTCCGAGCCGATGGCGGTGGGATAGAGCAGCAGCTCAGCCCCCTGCAGGGCCATGCTGCGGGCCGCCTCGGGGAACCACTGATCCCAGCAGATGCCGACGCCGATCCGCCCTGCCGCGCACTCCCAGACCCGAAAGCCGGTATCGCCGGGGCTGAAGTACTCCTTCTCCTGATAGCCGATGGCATTGGGAATATGGGTTTTGCGATAGACCCCAAGCAGCTTGCCGTCAGCATCCGCCAGTGCCAGCGAATTGAAGAAGGCGTTGCCGGCCCGTTCGAACCAGCTGATGGGCAACACGACGCCAAGCTCGCGAGCGAGTGCCGAGAAGCGGCGCAGCACCCGGCTCTGTTCGAACGACTCGGCCAGCGCCAGATGGCCGTGGTGCTGCTCGATGCAGAAGTAGGGGGTGGCAAACAGCTCTTGCAGCAGGATAAGACCCGCCCCTTTGGCGGCCGCTTCCCGCACCTGACTCTCCGCCATATCGAGATTGCGTGGCAGATCCCAGCTGCAGGCAAACTGGGTCGTTGCGACGGTGATGTTGCCCATCCTCTTATCCTTGTACCGGCCATGCCGGCTGTTGCTGGGTGATGCAGTGGATACCGCCGCCGCCGTGTGCCAGCTGGTTGATCTGCACCGGCACCACCTCCCGCTGCGGGAAGGCGCGCTGCAGCACTGCTGCCGCTTCCCGGTCGCTGGCCACGCCATAGGCGGGCATGATGATGGCGCCGTTGGCGATGTAGAAGTTGGTGTAGGAGGCACAAAAGACCTCGGCCTCTGCATCGATGGCCTCGCTGGCCTCGTAAAGATCCTGCAGCTCGAACGTGCGCCCTCTGGCATCGGTGGACAGCATCAGGGCGCGGCGGTTCTCCCTGACGATACGGGCATAGGTCGAGCTGGTATCGCGGGTGGCGTCCACCAGCAGCTGGCCGGGGCGACTGAAGGCACAGACTCCGTCCACATGGCCATCGGTCATGTCGCCGGTGACATGGTCGGGATCCCCCGGCAGCCAGATGGTCTTCTCGATGCCGAGCAGGCGGCTGAAGATTTGCTCGATCTCGCCCTTGCTGATCCCCGGATTGCGATTGCTGTTGAGCAGCACCGATTCAGTGGTGATCAGGGTGCCTTCGCCGTCCACATGGATGGCGCCCCCCTCGTTGGCCAGAAAGCTGCCGATGGTATCGAGCTCCAGACTGTTGAGGATGCGGCGAGCCAGCCCTTCATCGAGCGGGTGGGCCGATTTGCCGCCCCAGGCGTTGAAGCGCCAGCTCACCCCGGCACGGCCCAGTTCCGGGTGGCAGATAAAGGTGGGGCCGGAGTCGCGGCACCAGCTGTCATCTACCGCAATGGGGACAAGGGTGACCCGCTGGTCACAAAGCGCGCGCGCTTCGGCCAGCGCGGAAGGGTCGACCACCAGCTTGACCGGCTCGAACCGGACAATGGTATTGACCACCCGGGCGAAGTCCTGCTGCACTCCGGCGAGGGTGACGCCCCAACCTGACTCCCACAGCGCCTTGTTGTGGGGCCAGACCATCCAGGTCGCTGTGTGCTGACACCATTCGGCGGGCATAAACCAGCCCTTTGCCACGATTCCCTGTTTCCGCATATCACCACCCTGATTAGGTACTATTAAGATTGCTGACGATGGGGATAGACTATTCCCGCAGTTGGTGGCGAACAAACGATCAATTTTCCGTAAAAGTGATAAGTGGAGCTAATCAATGGTGTTCAAGCAGTGGCCCCCGCTCAACGTGCTGCGGGGCTTTGAGGCGGCGGCCAGACTCGGCAGTTTTCATCAGGCGGCGCAGGAGCTGCACCTGACCCAGTCCGCCATCAGCCAGCAGATCCGCTCGCTGGAGGAGCTGCTCGGCCAGCCGCTGTTTCACCGGCAGGGGCGTTCGGTCGTGCTGACCGATGCGGGGCAGGATCTGCTGGAGACCACCCAGAGCGTGCTGTTGCAGCTGGCGATGGGGATCCAGCGGCTGGAGCAGTACCGCAAACCGAACCAGCTGGTGCTCAACACCAGCACCGCCATCGCTCGCCACTGGCTGCTACCGCGACTGGGGGAGTTTCATCGCCTGCATCCCGATATCGATCTCTGGTTGTTTACCAGCGATGAAGAGCCCGACATGGCGGAGCAGACCGTCGATCTTGCCCTGCGCTGGGATCTTGGGCCGCAGGCCGAGTGTCGCCGTCAGCACCTGCTGGCGGATCGCTTGCTGCCGGTGGCCACCGCAACCGTGCTGTCCCGACCCGCGGGGGAGCGCACCACCCTGCACGGCGAGCGGGAACTGGATTGGCATCACTGGACGCTGAGGGGGGGAGAGGATCTGCATTTGCAGACCCGGGGACTCAACTTCTCCGATCCCGGCCTGCTGCTTGAGGCCGCCAGCGCCGGACTCGGTGTGGCGCTGGTGAGCGAACTGCTCTCCCGTTCCGCCCGTCAGCAGGGACAGTTGTTGCCGCTCTCCACCCGTCGGGTCAAGGGGCCGCAGTGGAATCTGCTGGTGCATCAGGATAGCGAGGGAATGCCGGAGTGCCGTGCCTTCTGCCACTGGCTCGGCCAGCAATTTGCCGACGGTGAACCCGATCGGGAGGAGGGCGGGCTTGCCACCCTCTGAGGCAGGTCACTGAATCGGGGGCGCTGGCGTGGTTAAATGGTCGGCTCACATCTTGCCGGATATTGCTGTGACCATGCCATCTGACCTTCAGCCGCTGCTCGCCTGGCCCGACTATCTGCAGGCATCCTGGCTGCGCTGCGCCCACCAGACCAGTGCCACCCTCTGGCATCCACCCCACTGCGCCAAGGGGCAGACCTTGCAGAGCCTGCGCCAGCGCAAGCGCGACCTGCTCACTACCGGCGAGATGGCCCTCGAAGATCTCTACGAATTTATGGAGGGGCGCCCCTGCGTCCTGCTGCTCACCGACGAGAGCGGCTGTCTGCTGGCCCAAACCGGTCACCCCGACACCCTGCGCGAGCTGGCGGCGCTGGGGTTTGGCCCCGGCGCCTTTTTCAGCGAGGGGCGCATCGGCACCAATGCCATCAATCTGGCGGCGCTGGAGGGGGTGCCGCTCTGCGTCAGTGGTGCCCAGCACTTCAACCAGACCCTCCATCCGTGGCACAGCTGCGCCAGCCCGGTCTACAACAGCAATGGCCGTCAGGTCGCCATCATCGCTCTGGTCTGCAAGGTGGAGGAGGCGAGCGCCGGCGATCTGGCGCTTACCGTCAGCGCCGGGCGCGAGCTGGCCCATCTGCTGCAGATGGAGACCCTGATGCAGGAGTCCCAGCATCACCTGAGCGAACTTTACGCCCTGCTCGATGGCATGGATGACGGTGTGCTGGCCTGGGACCCGCAGGGCCGACTGCGCTACCTCAACGCGTTGGCGGCACACCGGCTGCGGCTCGATCCGGCGCTCTGTCTCGGCCAGCCGCTGGAGCAGCACCTGCTGCTACCCCAGCGGTTGCAGCTGGCCATCAGGGGGCAGACGCCGCTCAGCCATGTGGAGGTGACGCTGGAGCGGCTGGGCGCGCAGGAGGGGGAGTTTATCAATGCGTTGGTGAGCCTCAAGCCGCTGCCGGGGCCGGAGGGGGTCAGCTTTATCGCCCTGCTGCACCCGGTCGATCGGCTGCGGGCCATTCACCAGTTGCGCCAGACGGTGCCCGAGTTGTCGGCGCTGGTGGGGGAGTCGAGCGCCATGCGCAAGCTGCTGCGCTACGCCCGGCAGGCGGCCCAGAGTCAGGGGCCGATCCTGCTGCGCGGCGAGGAGGAGGTGGGCAAGGCCCAGCTGGCGGAGGCGATCCACTTTGGCAGTGAGCGGGCCGCCGGGCCGCTCATTACCCTCAACTGCAAGGCGCTGCCGAGCGAGCGGATGGCGCTGGAGCTGATGGGTTCCGACGAGGCGGGGCAGGAGCGGGCGGGCAAGTTCGAGCTGGCCCACGGCGGCACCCTCGTGCTGGAGCAGGTGGAGTGTCTCTCTGCCCCCATGCAGGCGGCGCTGCTGCAATTGCTCAAGACCGGCCGCATCCAGCGCTTCGATTCAGCCCGTATCCTGCCGCTCAAGGTGCGGATCATCGCCACCAGCAGCGCTCCGCTGGAGCAGCTGGTGCAGGAGGGGCTGTTTGGCCGCCAGCTGCTCTATGCTTTGCAGGCGTGCGAGCTCTGGCTGCCGGGGCTGCGGGAGCGCGCTGCGGACCTGCCGGGCCTTATCAGCCAGCAGCTGGCGGCGCAGGGGCGCGAACCGGTGCGCCAGTTCAGTCCGGCGGCCCTCGACTGTCTGCTCGCCTATCCCTGGCCCGGCAATCTGGGGGAGCTGCGCAGTGCCGTCGAGCATGCGCTGCTTCACGCCGGTCAGGGGCCGATCCCGCCCGAGGCGCTGCCCGCAGCCATTCGGCACGGCTATCAGCGGGTGGCGGATGAGGTGGTGGGGCAACCGCTGCTCACGCTGGCGGAGCTGGAGCGGCAAGCCATCCTGCGCTGCGCTCACGCCTGCAAGGGACAGGTGAGCCAGATGGCCCAGCATCTGGGCATCAGCCGCACCACCCTCTGGCGGCGGCTCAAACTGCTCCAGATCGATCCCGCCGACTATCACGGCTGACGGCGACCCGTCGCCAACTGGCCCGCAGAAAACGAAACGGCCCCGCAGATGCGGGGCCGTGTTATATGGCAGGTCAGTGGTAGCGCGGTTACAGCCCCAGCTGGTGGGCGGTGACGATGGCCGCCAGCACATCCTCGGCGGTGACCTTGAACGGCATATTGTGGATGGTCTCGCCCTCGGCGGTGGAGGCCTTGGCCACCTCCATCAGGCGCGCCATATCCAGCTCCTTGACCCCCATCATATGCAGGTTGGTCGGCAGGCCCACCGAGCGGCAGAAGGCCAGAACGGTTTCGATCTCCTCCATCGGGGCGTTCTCCAGCACCAGCTGCACCAGGGTACCGAACGCCACTTTCTCGCCGTGATAGAGGTGATGACACTCGGCCAGTTGGGTCAGGCCGTTGTGGATGGCGTGGGCGGCGGCCAGCCCGCTGCTCTCGAAGCCGATACCGCTCAGATAGGTGTTGGCCTCGATGATGTTCTCCACCGCCTTGGTGCAGAGCCCCTGCTCTACCGCCAGCTTGGCCTTGTAGCCATCGGCCAGCAGGGTCTTGTAGCAGAGCTCGGCAATGGCCTGCGCCGCCAGCGTGGAGGCGCCACCGGCCATGGTCTGGCAACCGGAAACCTTGTTGGCGCGCGCCTCGAAGTAGGTGGAGAGCGCATCCCCCATGCCGGAGACCAACAGCCGTACCGGAGCGCGGGAGACCACGCCGGTATCCATGATGACCATGTTGGGGTTGGTCGGGATCATCAGGTATTCGCTGAACTGCCCCTCCGGGGTGTAGATGACCGCCAGCGCGCTGGTGGGAGCATCGGTGGAGGCGATGGTCGGCACTATGACCACCGGCACCTTCTGATAGAAGGCGACCGACTTGGCGGTATCCAGCGTTTTGCCGCCGCCGATGCCGATGATGACGTCAAACGGGGTCTGCTTGCAGCGGGCCAGCAGGCGGTCGATCTCGGGGCGTGAGCACTCGCCGTTGAAGCAGTCGAACTCGGGCTTGATCCCCGCGCCGTGGAAGCTGGTGGCCACGGTATCGCCGACCAGCTTGGTGACGAAGGCGTCGGCCAGGATCAGTGGCTTGCTGCCGAGCGCTTTGACGTAGTTGCCGATATTGGCGAGGGCCCCGTTGCCTTGCACGTATTTGCTGGGGCTGATGATAATGCGGTCCATATTCTATCCCTCTCTCTTTATGAATTAAGAATCGGGGCGAAGGGGCGGCAGTGCCGGGGACTCCTTCGTCTTTACTTGCACAACAGTGGTGCTGCACAGGCTCAGCGAGCGAGTGCAGCCCCTTGAAGCAGTGGCGTCAGTCGCCGAAGCGCTCGGCGGCCAGCTGCTGGAAGCAGGTCAGTGCGGCGGTGGCATCCTCGCCGCGCGCCAGCAGGGTGAGCTGGTCGCCCTGACGCACGTTGAGCATGGCGAGCCGGGTCAGGCTGCGGGGATTGGCCTCTTTATCCCCCTTTTGCAGCTTGAGCTCAGCGGCAAAGGGCTTGAGGGCGGCTACCAGCCGGGCGGCGGGGCGCACATGCAGGCCGTGGGGGTTATCCACCACCACCTCGCAGCGCAGCCAGCCGTCGTCGGCAACGGGGGCTGTCTCGGTGGCGGCCTGCGCTGCGCTGGCAGGCAGCATCGCTTGTTTCGGGCCAAGGGCACCGAGCGCCTCGGCGGCCACCTCATCCAGCGTCAGGCCGGAACCGGCCGCCACCACAGCGGCCAGAGTACCTTCGACCAGCGGGGCGGGGCAGAGCCGTACCCTCGCGCTCAGATCAGGCGGCAACAATTCGAGGGCGGTTTCGGCACTCAGGAGAGCGCTGCCTAAGTCCATCAGCACCAGCACACCGCTGCCGTCATCCGCCTCTTCAATTGCACTCATCACCGCGATGGCGTCGGTGCCGATGGGGTGGTCGGGATCATCGACCCCGGCCGCCAGCAGCAATCTGGCCGGGCTGCCGAGCTGGTCGGCCAGCGCTTTCAATCCGGCCGCCAGCATGGCGCTGTGAGAGACAACTACGATTCCGATCATGTCATAACCTCGCTCTGTCACGCAGGGCGGTCAGCAGCAGCAGGGTCGAGGTGGCCCCGGCATCCTGATGGCCGATGCTGCGCTCGCCAAGATAGCTGGCGCGCCCCTTGCGGGCCTGCATCTGGATGGTGGCCTCGGTACCGGCTGCTGCGGCCGCTACTGCCTTGTCCAGCGCGTCGTTGAGGGGCAACTCTTGCTGCTGCGCCTGTTGCAGGGCGGCCAGTGCCGGCCACCAGGCATCGCACATGGTCTTGTCGCCCGGCTCGGCGCGGCCGCGGGAGACGATCCCCTCCACCCCGTCGCTCAGCATTTTGCACAGCTGGCTGAGACTGAGGCTCTGGCAGGCATCGCTGCTGGCCGCGGCCCGGATAAAGAAGGTGCCGTAGAGCGGGCCGCTGGCGCCGCCGACCGAGGAGAGCAATGTCATGCCGGTGGTTTTCAGTACCTGCCCGATATCCTTGTCCGCCACTGCGGGCAGCTTCTCGGCCACCTTGGCGAAGCCGCGTTGCATGTTGAGGCCGTGGTCGCCGTCGCCGATATCGGTATCCAGCGCGGTGAGGTAGTCACGCTGCTCGGTAAAGATGTGTTCGCAGTCGAGCAGCCAGTTGACGATGTGGTGTTTGCTTAGCATGGCTATCGGCACTCCTTAGCAGCCGCGACGCAGGGCGGGGGTGTGAACGGGGGCATCCCACAGGGTCATCAGCTCATCATCCACCTTGAGCAGGGTGATGGAGATGCCGGTCATGTCGAGGGAGGTGCAGTAGGGGCCGATCAGGTTGCGCACCAGATGGATGCCCGCCTCTTCGCACAGGGTGGCGAGGCGGCCATAGACGCCATAGAGCTCGGAGATGGGGGTGCCACCGAGGCTGTTGACCAGCGCGATAACCCGATCGCCCCTGTTGAGCGGTTCGATAAAGGTGTGCTCCTCCTGCCAACTGCCGCTGGTGCGATCCCAGTGGCGCAGGGTGCGGCCATAGGGGGTGTTGTCAGCAAGCTCGCTGAACATGTCGTCCACCAGGGTATTGAGGTCGGTGAAGGGGCGACGCTCGATGCCCGGCTCGCCGTGGATACCGACGCCGAACTCCAGCTCGTTGTCCGCCAGAGTGAAGGAGGGCTTGCCAGCGGCCGGCACGGTGCAGGCATGCATGGCCACGCCTATGGTACGGCTCTGGTTGTTGATGCGACGGGCCAGCGCCTCGCAGCGCGCCAGATCGTAGCCCGCCTCGGCAGCGGCTCCGACCAGCTTCTCGCACAGCACGGTCGTGGCGACGCCACGGCGACCGGCGGTGTAGAGGCTGTCTTTGACCGCCACGTCGTCATCGATCAGGGCGAAGCCCACTTTTACACCATCGCTATGCAGCAGCTCGACCGCGGTCTCGAAGTTGAGTACGTCGCCGGTGTAGTTCTTCACCAGAAACAGCACGCCTGCGCCGCCATCAACGGCCTGACCGCACTCGTACATCTGATCCGGGGTCGGGGAAGTAAAAATCTCGCCGGGGCAGGCGCCATCCAGCATCCCTTTGCCCACCAGACCGCCGTGCATCGGCTCGTGGCCGCTGCCACCGCCGGAGACCAGCGCCACCTTGCCCATCACGGGGGAGTCGGCGCGGGTGATGTAGTGGGGTTCGATACGTACCTTGAGCTCGGGGTGGGCGGCTGCCATCCCCATCAGTTGTTCACGGACCACGGCATCGACGGCATTGATCAGTTTCTTCATGGCTCACTCCTTGGCTTGCCACCGCACGGGTGGGCAAATGGTTGATGGAGCCAGTCTAACGACAGAAAAAGGGATAAAAATGACGGCCGATTTGGTTCGGATTTGAAACAGCAGAAGGGGGATGGATGTTTCAATCTGAAACGGCGCAGGGCTGGCGGGCGGGAAACTGTTAGCTGACTCACAGCCATGAAAAAGGGCCCCGCAGGGCCCTTCGCTACAATCGGAATATGCGGGCAGGTTAGATGGCCCAGCCACCGGCGTAGAAGACCACCAGCGCCACGGCGATGATGACGGTACCGACGTTCAGCTTCTTCCACTCGGCAGCGAACAGACGACCGATGACCAGCGCCACGAAGCCCAGCATGATGCCGGTCACGATGTTGCAGGTGAGCACGATGAAGACGGCACACAGCATGCCGGAGAGCGCATCGACCGAGTCGCTGAAGTCCAGCTTGGTGACGTTGCCCAGCATCAGCAGACCGACGTACATCAGGGCCGGTGCGGTGGCGTAAGCCGGTACCAGATAGCTGAGCGGGGAGAGGAAGATCATCAGCAGGAACAGCACGCCGACCAGCGCGGCGGTCAGACCGGTCTTGCCACCGGCCGCGGTGCCTGCGGCAGACTCGATGTAGACGGCAGCCGGAGCGCCACCGACGGCGCCTGCCACCATGCTGCTGACGGAGTCGGCAGTCAGGGCCTTGCCGCCGCTGATGATATGGCCACGTTCGTTGATAAGGCCTGCCTGACCGGCCACGGCACGGATGGTACCGGTGGCGTCAAACACGGCGGTCATCACCAGCGCCAGTACGGTCGGAATCACCACCGGATTGAGGGCGCCCAGCAGATCCATGCTGCCTACCAGAGAGCCCTTCTCGCCAGTCAGGCTCGGCATGGCGAAGAAGCCCTGCCAGGTTACTTTCGGGTCGAAGATAAGGCCGAGGATGGAGATGGCGATAATCACCATCAGGATGCCGCCCGGCACCTTGCGACGCTCCAGACCGAAGATGGCGGCCAGACCCAGCACCGTCATGATGACCGGGAAGGCGGTCACTTCACCCAGTTGCACCGGCAGACCGGCCCCTTCGTTCTTGATCACCATGCCGACGCCGTTGGTGGCGATCAGCAGCAGGAACAGACCGATACCGATACCGGTGCCGTGGGCGATGCCGGAGGGGAGGTTGTCCAGGATCCACTGGCGCACGCCGGTGACGCTGATCAGGGTGAACAGCACCCCCATCAGGAAGATGGCGCCCAGGGCAACCGGAATGCTCAGTCCCTGACCCAGTACCAGACTGAACGCGGTAAAGGCGGTGAGGGAGATGGCGCAACCGATGGCCATCGGCAGCTTGGCCCACAGCCCCATCAGCAGGGAGCCGAAGGCGGCGATCAAACAGGTGGCCACAAACACCGGGCCCTGCTCAAAGCCGGCAGCACCCAGCATGTTCGGTACAACTATGATGCTGTAGACCATCGCCAGGAAGGTGGTCAGCCCCGCGACCAGCTCCTGACGCACGCTGCTGCCGCGCGCAGAAATGGAAAAATAAGAGTCCAGAAAGCCGCCAGTCCCTGTTTGGGCGGCCATATCTTGCTTTGCCATAACTAATCCTGAAAGTGTGAAGGAAATCGTTTGCGTTGGTGGCGCGCAAAATAGCAAGAATCTGTGACAAAAGCAGCGGATAACTGGAATTTTTCCTCAAGATCTCTGCATGAGAAGCCATTCGAAGCTTGTTTGGAGACTCAATTGATAAGATACAGCGAAAAACAGCTCGGAGCTGGTGAGGGACGGGGAGGGGATGGCGGTGAGCAGATAGCAAAAAACCCGCCTTGGCGGGTTTTTTCATTCAGACCGGACGGTTGCCCGGGCGTGAATTACAGAGCTACTACGTTGGCAGCAGCCGGGCCTTTCTGGCCTTGCTCGATGGTGAACTCAACGCGCTGACCTTCGTCCAGGGTTTTGAAACCCGGGGTCTGGATGGCGGAGAAGTGAACGAACACATCTTTGCTGCCATCAACCGGGGAGATGAAACCAAAACCTTTCTCGGAGTTGAAGAACTTAACGGTACCAGTCACTTTAGACATAATAATTTCTCTTAAATTTAGTGTTAGAAATGCCATCAAATGGCAAATTTGATTTTTCGTCAGCAATACGTATGGGAAGCACTAAAGAAGGAGAATTATTCGTCAAGCATCATCGAAATAATACTTGCACTAATCACTGCTTTACTAAAATGACTGCCTAACATAATCAGGACTGAACTGCCGAACTATCGCTGACGATTAGAACACGCACTCTTTTTTAAAGCAAATGTTATCTCGTTCTTAACGTTTTATCGTGAATTTAACCTGATGCAGTAAAAAACAAACATGATGTATATCAATCGGATAGGCGCATGCTTTGCGCTTTTTCCATGAAGAAATAATTTTCCCGGGATGGTGTGGCAAGCAAAGTAACGGCGTAAAACGACGGTTCCTGGCGGGATCAAAAATAACATTCCCGTTTGGGGATTATCAGTCTCTTGCGAGACACAAAAAAAACAGCCTCGCATAGGGCGAGGCGGCTCTTGCATCAGAATCCGGATTGCTCAGCGTTTGCTGCGAAATTTGTTGCTGACCGAATCTATCCAGCTGAAGGTTTCCGGCAATGCCTGATTCTTGGCGCGTTCTTTGGCTTTCTCCCGCGCCAGCTTGGAGGCTGCCTTGGCCGCTTCGGCGCGGTCGGCCACAATCTTCAGGCGACCCTCTTCACGGATCTTGTTCCGCTCGCCATTGGTCAGCTGGTGATCGGCATTGGCTTGCGCCTTTTGCAGCATCAGGGCTATCTCGGCTTTTTCGGCCTCGGTCAGATCTTTCATTTCCAGCTTTTTCATGGTGCGCTCCTGCGGCAGGGTGTCAGCCACCCTAACACAGTTGTCATATCGCGCCCCCATGCAATCGCCGTTATGCCGAACAAAGACTTGATTGTGTGACTTCGCCGGATATTCGCGACCTTTTCCTGCCAGTTTGCCGTATTTCAGCTGAGAGTGAGCTGCGCTTCTGTCAGTGCCTCATCCGGTTCGACATGGATCAGCACGATGGCGTGGGGCAGCTCTGCCATGATGGCGTGCTCGATCCGGTCGCAGATATCGTGGGCTTCACCAATGCTCATCTCGGGCGGCAGGGTGAGGTGAAAGTCGATATGGCGGCGGCGGCCGGCACGGCGACTGCGCAGGTCGTGGAAGCCGCTGGCACTCGGACAGCATTCGGTGATGATGCGGCTGGTCATTGCCAGCTCTTCCGGGCTCATGCTCTCGTCGATCAGGGGCTGGAAGGCCTCGTTGAGCATGCTGATCGCCTCTCTGACGATAAACAGGGCAACCCCGATGGCGACCAGCGGGTCGAGTATGGCGAGAGAGTGGCCAAACAGACCGGCCAGCCAGATCCCGCCAAGGCCGACCGCAACACCGGCAGAGGTGAGCACATCCGCCTTGAGATGCAGTGCGTCAGCCGCCAGTGCAACCGACTCTTCTTCCCGGGCCACCTTGTAGAGGTAGGCCGAGACGCCGCTGTTGACCAGGGCAGAAATGACCATTACCAGCACACCCCAGCCGATGCTTTCGATGGCGGTTGGTTGCAGGATCTTGTCGACCGCCTCGAAGATGATCCAGCCCGCGGCGAGCAGTATCAGCAGTGCTTCGATGACGCCGGAGACGTTCTCTATCTTGTCGTGGCCATAGGGGTGGCGATCATCGGGAGGCAGATCGGACTTTTTCACGGCGAACAGGGCGATCAGGGCGGCCACCAGATCCATGGCGGAGTGGATGGCCTCCGAGATAATACTGACCGAGCCGCTGGCAAATCCGGCTACTAGTTTCATGGTGATCAGGCTGATATTGGAACAGACCGATACCATGGCTGCTCTGGTTTTTCTGCTCATGAGACTATTTCCTGAATAAATAGCTGACTTTCCGATGTGGCCGGCCATTATATAGAGTTGTTCGGGAATAACCTATTCAGGGTTGTAACTTCATGTTTCTGGTGATATTGAGAATGCTTATTAAAATTGTGGCGCTTAAATGCATTTAATATTTATAAGCAAGTTCCTTCTCTGCCGGATTATATTATTCGTCCATTTTTCATGAGGTTGTTCTGAGAATATCAGTGGAACAACATTTAATAATGCGAATAACTCTTTTTTGGTCTTTCATGCCGGCCCTATTCCCTTGTCTGGAACAGGGGGTTTATGAGACGGAGAATGAGGCTGGATCCGGACGCATATGGGGGGTATGCTGGGTTTGGTGATGGTCAGGTGCCATCGCATATAGCGTACTGAAGTTGATGATTCGGATGACATGCTGGCTCCCTTGAGGAACCAACTGTCTGGGTAACATTTTTGGAGTTTGATGATGAGTAACAAAGAACATCACAACGGCAAAGATGCCAAGAAAAAACCGCAGATGTCACTGAAAGAGAAACGCGAAGCCAAACGTCAGAAAGCAGAACTGAAAAACGGCAGCGCAATGAAGTAACGCTCCCTTACTGCTGTTCCTTCGGAGCCAGTACAAAGCCAGCCTGTGATGGGCTGGCTTTTATGTTTCCGGCCCGCGGACAATGCCGTGATTATTCCCCCCGAAACAGCAATCTTTTGGTATCCATCCCTGACGGGAAATAAATCGGTTTTCTCCAGAACAGTGACTGCTGTGATATGGATATAAAAAAGCCCTGATTAATCAGGGCTTTTTTGATCTTGCGACGACTTAGAAGGGGATGTCGTCGTCGAAATCCATCGGCGGCTCGTTGTAGACCGGCGGGGCAGACTGGGGCTGCTGTGCCGGACGGCCGTAGCCACCCTGCTGCTGCATGTTTTGCTGCGGAGCTGCGGCCGGACGCTGCTGGTTCATCGGTTGCTGCATGGCTTGCTGCGGTTGACCCCAGCCACCTTGCTGGCCACCCATGTTCTGGCCCATGCCCTGACCGCCTTGCGGACGGCCACCCAGCATCTGCATGACACCGGTAAAGCTGTCGACCAGTACTTCAGTGGTGTAGCGCTCCTGACCGCTCTGATCTTGCCATTTGCGAGTCTGCAGTTTGCCTTCGACATAGACCTGGGAGCCTTTCTTCAGGTATTCGCCAGCCACTTCGGCCAGTTTGCCCATGAAGACGACGCGGTGCCACTCGGTGCGCTCTTTCTGCTCACCGGTCTGCTTGTCGCGCCAGGTTTCAGAGGTGGCCAGAGTAATGTTGGTCACAGCACCGCCACTCGGCATGTAGCGTACTTCCGGGTCTTGCCCGAGGTTACCGATCAGAATGACTTTATTGATGCCTCGACTGGCCATAATCTCTCTTCCACCTTTATATTCCGGTCAGGCAAGGCCTGGACCCACTAAATAAGTTACCGCGCTTTTTTCATGACCATGTCGTTATCATATTGAACAGCATGGTCTTTCTATAACCGTTGCAGCAATCAGAGTGCTCGTTTCGCATGTTCTGATTCAGGTTTAGCCCCCAATAGTAACAGTTGATCACTCTGCGGGCGAGCGCTTGCTGGTGTGGATTGTGGGCAAACTCGCCGCCTTGGTCAGGGTGTGACGAAGGGGGCTATCCATCGTAAAAAAGGATAACGGCGATAGATAATGCCTGTCTATTCATCCAGTAGTCTCTATGCCATACTGACTCGCTCAGGTTTCTGTATCGAGCGTGCAACAAGATGGAAAAGATCGTGGTCCGGGGTGCTCGCACCCACAACCTCAAGAACATCAATCTGACCCTGCCCCGCGACAAGCTGATCGTGGTCACCGGCCTCTCCGGTTCGGGCAAATCCTCTCTGGCGTTCGATACCCTCTATGCCGAGGGGCAGCGCCGTTATGTGGAGTCCCTCTCCGCTTATGCCCGCCAGTTCCTCTCCCTGATGGAGAAGCCGGACGTCGACCATATCGAGGGGCTCTCGCCCGCCATCTCCATCGAGCAGAAGTCCACTTCCCATAACCCGCGCTCGACCGTCGGCACCATCACCGAGATCTACGACTACCTGCGTCTGCTGTTCGCCCGGGTCGGTGAGCCGCGCTGCCCGACTCACGCCATCCCGCTCGCCGCCCAGACCATCAGTCAGATGGTGGATCAGGTGCTGGCCCAGCCGGAGGGGAGCAAGCTGATGCTGCTGGCCCCGGTGGTGCGCGATCGCAAGGGGGAACACACCAAGCTGGTGGAGAATCTGGCGGCCCAGGGCTACATCCGTGCCCGCATCGACGGCGAGGTGTGCGATCTCTCCGACCCGCCTGCGCTGGAACTGCACAAGAAGCACACCATCGAGGTGGTGGTGGATCGCTTCAAGGTGCGCGAGGATCTGGCCTTGCGTTTGGCCGAGTCGTTCGAGACGGCGCTGACCCTCTCCGGTGGCATCGTACTGGTAGTGCCGATGGATGGCGAGGAGGGGGTCGCCCCCATGACCTTTTCCGCCAACTTCGCCTGCCCGGAGTGCGGCTACTCCATGTCGGAGTTGGAGCCGCGTATCTTCTCCTTCAACAACCCGGCCGGTGCCTGCCCTACCTGCGACGGCCTCGGGGTGCAGCAATATTTCGATCCGGCCAAGGTGATCGGCGATCCGGCCATCAGCCTGGCCAACGGCGCTATCCGCGGCTGGGACAAGCGCAGCTTCTACTACTTCCAGATGCTCAAATCCCTCTCCGAGCACTACAAGTTCGATCTGGAGACTCCGTGGGAGGATCTGCCACTGAAGACCCAGGAGGTGATCCTGCGCGGCTCCGGTCGCACCGAGATCGAGTTCCGTTACATGAACGATCGCGGCGACGTGGTGGTGCGCAAGCACCCGTTCGAGGGGATCCTGCACAACATGGAGCGGCGCTACCGGGAGACCGAGTCCAACTCGGTGCGTGAAGAGCTCTCCAAATACATCGCCAACAAATCCTGTACCAGCTGCGGGGGCAGTCGACTGCGGGAAGAGGCGCGCCACGTCTTCGTCGACAACCGCAACCTGCCGGCCATCGCCGAGCAGTCCATCGGCGATGCACTGGCCTTCTTCGAAGGGTTGAATCTGACCGGCCAGCGCGCCCAGATCGCCGAGAAGATCCTCAAAGAGATCGTCGAGCGGCTCGGCTTCTTGGTAAACGTTGGCCTCAACTACCTGAGCCTGTCGCGCAGTGCCGAGACTCTCTCAGGCGGCGAAGCGCAACGCATTCGACTGGCCAGCCAGATTGGTGCCGGTCTGGTGGGGGTGATGTACGTGCTGGATGAGCCCTCCATCGGCCTGCACCAGCGCGACAACGAGCGGCTGCTCAAGACCCTCACTCACCTGCGCGATCTCGGCAACACGGTGATCGTGGTGGAGCACGACGAGGACGCCATCCGCCTCGCGGACCATGTGCTCGACATCGGCCCGGGAGCCGGGGTGCACGGCGGGGCCATCGTCGCGCAGGGCACGCCGGAAGAGATCATCAATAATCCCGAGTCACTCACCGGTGACTACCTCTCCGGTCGCAAGCAGATCGCCATCCCGGTCGAGCGCACTCCGCTCACTGGCAAGTGGCTGAAACTAAAGGGGGCGAGCGGCAATAACCTGCGCAACGTCAACCTGGATCTGCCCATCGGGGTGATGACCTGTGTCACCGGCGTCTCCGGCTCCGGCAAGTCGACCCTGATCAATGACACTCTGTTCCGCATCGCCCACCGCGAGCTCAACAAGGCCACCGAATCCACGCCGGCGCCTTATCGCAGCGTGGAGGGGCTGGAGCATCTGGACAAGGTGGTGGATATCGATCAAAGCCCCATCGGCCGCACCCCGCGCTCCAACCCGGCCACCTACACCGGCCTGTTCACCCCGATCCGCGAGCTGCTCTCCGGCACCCAGGAGGCGCGCTCGCGCGGCTACCAGCCGGGCCGATTCTCTTTCAACGTGAAGGGGGGGCGCTGCGAGGCCTGTCAGGGGGATGGGGTCATCAAGGTGGAGATGCACTTCCTGCCGGACGTCTACGTGCCGTGCGACGTCTGCAAGGGCAAGCGCTACAACCGCGAGACGCTGGAGGTGAAGTACAAGGGCAAGAACATCCACGAAATCCTCGAGATGACGGTGGAAGATGCCCGCGAGTTCTTCGACCCTGTGCCGGCTGTGGCGCGCAAGCTGCAGACCCTGATGGATGTGGGCCTCTCCTATATCCGCCTCGGCCAGTCGGCCACTACCTTGTCTGGCGGTGAGGCGCAGCGGGTCAAGCTGGCGCGCGAGCTCTCCAAGCGGGATACCGGTCAGACCCTCTACATCCTGGACGAGCCGACCACCGGCCTGCATTTCCACGACATCCAGCAGCTGCTCAAGGTGCTGCACCAGTTGCGGGATCGTGGCAACACCATCGTCATCATCGAGCACAATCTGGACGTCATCAAAACCGCCGACTGGATCGTCGATCTGGGACCGGAGGGGGGCGCCGGTGGCGGCCGTATTCTGGTGACGGGGACGCCGGAGGAGATATGCGCCAATAAAGAGTCTCATACAGCACGCTTTTTACGGCCCCTGCTGAAGAGATAAACCGTTATAATCGTGGGGCCTTGGGCCCCTTTTTTATGATGAAAATCGGGAGCGTGGAGGTTTCGGGCGGTGCGTGGCATCGCAGCATCACTGCAATGGATATGTCGGTTTATGGCTCAGGCTTCGCGCACCATCGATCATCAGTTGGCTTACTCCATGTTTCCTGTCTGGCTGGGCGCCATCTTGTTGCTGTTGATCGTGGTTGCCTGGGCTCAGGTGCCAGCCGCCAACCGCATTGAAGATCAGCGGATGAGGGAGCATTTACTCCGGGCCAGCAGGGTGGTACAGGCCGATCTGGCCTCGCTGAATGCCTTGAGTCGTGACTGGGGGCTTTGGGACGATAGCTACCGCTTTATGGCCAGCAAGAAGCGCGCTTACATTGAATCCAATCTGCTCAATGACATGCCGATGCAGGACTTCAGCCTCAACCTGATGAGCTTTATGGATCTCAATGGTTATGAGGTCTGGACCCGCACCCTGCTGCCTGATGCCCCCGGTGTCAATCCGGATCAGTTTCCCTACTTTCTAGACGAGTTGAAAAGAGAGTTGAGGGCGGAGTCATTGGCACTGGGCGGAGGCAATCTGCACGGGATCCGCTCTTCCCAGTGGGGGCCTCTGATGTATGCCTGGCAGCCGATTCGGGATAGCAAGGGTGCATCCACGTTCAACGGCTTTTTGCTGCTCTTGCGTTGGCTCGACAAGAGCTATCTTGGCGAGGTATCGGATCGCACCGCTCTGCCGCTGGCCATTACCCATATCAATACAGATCTCTCCGCTTCGTTTACGCCGCTGGGGCCACAAATGACCTATCGCCTGACCAATCTGGGTCTGGCGCGTCTTCGGGGAGAGGTTCGCCTGTTGAACAGTGAGCGTCACCCTGTGCTGACTCTGCAAATCGAAGAGGAGCGCACGGTTTTGAGCGGTGTACTTGAGGGGGCCCTCTGGACCTTCGTTGGCATGCTGGTTATCAGCTTCATATGCGTCACCATCGCCATGTCCCGTTTGAAGGCTATCGTACTGACGCCCCTGCAGCAGCTGGTTGCGGCGTTGCAGCGCTTTGGCGATAAACCGGATGCAGGCTTGATCCCGGAGATCGACAGCAGTGTCGAGATGGCCATGCTGAGCGGCAAGTTTCGAGAAATGGCCAGCAAGGTGAGTGAACAGCATGATCAGCTGCTGGCGAGATCGAACCGGATGGAAGCGGCCGCTTTCACCGATCCGTTGACCCGCTGTTTTAACCGACGTTATCTGGATGTGTGGTTGCAATCCCATGTTGCGACCCCTTGCCTATTGCTGCTGCTCGATCTCGATCACTTCAAACGGATCAACGACGAGCTGGGGCACGATATCGGTGATCTGGTGCTGGGTCAGCTGGCCGAGTTGTTGCGCAAACTGGTCGCTGGCGAGAGTGAGCCTCTTATCAGGTTGGGAGGAGAGGAGTTTCTGCTGCTGTTGCAGGTAGAAGATGAACAAGAGGTGGCCCTGCGTGTCGAATACATCTGCCAGCGCATTGCTCAGCACCGTTTTGGCCGTGAGGAGCTGCCACTGTGGTTGACGGTTTCCGCGGGATATTGCAGTTACCCGCTGCATGGTGCGATGCCGGATTCATTCTGGAGCCATAGCTTCAAGCTGGCCGATATGGCGCTCTATCAGGCCAAACAGGGGGGCCGCAACCAGTGGCGAGGCTATTCGGGGAGAGTGCATGATGATGCTGTTGGTCAATCTGCTGAACAGCTCGCGCATAGCTTGCTGTTAACCGAGTGGATGTCAACGAGTCGCGGTTAACCCTGACGCACGAGCACAAGGTAGGCTATCGCGAACATGAAACCGAACAGGATAAAGAGAAAGGAACCTATTCCCCAGATGGCAGCAAGTATGGCTCCCACCTTTTGCCACCGAGACTGATTCTTCATAAATAAAACATTACTTCCTGATAACTTGTGCGCCGCAAAAATACGCTTTTTTACATTGATTAACAACAAGGCGCCGAGGGGAATTGCCCTTGTAAGGTGTAATTGAATTGCATCTTAAGCGAAGCGGTATTGTTATCCAGGCGACGCTATCGAGGCTTTTGGCTTTCCGAGAGGGGGATGAAACGAACCGCAAAGATGTCAGCGCAATCAATTTATTTCTGTGCAACCTTTGCTCCAAGTCAATAACTTTGCATTTACAAGGATCTATAGTCAGCAGGCTTACAGCATCAAATGAAAACAAAAAAAGGGATTATGTGATGAAAAAATTACTTCCTCTGATGATTGCCGCTGCAGTGACCTCTCCTTTCGCCATGGCCCACCAGGCTGGCGACATTCTGGTTCGTGGTGGTGCTGCCATTGTCTCCCCCCAAGGGAGCAGTGACAACGTACTGGGTACCGGTGAATTTGAAATCAATAACAATACTCAGCTGGGTTTGACTCTTGGTTACATGATCACCGATAACTGGGGTGTCGAATTGCTTGCTGCAACGCCTTTTTCTCATAAGGTAAGTACTGCTGGCTTGGGTGAAATTGCCAAAGTTAAGCACCTGCCGCCTACCCTGATGGGTCAATACTACTTCGGTGATACGAAGAGCAAGGTTCGTCCTTATGTTGGTGTCGGTATCAACTACACCACCTTCTTTGACGAGAAGGGCGTTGGCAAACTGGATGGCGCCAATATCAGTCTTGATGACTCATGGGGATTGGCGGGCCAGGTTGGTATCGATATGGCTGTGACCGACCGCTGGTTTGTGAACGGTTCTGCCTGGATTATGGACATTGACACTGATGTCAAAGTCGATGGCGTTGGCACTTTTAAAACACATATTGACCCGATGGTCTTTATGCTGGGTGTTGGTTACCGCTTCTGATGATTTGATTCTGACGGCCCCTTGCTCTGGGACCGTAGAAAATAGCAATGTACGTCTCTTTCAGCTCGGCTTGTGCCGGGCTTTTTTGTCCCCGCAATTGCCACTGATTGTGATCCAGTCCCATACAAATCAATTAAATACCCAAGCCCGGTTTCAGTAATTAGCCACCCCCGCCGATAGTGACTATGTTCACTTTACCTTTCCCCAATGAGTGAGGATGTCTCCATGGGTTTATCTATTGTGCAGCGGATCATCGCAGGATTCGTGTTGATGCTGCTGTTGCTGATCCTGCTTGGCGTGATCAGTACTTTCAAAATCAAAGGGATCAACGAGGGTTTATCGGCCGTATCCGATCGGGCAACGCCACTGGTTGGCGCCGTCGCGGGTCTCAAGGGGGCGTTGCAGGATAGCAACCGTTGGGTGCTGATCTACCGTACCAGCGAAGAGGGGGATCAGCTGCCACAGCTGGCCAGCCAGTTCAAAGAGCAGCAGAACCGTTTTGCCCAGCTCAGTCAGGAGATGGGCAAATTTACCGACGTGGCGGATGCCCGAGCCCGTTTTCAGCAGGTCGAAAATGCAACTCGCCAGTTCTACTCGCTGGCGGATCAGGTGCTGGCTCAGCATGGTCAATGGGTCAGTGCGCTGGATCAGCGCCGCAAGCTGGAGATGGCGTTTATCCGCCTCGAAGATACCTACCAGTGGGCTGCCGACTTGCTGCTGCAACAGACGGCCAGCAAACGCTCCATGCGCAACAAGGCTGAGCTGATTACCTCTGGTATTGCCCGTGATTTGAAGAACATTCGTCGTGCCGATGCCAAGACCGATCTGAACGAGCTGGAGAAAGTGCTGAGCAAGGATATCGAGATGGCCCGCAAGCGGCTGGATCGGGTGCTGGTGCCTGATGATGTGAAAGCCCGTTTCGTTGCCAATCTGGATCGAATGCAGGAGCTGGCACTTGGCCCGCAGGGCCTGCTGGCAACCATGCGTCAGGCCCAGCAATTGGAGTTGTCACTGGCAAGCCAGAACCAGCAGCTAGATGCCAGCTTGATCAACAGTCTGAACCTGCTCGATGAGATGGGTAAATCCGCGAGCGCAATTGCCAGTGAAAGCCGGGTCAATGCCGATGCGGCGGTCACCAGCGCCAGTTTCTGGATCCTGGTGGTAGCTGCCATCTCTGCCGGTGCGGCACTGGTGATTGGTTATACCACCACCCGCAGTATTCAGCGGCCGTTGCAGATGATCGACAAGGAGCTGAGCTACATGGCGGCCGGTGATATGACCCGCCGCATCAACTATCGCAGCAGTTGCGAGTTTGGCAGCCTCTCCCGCTCCATCGATACGCTGGCGGGCAAGACTGGGGAGCTGCTCTCCCAGATCAATGCGGGATCCCGCCATCTGGTGGATGAGGCGAGCCGGGCGGCCGAGATCAGCGAGCGAGCCATGTCGCGGGTACAGGAGCAGAAGAGCCAGACCGATCAGGTCGCTGCTGCCATCACCGAACTTGAAGTGAGTGCGACCGAGGTTGCGCGCTCCACCGATGGGACAAAGCGCGAGGTGGATCTGGCGGATGAAGAGGCCCGCAGTGGCCGCCAGAAAGTGGCAACCACCCGCCAAATTACCGAACAACTGGCCGGAGCCATGGAGGAGGCCGTTGGCATCACCTACAAGCTGGGCGAGTTCAGCAACAATATCGGCAGCATTCTCGATGTGATCCGCAGCATTGCCGAACAGACCAACCTGCTAGCGCTGAACGCCGCCATCGAGGCGGCTCGGGCTGGCGATGCCGGTCGCGGCTTTGCGGTGGTCGCTGATGAAGTGCGGGCGCTGGCCAATCGCACCCAGACGTCGACCGAGGAGATCCAGGCGATGATCGAGAACCTGCAGAGCTCCAGCAAGCACGTTGTCGAAGTGATGGGGCGCAGTCAGGAGCAGACCCAGAACTGTGTCGAGCAGACTCGCGAGATGGACAGTGCACTGCAATCCATCGCCGATCGGATGGGTGCCATCAAGTCGATGGCGGATCAGGTGGCGCACGCCGCTCAGGAGCAAATCTCGGTCAGCCAGGGGGTGGCTCGCCATATCTCGGGCATTGCCGAGGTGGCGTACGAGACGGAGCGCGAGGCGCGTGAGTCGGCCAGCAGCAGCGAAGTGCTGGCTGAACTGGTCGCCAAGCAGCAGCAGTTGATTGCACATTTCAAGGTCTAGGAGGGCTTATGTCTAAAAAGTGGATTGGAGCCCTGAGTCTCCTGTTGTGTGGCCAGTTGATGGCCAGTGAGTTGGTGATAGAGAGCTGGCGTACCGATGACAAGGCATTGTGGGAACAGAAGATCATTCCGGCATTCGAAGCGTCACATCCCGGTATCAAGGTAAGTTTTCACCCTGTTCAGAACGTCAACTACATGCCGACCCTGTGGGAGAATCTGAAAGGGGGCAAGGCCGGTGACCTCATCACCTGCCGCCCGTTTGATGATTCGCTGGCACTGTTCAAGGCGGGTCATCTGGCCGAGCTGACCGAGATGGCGGGAATGGAAAACTTCCCGAGTTTTGCCCAGTCGCCCTGGCAGACGGACTCCGGTGCTCAGACCTTCTGCGTCCCCATGGCGTCGGTTATCCATGGTTTCTTCTACAACAAGAAGATTTTCAGCGAGCTGGGGCTGGCTGTACCGCAAACTCGCGATGAGTTCTTTGCTGTGCTCGACAAGGTGAAGGCGGATGGCCGCTATGTGCCGCTTGCCATGAGTGGTTCCGAGAGCTGGGTTGCCTCCGAACTGGGTTTCCAGAACATCGGCCCCAATTACTGGAAGGGTGAGGATGGGCGACTGGCGCTGATTGGCGGGCAGGAACGGCTCGACAATCCGCAATATGTGAAGGTGTTCGACGAGCTGGCTCGCTGGCACGACTATCTTGGCGAGGGGGCCGAGAGTCGTGATTATGCGACCAGCAACGAGCTGTTTACCTCCGGCAAGGCCGCTTTCTATGTGGCTGGCTCCTGGGAGATTGCCCCTTTTACCGGCAAGGTTGATTTCGGCGTAATGCGCCCGCCAGTGGCGAAACAGGGTGACGGCTGCTTCTTTACCGATCACACCGACATCGGCATGGGGATGAATCCGGCCAGCAAGAACAAAGAGGGGGCAATGGCTTTCCTGCAGTGGCTGACAACCCCGCAGTTTGCCGAACTCTATACCAACTCGCTGCCGGGATTTTTCTCCCTCTCCAACCACTTCTTTGATGTCACCAATCCGGCGGCAAGGGAGATGATGGGGTGGCGCGATCAGTGTGACTCGACCATTCGCGTGGCGACCCAGATCCTCTCTCGTGGTACTCCCAAGTTGGGGGATGAGCTGGCGGAAGTGAGTCAGGCCGTGTTGCTCGGCAAGATGGAACCCAAGGCTGCCGCAGAGCGGTTGGAGAATGGCCTCAAGGGGTGGTATGCCCCCCATCAGGGCAACAAGGCCAAGGGGCAGGATTGTCAGTGTGATGCAGTCGCTCCGGCTGCGGCAGTTTCCGCGGCCCCTGCAACGACCGACACTCCTGCTGCACCTGCACCTGCACCTGCACCTGCACCAGTGGCATCGGTTGCTCCTGCTCAGCCAGCGTCGTCTGCTGCCGCGCCACAACCGGCATCTCCCCATGAGGTGGAGCAGGCGCTCTCCAAAGAGCTGGAGGCGCCTCAGCAATAGCGGGGTTTGTAAAAGGAACGGGAGGCATCAGCCTCCCGTTTTTGTTGCTGCTCTACCGAGGTTCATGGGGCCAGCGGCAAAGGCTGCCGATGCGGGCGACCGGAGTGAAACCAAGCGAGCGGTAGATCTGCTGTGCGTGGTAGTGCTCGTCGGCCACTATGATCAGCTGTTCGACGCGAGAGAGCCCGTGTTGAGCAACCTGGCTCAGCAGCTGGCGGCAGAGCCCCTGATTCCGCCATCTCCGGTGGGTTCTTACCAGCTGAAAGCGCCCCAACTTATCGGTAAAGAAGAGACCGCAACTGGCAACTAGTTGCTCATCCAGCCAGACCCCCCACCAGTTACCCAGGCCATCGGCGATCATCGCCTGATAGAGCTCGCTGCGGGAGTGAAGGTAGGAGAGATAACTCTCCTTTGAATGGGCTTCATCCCGCTCATGGAGCTCGAAGTCTATCCACTCCTGCCAGTCAGCAGGCTTGAATGCACGTACTTTGGCATGGGAAAGAGCGCTATCGGACATTTGCCAGCCATCCTTGTCGAGTGCCAGAACAACGCACTCCAGATACTGATATCCGGTAGTGACGAAGCCAGCGACCCGGCTGTTCTGCCCTTCGGCCAGTGGCCACTGGAAAGTTCGGTGCTGGATCCTGGGATCCTGGCCAATCAGCTGATCGAATGCGGCTTCCAGCCATCCTTTATCCCTGTCACTGGGGGGAGAGGCAAGCAGCAGATAGTTGCCAAAGTAGTAGTCGGGAGCATCCGGAGTGCGCACTGCCCAGAACTGCTCGTGCCGGGTGACCTCGCCCTGATAGCGATCAAACAGCAAGTCGGTGGCAAAGCCAGGGTGGGTATCCATGATGGTGCTCCTGCGAAGATTCAATCTTTTATCGGCAGGTGCAGGAAGAAGTAGATAAAAAGGGGCCGGAGAATTGATTCTCCGGCCAAACAATCACACGCAGATTCAGAACGTCCAGGACGATCCGTCGTCTATCATAACTCGCTCGGGATAATTTTGGGATGAGGAGTTCCGCTTAGTCGTTGATTAATTTGTAACGATGAGTTTCATCTGACGGTGTTTGTGAAATGACAGTTGACTTTATATTGCTTTACTCATAAATATAGAGACGTTTAGACGTCCAAACATCCGTTTTGGCGTGCGTAGATGGATTGCAGGACAGGGAGAAGAGCAGATGGGATTTCACAGTGCACGTCAGGTTGAAGCGCTCAACCAGAGTCTGGCAGATTTGAATGGCGATATATCGGTCAGTTTCGAGTTTTTCCCCCCCAACAGCGAAGGGATGGAAAACACGCTCTGGCAGTCCATTGAGCGACTGAAAGTGCTGGAACCCAAGTTTGTCTCCGTGACCTACGGCGCTAATTCAGGTACCCGGGACCGTACTCACAAGGTGATCAAGGATATCAAGGAGCGCTCCGGCCTGATTGCCGCGCCCCACCTGACCTGTATCGATGCCAGCCGCGACGAGTTGCGTACCATTGCCCGCGACTACTGGAACAGCGGTATCCGCCATATTGTGGCGCTGCGTGGTGATCTGCCTCAGGGGCTGGAGAAGCCCGAGATGTATGCCACCGATCTGGTTGCCCTGCTCAAGGCTGAAGCTGACTTCGATATCTCGGTGGCGGCCTATCCGGAAGGCCACCCGGAGGCAAAGAGCGCCCAGTCGGACCTGCTCAACCTCAAGCGCAAGATCGATGCTGGTGCCAACCGTGCCATTACCCAGTTCTTCTTCGATGTGGAGACCTATCTGCGTTTTCGGGATCGTTGTGCCGCTATCGGTATTGATGCCGAAATCGTGCCGGGGATCCTGCCGGTCTCCAACTACCAGACCCTGGCCAAGTTTGCCGGCTTCACCAACGTGAAGATCCCGCGCTGGATGCATCAGCGTTTTGAAGGGCTGGAGAACGATCAGATGACTCGTAATCTGGTGGGGGCGAGTATCGCTATCGATCAGGTGCGGGTGCTGAGTCAGGAGGGGGTCAAGGATTTCCACTTCTATACCCTGAACCGATCCGAATTAACCTATGCCATCTGCCACACCCTTGGGGTGCGACCGAAAGGTCAGCCGTAATCGGCAGAGGGATAAAAAGCCAATGAGTTGCTCATTGGCTTTTTTGTTATGGCGACCCGTCAGGGTCTGGTCGGGGCGATCTCTTTCGGCTCGAGATCGATCACGGCATTGCCTGCCGCTCCCGGATACTGGTGATAACTCTGGTCCTGCTCCAGGGTGTAGAAGGTATCCAGATAGTCATCGTCGTTGGTCATCCAGGAGTCGGGCAGCGCCTTGACGATACGACCGCCCAGATCGAGGAAGGGGAGTCCCTCCGGCACTCCGCCAGCGGTAAAGCCGAGCTTGAGCGCCTCAATCAGCAGGTCGGCCAGCTCCTTGTAGTTGACGTTGTCATCCTGCTCCATCATCACGATATCAACCGCACCCCAGCGGTAGCGATCCCAGTACACCAGGATCTGGTTGGGGGTGTAGTCGGTATTGTCATAGTCGAGGTAGGGCATATCGACGATATCGACCACGGGTTCATCCCGACTGGGGTTGACCCCGGCAACGACGGCATAAACCTCGGCAGCACCGAGCAGCCAGGGCTCCTGATCATCTTTCAGTCTGATCTTTTTCAGGATGCTGGTTTTGAGCGGTGCAGTGCTGGCAGAAGCCTTGGGTTGGGGGGCTGCCTGCATATCGGCCGCGGCAAACGCCTTGCGCATCACCTGCAGACCGGCATTTTTGGCTTTCACCGGATCTGCTTCGACCACGAGCACGGGTCGGGCCGGTGCCTTGTCGACATCCAGATAGACCGGATTGCCGGCGCTGTCGAACGCTTCGATGGCACTCCAGCTCTTCTCATCACCGCTCGGGACATAAGCGACCAGCGGTTCAACCCCCTGTTGCAAGGCGGCAGCCTGTTCCGGGTTGGCCAGTCGCAGCTGCATCAACTGCTTCACTTCCCCGTCGAGCCCTTGTCGGGCGATCGCTGCCTGATTGGCATCGGTTGCTTGCCGTTTAAGGCGGGTGGGCGCTTTCTTCAACAACTCGGGCAGCGGGCTTTGGTACTGAGGATTGCTCACCAGAGGCAGCAAACTCTTCTGTTGTAGCGCGAGCTGGCGCGCCAGCTCCCGATCTGTATCGGCAGCCTGGACGCTCGTGGCGCCCAGTATGGCCAGTAATAACAAGACAGCCTGATTTTTCATTTTTATTCTCCGTTATATGAACCTGACAGGCGGCAAATTGGGAAGAAGATGCCGCCTGATGCCACTAGATTAAAATTAGTTTCAGTTGTGAACTATTTTGTACGGAGAGTGTGGAATGGTTCACGGTTTGCGATCCAATTGATTCCTTTGTCGATAAATTTGGATGCCATAGAGCCCCATGCCGATGAGCAGTCCCCAGCAGGCGGCAGCGATGCCGAGCAGGTTGATCCCGGAAGCTGTGATGATGAAGGTCAGCAGGGCAGCCTCACGGGTATCATCGTGTTGCAATGCGGTGTGCAGGCTGCTGCCGATGGTGCCGAGCAGGGCTAGCCCGGCGACACAGGTCACCAGTGTCGCCGGGAAGGTTGTGAACAGCGCCGCCACCGTGGCCCCGAAACAGCCGGTCAGCAGATAGAAGCAGCCAGCCCACACTGCCGCGGGCCAGCGCCGGTTGGCATCCGGATCTACCTCTTTCCCCATGCAGATGGCAGCGGTGATGGCCGCCAGGTTGAAGGCGTAACCGCCGAATGGAGCCAGCAGCAGACCGGTCAGGCCGGTCCAGGTGATGAGAGATGAGGTGGCGGGTTGATAGCCGTGGGCCCGTAAAATGGTAATGCCCGGCATGTTCTGGGAGGTCATGGTGACGATGAACAGTGGCAGAGCGATACCAAACAGGGCACCAGGGGAGAACTCTGGCCAGGTCATGACCGGACCGGCCAGTTGCCAGTGAATGGTGTCAAGCTGCAGTTCTCCTCTCAACAGGCAGATGAGAATGCCGACCGCCAGCACCAGTAGCATGGTATAGCGTGGCCAGAGATGGCGGCCGAGCAGGAATGCGAGCAACAGGCTGCCGAGCAGCATGGGATCTGCCGGTGCGACTTTGAACAGATCCAGCCCGAATTTGAGCAGTACCCCGGCGAGCATGGCCGCCGCCAGCTGGGCGGGGATATGACGCATTAGCCGATCGAACCAGCCGCTGATGCCGCACAAGGTGATCAGCAGGGAAGAGATAATGAAGGCGCCGATGGCCTCGGCCAGGGTGAAGTTACCCAGGCTGGTGATGAGCAGGGCGGCCCCCGGGGTCGACCAGGCGGTCAAGACGGGGATGCGGTAATAGAGGGAGAGGCCGATGCAGCTGATGCCCATGCCGATACCCAGCGTCCATAACCAGGACACGAGCTGGGCAGCATCGGCCCCCGCTGCCGTGGCTGCCTGAATGATCAGGATGACCGAACTGGTATAACCGACCATCACGGCGATGAAGCCGGCGACCAGATGAGGAAGGGCAAAGGGCATGGTGACGTCCTTGTGGGATTGTGACGGTGTGTGTGTTATTGCGTACAATATTGCTTCAGACTATATCGCTGTGCGTTATAGCGCACAAGGCGATTCAAGCAAGCGCAACAAAGAGGCAGTCATGCAAGAGATGAATCAGCATCTGGCCCAACGTCTGAAGGGGTTACGCAGCGAACTGGGCTGGAGTCTGGATGTAGCGGCGCGCGAAACGGGTGTCAGCAAGGCGATGCTGGGCCAGATTGAACGGGGGGAGTCGAGCCCGACGGTGGCTACCCTGTGGAAGATTGCCACCGGCTTTCGGGTCTCCTTCTCCAGTTTCATCGAGCCTGCGCCTGCTGCGCAGAACGAGGTGCTCTACCGCACCGCCGATGCTATTCGCCAGCAGCCGGCGGGAGAGGGCATGCAGGTCGCCCCTCTCTTCCCTTATGAGAGGCGCTTTGGTTTCGAATTGTTTGAGCTGACCCTGTTGCCCGGTTATCAGCGAGAATCAGAACCCCATGAGCCCGGAGTGACCGAGCATGTCATCGTCATCAGCGGCCAGATGGACGTGCTGGTGGAGGGAGAGTGGCGTTCCTTGACACAGGGAGAGGCGGTGCGTTTTGCGGCTGATCGCCCTCATGGCTATCGCAATCAGGGGGTGGCCCCGGCTATCTTCCACAATCTGATCCACTATCCGGCCAGCAGGTCTTGAGCTGGTGGCTCAGCCAGGTCGCCCATCTGCACGAGGGCTGGTCAGTATGGGGGCATAGACCCAGACAAACAGACCATACGCCAGACTCCAGGCCAGGCCGCTCAGGTTCCAGCCGTGCAGGGTATAGGCAGGCCAGAATAGCGGGATCACGACCCTGAGTAGGGCGGCCATGATCACCAGCGCGAACGCGTACTGGATCCTGCGCCCCACCTGCAAGGCCCGGCCACTGTGACCAAGGGAGACCCGGGCTATCATCCCCAGAATCATGGTCCCCATGCAGCCGGCAGTGAGCAGGTGGCTGGCCAGCGACAGACTGATGGGTAGGCCGGCAGCCAGAGCACCAAGGGCGAGCAGGCCGAGGGGAATAAACAGGTAGGCGAGGTGCAGCGACCACAAGAGGGGCTGGCCAAGAGTGGACGGCAGTCGCCAACGCAACTGGCGCCACAGATGCAAAACGGCCGCCACTATATATAGAGGGAACATATAAATGCTGGTGGTCCACTGTGTGGGTAGCAGCAGCCAGCTCACCAGGATGAGCCACAGCGTGGCAAGAGCCGCTCGCTCCAGCCAGAGAATAGGAACAGCTTTTTCCATCCCGGCGGCTCTGGCGGTAAAGAAGGGGATGACTCGTCCTCCCATCACGGCGATGAGGTTCGTAAACAAGAGCACAGCGGTAATGAACAGATGTTCCATATCTACCCACTGTGCCTCCCACAGCCAGCTGGCAGCGTTGAGCAGGGTCAGAACAACCAGCAGAGGCACAAAGAAGAGGTTGCGCCATTGTTTAGTCTGCACGATAGGTTTGGCCAGATACCAAGCGCAAAGCGGCAGCCAGAGCAGGTCTGCCGCCATCAAGAAGGTATTGTGCTCGCCCAGCCAGGGTAGCAAAGCTCTCGGCAATGCCCACAGCACTACGATCAGCACTAGCGGCCAGCTTCTAACCCCGGGGTGAGCGGTCCAGTTTTGCACTGCGGTCAGTAGAAATCCTGCAACAATTGCTGCTCCGAAGCCAAACAACATCTCGTGAGCATGCCACCAGATGGGATTGCCAATCCCCGGCAAGACGAACCAGCCATTGAGCTGCCCAAGCCAGCCCAGCATTGCCAATGCTGAGAACAAGGCGCCGAGCAGGAAGAAAGGCCGAAACCCGAGGCGGAACAGAGGAACAATGTTCTCCTCTTTACGGCTATCCAGGATCTGATGCATGACGAAACCTTAATTGAACATTTGAAAAGACAATTATAAATTGGCTTTTCAAATGTTCAATTAAAACCGACATGTTGATAAGGGCAAGAAGTGAGAGGGCTGTGATAAACCGTGGCAGATAGCCTGATTTTGCTATCGCGGTGCCTGTAGCGAGCTGATTTCGCCGGTTTAATATGCCAATTGGTGGCTTTGTGAGCGAACGAACGGCGAAAGCCATCTTTTTGCAATTATCCGC
>NZ_LFCS01000014.1:0-140145 GCF_001887375.1 Aeromonas sp. SCS5
GTCTGCTCCTGCTGCCAGTTGCTATCTTCCGTGAGCGTCAGGGAGACAGGATCGACCTGCGGCAAAGCACCGTCGGTAATGGTGATATTAAGGGTCCCGAGGTTGCTTTTGTCGCCGTCAAAATCGGTGCCCTGTACCTTCAGGCCTAGGTTGAGGCTGTTGGTCGCTTCCGGTTCGTCAAACACGCCGGTCAGGGAGACGCTGTACTTGCCATCCAGCCCGATGGCGACGGTAAGGATCGTATTGCCCTGCCAATCCTTGACGGTCAGCTGGTTGCCCTGCACCTGATAACTGGTGGGATGCCCCTGGCTGGTGAGCCCCGCCAACGCCGGCTGGCTCGCCTCAAAGTTGAGGGAGACCAGACGATCGCTACCCACCGTGACCGGCAGTTGACCATCGATGTGCTGGTTGCCCCCTTCTTGCAGCGAAACGCCCTTGTCGAGACCAAGCGAAGGATCACTGCCGTCGTTGATGGTCAGAGCCAGGTCGGCACTGGTGACATCGCCATCGATCTCTTTGGCACTCACCTGCAACCCCAGCGAGAGGCTGTCACTACCCTGATGATCGAGCGGGCCGGTAAGGGTGATCACCACCCGACCGCCCACATCGCTCCCCTGCTGTTCAGCCAGCAGCTGGGCGCGCAATACCTCTACCCGCTGACCATTGCCATCGAGGTAGTAGCCCAGCAGGGTGCGATCATCGGTAAATTCAAACGTCAGCGGATGGCCATCGCTGGCAAGACCCGAGCCGTTGAGGGTCGCCAGGGTGCCACTCTGATTGCTGAACACCAGCGAATCCACCAGCAGGGGATCGGCGGTGTGCTTGACCACAAAGCTGCTCTCCCCAACTACGGCGGCGCTGTTGGTAAAGGCATCCTCGGTCAGGGTAATGGCCGGGATCTCGAAGCTCGGTGGAGTGCTGTCCACCAGATTGATCACCAGCGGCGCTTTCACCAGATCACCGTCGCTGTCGCGGTATTCGAGGTTGAACGGCAGACTCAAGGTTTCCTGAGTGTTAAGCAGGGTCTGCTCCTTGCTCTCGGGGTGATCCAGGCTCTGGTTCCAGACGATGCGATAGCTGCCGTTATTGTTGAGGGTCAGGGTAAAGACAGTGACACCACCGGCAGTGGCGGTCAGGGTCTGGCCGCCCCAGACGTAATCGAGTGCCACTCCATGACTGGTAAGCTTCAGCCCTTCAAGGCCGCTCTGGTCAGCGGCGAAGGTGACCTGCAGGTTGCCATCAATCCCGGCGCCGGTATTGAGGTTGCCAGTCGCAGTGACTGGGCCATTGGCCAGTCCGGCTTCGGAGAGGGTCAAGGTCTCGCTCTTGCCGATCAGCGGCGCACCGTCCAAGGCAGAATTACCCGCCAGATCGGTGACGCTGGCACGCACTTCGAAAGATTGCGTGATGCCGGAGAGATCAAGACCTGATACCTGCCAACGGCCATCCGCACCGACCACTGCAGAGGTGGTAAGCAGGATCTGCCCATCGCTGCCTAGCAGGGTGATGGTCACCTTCTGTCCTGCCTCGACATTGGCGGTGGTACCACTCAGGGTGGCATTGTCGCTGCCAAAGAGTTCCACAGCATAGAGATCATCGATATCGATGGCGGCCTGGGTATCAACCTCAATAGTGAGGGTATCGCTGGCTCGGTTGCCGGCGATATCCACCGAGTCGACCCGAAAATCATAAGCTCCGTCTGCCAGCGTATCGGGCAGCTGATATTGCCAGTTGCCATTGCCGTCAACGGTAAGTACGGTGAGCACGCTGCCACCAAGGGAGAGGGTGACTGTGGCACCGGGCTCCCCCTTGCCCTGCAGCAGCGGGGTATTGTCGCGGGTCAGATCATCGCTCTGGCTGGCACCGGTGTCGCTCTCATCGGCAAGATCCAGGGTAATGGTGGTGATGGTATCGAGCAGGGTCTGGCCCAGATCGCTGGCACGGTTGCCGGCAGCATCCTGAGTATCGGCCTGAATGGTGAGGGGGCCATCCACCAGCTTGCCGGTGACGTCGCCAAAATTGGCCTCCCAGACCAGACCGGGCAGCACCACTGTGGTGACGGTGAGTCGGTTGCCTGCCTGGTCAATCAGGGTCACGGTGACCGGCTGACCGACCTCTACATCTAGCACGGTACCGCGGATGATAACGCCAGCCGCCTCGTCAGCGTTGATGATGTTGTCGCTGGTCTGCGGCTCGGTGATGGTGATGGCGGCAAAGAAGTCGCGTACTTCGGCAAAACGCAGCTCGTCGTTGGCGACAGGTGCATTGTGATCCGTATCGAAACCGGCCTCGGCCAGGGTGGCGTCATTGGTGCGATCGACCACCACAAAGCCGCCAGAGCTGGAACCCGCAACGCCACCAATATTGCCGGCAGCTGGCGCGGCGTTGCCTGCGGCGGTCTCGGCAAAGAGTTTGGTCGGGTCAACCCCCTGGCGAATGGCCTCCTGCAGGGAAGCGAGCTCCTGATCAGGCTGCGCCTCGCTGCCATCGGCCGGAACAGGATTGGCCGGCTCAGGTTGTTGTCCGGTTGGCTGCGAATCGGCATCAGCCAGTGCAAACTGCCCCCCCTGCGCGGCTTGCAGCCGATCACCGGGATGGAGCACCATCCCCACGGTTGCTCGTACGACAGATCCATCTGCACTGATGACAAACACGGAGCCCTCTATACGGGTCACCACCGTGGACTTTTCAATTTGCAACTCAGCCATACAACCTCCGGCACAACCTGATTAACGACATTATCAACAGCACACCTGACTGGATTAGCCATCTTACCGCAACCAAGTTGAAGGGTCTTTTCTCAATTTTCGACAAAAGAGACCGCAAATAGGGTATTTCGTACAATAAATGTCATGCAGGCATCGCCTTTGGTGCGACAGCCTGTGACGCAATATTGTTGCAGCCCTTTGCTGATGCGCCTATTCAAGAAAAAATAGTCCTTTTGGCAGACTTGCTTCGTAATCCCTGGTGAATCTGGATTTCAAGCGAGCCCCAGTAGCAAACGGGCAGTGCAAATGAGTGCAGCCAAACAGCAGCGCTTATCGATAATAAAGTGAATAAAAATTTAAGGTCGCGCATAGCCATTTCTCTTGCCGAGCGACGAAGAGGAGATGGCCATAGCGCCAAGGAGTGAGCTGACCTCCACAACGCCCTTTACCCGGCTTCGTAAAATCCGCTGATTTTTCTTGGCAAGACCGTCAAAACAGCCTGACTTTTCGTAAAATTCTACCCAGATCTCATTTCTGTGTTTTGCTCGTGCTGCCAATTGATCTGGCGCAACTCCCCTCCCGATAATTCATCATTTTGTTTACCAGTTTGATAACGTCGCTCTCTGAAAATGCATAAATCCGGTTTATTCACCGGTAATAACAACAGGCCTGCCACCCCGCTCGGGGTATCGATCTCCGCATCACAAAAGGGAGCCGGTCAGGCCAGACAAGGACAATGATGGGGAGTGATGATGGTGAGTTCACACAACAGACAGAGCAGACTGGGACTTGCCGCCCTGCTGCTGACCACCTGCCTTGGCACCGGCAGCTGGGCACAGGCGGCCGACGAGGCACAACCCAAGGGCAAGATCGAGGCGCGCAGCGAGCTGTTCGCCAAAGATCACGCCGATCAGTTCACCAGCTGGAAAGGCACCAGCGAGAGCCACGAGCGTACCGACGCCCTGGCGGAAGATCCGCAGATGGTGGTGCTCTGGGCCGGCTACCCCTTCTCCAAGGATTACAACAAGCCGCGCGGCCACTTTTATGCGCTGACCGACGTGCGGGAAACCCTGCGCACCGGCGCCCCCAAGACCGCCGAAGATGGCCCGCTGCCCATGGCCTGTTGGAGCTGCAAAGGCCCGGATGTGGCCCGCGTTATCGATGAAAAGGGTGAGGATGGCTACTTCAAGGGCATGTGGGCCAAGGGCGGCCCCGAGATCGTCAACACCATCGGCTGCGCCGACTGCCACGATACCGCCTCGCAGGAGTTCAAGGAGAGCAAGCCCGCCCTACACCTCTCCCGTCCCTATGCCGACCGGGCCATGAATGCCATCGGCAAACCGTTCAAGGAGCAGGGGCGCTTTGATCAGCAGTCCCAGGTGTGCGGCCAGTGCCACGTGGAGTACTACTTCAGTGGCCCCACCAAGGAGGTGAAATTCCCCTGGGACAAGGGCACCAGCGTCGAGCAAATGGAAGCCTACTATGACGAGCTGGGCTTCGCCGACTGGACGCACGCCCTCTCCAAAACACCGATGCTGAAAGCCCAGCACCCCGAGTACGAGACCTGGCGCGCCGGCATTCACGGCCAGAACAACGTCGCCTGCGTCGACTGCCATATGCCCAAGGTGCAAAACGATCAGGGCAGGGTCTACACCGATCACAAGGTGGGCAACCCCTTCGATCGCTTCGATCAAACCTGCCGCAACTGCCACACCCAGAGCAAGGAGATGCTGCTGGGGATCGTCAAGCAACGCAAGGAGGCGGTGCACGAGCTCAAGCTGAAAGTCGAGAAACAGCTGGTTCACACCCACTTTGAAGCCAAGGCGGCCTGGGATGCCGGTGCCACCGAGGCCGAGATGAAGGATATCCTGCAAGACATCCGTCACGCCCAGTGGCGCTGGGACTACGCCATCGCCTCCCACGGGGTGCAGATGCACGCCCCTGAAGTGGCGCTCAAGGTGCTCGGCAGCGCGCTGGACAAGGCTGCCGACGCCCGCACCAAGCTGGCGCGTCTGCTGGCTGCAAAGGGAATAACCCACGAGATCGCCATTCCCGACATCTCCAGCAAAGAGAAAGCGCAAGCCGTCCTTGGCATGGATATGAAGCAGTTCAACAGCGACAAGGCACAGTTCCTCAAGACCACAGTTCCCGCCTGGGATGCCGAGGCCAAAGCGGCCGGACGGCTGGCACAGTAACGGCGCCTGCGGGCCCGACCCCCAAGTCGGGCCCGCAGCGGATGGAGGCTTCCTATGGGTGATTTAACGATGGATTTCTTACGACTGATGCTGATGGCAGCCATGCTGCTGACCAGCCTGCAGGGCCAAGCGGCCGAGCCTGCTGCCGCCCCTGTTCCGACCACTGCTGTCTCAGCCACACAGGAGGTGGAGTTTTTACGCAATCCCGACAAGGCCTGTACCGACTGCCACAAGGAGCAGGAGTATGGCATGCACGGCAAGCATGGCCAGGCGACCAACCCCAACAATCTGGCGCCAGTCACCTGCACCAACTGCCATGGTCAGCCCTCTCCCCAGCACAGGGAAGGGGTCAAGGATGTGATGCGCTTCAGCCACAGCCTGAAGGATAAAGAGAGCATCAAGCTTTATCCCATCAGCGAGCAGAATGGAGTCTGCATGAGCTGCCACGAGCCCAAAGAGCTTCGCGAGGCGCTCTGGGCCCACGACGTGCACGCCACCAAGCTCACCTGCACCAGCTGCCACCAGTTGCATCCGGCCAAGGAGCCCATGGTGGGGCTCCCGGAGAAGTCCCGCATCAAGCTCTGCGTCGACTGCCACAGCAAGCAACATGAGGCCAGCAAGGCCCGGCAGGAGCAGTCCAAACCGGCTACCGGCAAGGAGGCATCATGAGCTGCTCTCGCCGTCACTTCATGGCGGGGATGAGTGCGGGGGCCCTCATCATGATGACGGGGGCTGCTCGTGCCAACACCCGCTCCCTTGCCACCACCCTCGCCCACAGCCAGACCATCGACGGGATCCGCTACGGCATGATCCACGACGAGACGGCCTGCATCGGCTGTACCGCCTGCATGGATGCCTGCCGGGAGGTGAATCAGGTGCCAGAGGGGGTCTCGCGCCTCGAGATCATCCGCTCCGGCCCCATCGGCACCTTCCCTGATGCCGAGTACCGCTTCTTTCGCAAGTCCTGCCAGCACTGCGACAACGCCCCCTGCGTGCATGTCTGCCCCACCGGCGCCTCCCATATCCGCAAGGAGGATGGCATCGTCGATGTCGACGCGGATCTCTGCGTCGGCTGCATGTATTGTCTGGCCGCCTGCCCCTATCAGGTGCGCTTTATCAACCCGGTCACCCGGGTGGCGGACAAGTGCGACTTTTGCCGCAAGACCAACCTGGCGGCGGGCAAGGAGCCAGCCTGCGTGGAATCCTGCCCCACCAAGGCGCTGGTGTTCGGCAATCTGGATGACCCGGACAGCCACATCGCCAAACGACTGGTGAAGGAGACCACCTATCGCTACAAGCAGGCACTCGGCACCTCGCCCAAGATGTACCGCGTGCCCAAAGGGGAGATAAAGTCATGACGATGCAAGAGGCGTTTCACTTCCCTTCCCTCGTGTGGGGATTTGTCCGATCGCCATCTACCGCAGTAACAGAAGGAGGAATGGATCATGTTGCATGACGCATTTCACTTCTCCTCGCTGGTGTGGGACTGGCCCATCGCCATCTATCTCTTTCTGCTCGGCATCTCCGCCGGGGCCACCACCCTCTCGGTGCTATTGCGCCGCAAGGGGGCCGGCAGCGAGAGCGGCATCATCAAGGCGACCGCCATTCTGGCGCCGGTGAGCGTGGTGCTGGGGTTACTGATCCTCATCTTCCATCTGGCCCGCCCCTGGACCTTCTGGAAGCTGATGTTTCACTATCAGTTCGACTCCGTGATGTCGATGGGGGTCATGCTGTTTCAGCTCTACATGGCGGTGCTGTTCGCCTGGCTGGCGGTGGTGTTTCGGGCCGAGATCGAGACCTTGCGCCGTCACCTGCTGCAAGAAAAGTTCGCCTTTGTGGATGGGCTGATCGCCCTGTTGGCACGCTTTGAGCGGCTGCTGGCGCCGCTGTTGCTGCTGCTCGCCGTGCTACTGGGGGCCTACACCGGCTTTCTGCTGTCGGCGCTCAAGACCTATCCGCTGTTGAACAACCCGGTGTTGCCGGTGCTGTTCCTCATCTCCGGCGTCAGCTCCGGCATCGCCTCCACCATCTTGCTGGCGGTCACCCTGTTCAAGGAGAACCATCACAGCCAGGGGGTGAGCTTTGTCCACCGCTTCGAGCGGCCGGTGCTGGCGGTGGAGGTGTTGCTGCTGGTCTGCTTCTTTACCGGCCTCTACTTCGGTGGCGGCCAGAAGGAGGCAGCCATGTGGGCAGCCATCGGCAGCGGTTTCTGGGCTCAGGTGTTCTGGCTCGGGGTGGTGGGCATCGGCATGCTGCTGCCCCAGTTGCTGGCCCTGCTGGCCCCCGCGCCGCTGCGGGCCAAAAACGGCTATCTGGTACTGGTCTGCAGCCTGACCTTGGTGGGGATCCTGCTGCTGCGCTACTTCGTGCTCTATGCCGGCCAGATGACGGTAGTTTAAAGGTATGATCACCAGCGCCAGCCACCCTCGGGTGACTGGCGCTGGTTTGTTGCTGGCCCAATAAATTTCTGGTGATGCCACACCCGTTGCTTGGCAATGTTTTCCCCCAAAGGGAGACGACGCGGCGTGTATGGCATGACATGAATGACATCAAAGATTGAAACGGAGGTTGTGTGCTGGCGGAGCTCGGCTATCTCTCACTGTTGCTGGCGACCGGGCTCGCCCTGCTGCAAGGCACTCTGCCCTGGCTGGGATTGCGGCTCGCCTCACGCCCGCTGCTGGGCTGCGCAAAGCCGCTGCCCATCCTGGTCGCGCTCCTGCTGTTGGCCGCCCTGCTGCTGCTCGCCAGCTGTTTTGGCCAGGATGACTTCACCCTGGTCTATGTGGCCCAGCACGCCAACAGCGCCCTGCCCCTTGGCTTCAAGCTGGCGGCCGTGTGGGGCGGCCACGAGGGATCCATGCTCTTCTTCGTCTTTGCGCTGGGGCTGTGGGGCGCGCTGGTGGCCCTTTGCTCCAGGCGGGTCGATCCGCTGATCCGCACCCGGGTATTGGCCATCATGGGGCTGATCGTCGGGCTGTTCGGCCTCTATACCCTGATCTTCTCCAGCCCGTTTGACCGCCAGTTCCCGGGGCCGCTGGAGGGGCGCGATCTCAACCCCATGCTGCAAGATATCGGCCTCATCATTCACCCCCCCCTGCTCTATCTCGGTTACGTCGGCTTTGCGGTCAACTTCGCCTTCGCCATGGCGGCGCTGCACTCGGGTCGGCTCGATGGCGCCGTGGCCCACTGGAGCCGTCCCTGGGCGCTCGGCTCCTGGGTGTTTCTCACCGCCGGCATCGTGCTGGGTTCCTGGTGGGCCTATTACGAGCTCGGCTGGGGCGGCTGGTGGTTCTGGGATCCGGTAGAAAACGCCTCCCTCTTGCCCTGGCTGCTGGGCACCGCCCTGCTGCACGCCCTGGTGGTGTGCGAGAAGCGCGGGGCTTACGGCCACGCCGTGCTGCAGCTCTCCATCTTTACCTTTTCGCTCAGCCTGCTCGGCACCTTCGTGGTGCGCTCCGGGGTGCTCACCTCGGTACACGCCTTTGCGGTGGACCCCAGCCGCGGCCTCACCCTCTTGTTGCTGCTCGGTTTGCTATTGACCTGCGCCCTCACCCTGTTTGCCCTGCGGGCGGACATTCGCGCCCCCTATGCCCGCTTTGGCTTGCTGTCAAAAGAGGGGCTGCTCGGCGCCGCCATCCTGCTGCTCTGCGTGGCCTGCGCCAGCGTGCTGCTCGGCACCTTCTACCCCATGGTGTTCCAGTCACTTCATCTGGGCTCGCTCTCGGTGGGCGCACCCTATTTCAATACCATCTTCGTGCCGCTGGCCCTCTGCCTGATGGCGCTGATGACCCAACTGCCACGCCTGCGCTGGCAGCAGCTTGCGGCATATTCCAGACTAAACGCTCTGTTGCCGCCGCTGTTTGGCCTGCTTGGCGGCGGGCTCATTAGCCTTGCCTATCTGGAACAGGGATCGTTTTCCGGTAACTGGAACGGCATCCTCGCCAATATGGTGAGCCTCTGGCTGATGGCCAGCCTGTTGCTCCCGCTCTTGCAACCGACGTCACTGCGCGAGCTCACCCTCTATCGGTTCGGCAGCCTGCTGGCCCACCTCGGGGTGGCGGTGTGCGCCCTCGGGATCAATCAGGTGAGTCACCACAGTCAGGAGGGGGGCGCCGTACTCGCCGCAGGCCAGCCCTATCGGCTCGGCGCCTTCGAGTTTCGCTATGAGGGGAGCGAGCCGATCATCGGCCCCAACTATACCGCCGAGCGCATCACTCTCAGCGTGCATAAGAGCGGTAAAGAGGTGGCACGGCTGACGCCGGAGCGGCGCCACTACAGCGTGCGCACCATGAACATGAACGAGCCCGGGGTCAAATGGGGAATGCTCGGCGATCTCTACGTGGTGCTGGGTGAGAAGATGGGGCCAGATGCCTATGCCATGCGGCTGCACTACAAGCCGCTGGTACGCTGGATCTGGTTCGGCGGCCTGTTGATGATGGCGGGCGGCACCCTGCGTCTACTCGCCCGCCGACCGCTGCTGGCTAGCCATCCTGCGCCAGCTACCGCCCCCTGCCCTCGGCTTGAGCAGGAGTCCTTATGAATGCCCGTCTGCGCCTGTTCGTGCCGCTCGTGCTCACTCTGGGACTTGGCGTCCTGCTCTGGCTCGGCCTTGGCAACAATCCCTACAGCCAGGATGAGGCGATGCTCGGCCGTACCCTGCCTGCGTGGCAGAGCGACAATCTGCTGGACGGGAGTCCGATCCAGACCGCCAGCCTCAAGGGAGAGCCCTTTGTCCTTAACGTCTGGGCCAGCTGGTGCGCCAACTGCCGCGCCGAGCATCCGCTACTCAGCGAGCTCGCTGGCACAGTACCCCTCTACGGCCTCAACTATCGCGACAAGGGGGACGCGGCCCGCGCCTGGCTTATCCAGGCGGGCAACCCCTATCGCGCCGTACTGGCCGACCCCGACGGCAAACTGGCCCTTGAGCTCGGCGTCTACGGCACGCCGGAAACCTATCTGTTTGCTGCTGATGGCGCCCTACTTGCCCGCCACACCGGCGAGCTCACCAACGAGATCTGGCTACGCCAGTTTGCCCCCCTGCTCGACAACGCGCGAGCGGATGGGCAGATGAAGGCCACTAGAACGGCACCCGCCATTGCACCATCTATTGCAACATCAGCTCGGGAGACACAGCCATGATGTGCCGTTCTCTTGCCTGCACCCTACTGGCCCTCGGCATGCTGCTGAGTACCACTGCATATTCCAGCGGGGTCGACACCTATGAGTTTCGCCACCCCGAGCTGCAAAATCGGGCGCAAGAGCTGGCCCGCGCCCTGCGCTGCCCCCAGTGCCAGAACCAGAACCTGGTGGAGTCAAACTCCCCTATTGCCCGGGATCTGCGGCTCGAGGTCTACCGCTGGGTGGACGAGGGGCAGTCTGATGAGCAGGTGATCGACCGCATGACGGAGCGCTTCGGCGATTTCGTGCGCTACGATCCCCCCTTCAAGCGCAGCACGGCCCTGCTGTGGGGCGGCCCCGCCCTCTTGCTGTTGCTGGCCCTCAATCGCCTGCGCAGGAGCCTGCATCGCCGGCAACCGGCGCGGGTGCCGCTTATCGGCGACAGAGCCGAGGGGGCGCTCGCCCACGACCCCAGGGCCGAGCTGAACCGGCTGATCATGGCCGAGCAGCAGGCGGGGCTTGCCCCCCACAGCCGTCTCTACCGGGAGCTGGAGCTAGCTCTCCTCGCCAACGCAACCCCACCTGCCGAACAGGCTCTGCGTGACCAGCTGGCCAGAGATCGCACCCCCCGTCCGCTGCCCAGGCTGCTGTTATGGATACTCATTGGGACTCTGTTGCTGGCGCTGGTGGCCGGTATTTATGCCGGCACCGGCCGCTATCAGGCGTGGCAGGCTTATCAGTCGCGCCCCGATCCGCTGGCGGGGTTGAGCCCGCGGGATCTGCAGGACAAGGAGCTGGGCGCCCTGCATCAACGTCTGCAAGCCAACCCCACCGATCTCGACGCTTGGGCGGCGCTCGGCCAGCTCTATCTCTATCGGATCGAGTACGACAACGCCCTGCTCGCCTACCAGCGTCTCGCCCTGCTGGAAGGGGGCGCCAGCGCAGCGACCCAAGCCGCTCAGGCAACCGTGCTCTACTACCGGGCGGGCCAGCAGCTGACTCCCGAGGCAACCCGCCTGCTGGAGAGCGCCCTCAAGCAGGACAAGAGCGAGGTGAGCGCCCTGATGCTGCTTGCCTCCGATCACTTCCTGCACGGTCGCTATAGCCAGGCCATTGCGCTGTGGCAACAGTTGCTCGATGAGGAGCGACCCCGCATCAATCGGGCCGCGCTGATAGAAGCAATTCAGACCGCGCGGATGATGGGGGGCTAGCCCGGCAGATCCGTTGTTTCTTCTCAGGACGTTAGCGCCTTCTTCCTGCCAAACCCTGCGCAATGCCAATCAATGCAAAACACCCCATGCGGGGGTGTTTTGTTATTGGCTCACCTTGGCAGGTTTATCTCGACACCCGCTTAAGGCCGCTCGCCAGCGGCCAGGCGGCGGTTGATATCGGCGATAACCGGGGCGATATCCGCCAGAGTGTCGATCACATAGTGCGCCCCCGCCGCCCGCAGTTTGGCCTCGGCCGGTGCGCGCCGGGCGGCGATCTCCGCCTCGCTCATGGCGACAAACTCGTCCCAGGTGGCGCCAAATTCGTTACCGGAAACCGACAATCCCACCGTCCACATGCCCGCGTTAAGCCCTTCGCTGATACCCGGCACGGCGTCATCCACCTTGATGCAGCGATGCACCGCACTCACTCCCAGCTCAATTACGTTGGCCAGCGCCATCCAGGGGCCGGGGCGACCACCGGCTTTGAGGTCATCGGTGGCGACCCAGTGATCCGGGCGATAGCCGTGATCGGCCGCAGCAGGTACCAGCGCCGCCATCACCGGACGGGGGTAACCGGAGCAGGAACCGATTTTCATCCCCTGCACCCGCAGAGCGTCCAGCACCGGCAGCACACCGGGGATCGGGTCTGCAAAGCGGGTCACCGCGGCAATCTGCAGCGGCATAAAGGTGTGATAAATGTGGTCCACCTCGGCATGGCTCATGGGGTGGCCGAAGCGAGTCTGCCAGCGCGCATCCACCGAGGGCAGACGGCCCAGCGCGGCGATATGATCCCACTTGCCCAACCCCATGGGCTGGCGCGCTTCGTCCAGGGTCACGGGGAAGTCATAGGCGCGGGCGAAGGCCTCGACGAAGATGGAGGTGGGGGCGAAGGAGCCGAAATCGACGACGGTACCGGCCCAGTCGAGGATCAGCGCCTCTACGTCGGTGGTCGGGTCTACAGCAATCTGCAAGTCAGTCATGGTGATGTTCCTGTTTCGGTGAAAGTGCGATCTCGCCGAGGGCGCGATCGAGAATGGCGATGGCGCGCACCAGATCGGCACGAGCGATATTGAGCGGTGGCGAGAGCTGGATGACGTTCCCCTGAGAGACCTTGAAGCTGAGCCCCAGCTCCAGACAGCGGTAGAGCAGCCGCTCGGCGGCCTGGCTATTGCGGGTGCGACTCTGATGATCGACCACCAGATCGAGCGCCCAGAGCATACCGATACCGCGCACCTGCCCGATCAGCGGGTGACGCTTAGCCAACTTGCCGAGCTCGGCCGCCATAAAACCGCCATCCTCCTGCGCTTTTGCCAGCAATCCCTCTTCGCGGATGGTAGCGATGGTCGCGAGGGCCGCCGCGCAGCCGATAGGGCTCTTCTCGTGGGTGTAGTGACCGAGCGAAATAGCTGCGGCCTGATTGAAACGGTCGCGGGTGATGAGCGCGGCAAACGGCACCACCCCGCCCCCCAACCCCTTGCCCAGACAGATGATGTCGGGCTCGATGCCGAATTCCTCGAAACTGAACCAATGGCCGGTGCGACCCAGGGCATTCGGGATCTCGTCGGCGATCAGCAGCACCTTGTGGCGATCGCAGATCTCCCGCACCCGCTGCCAGTAGGCCTTCGAGGGCACCTGCACATCGGTGTTGCGGATGGGCTCGGCGATAAAGGCGCCGATCCCTCCCTCCTTCTCGATGACGTACTCCAGATAATCGGCGTAGTGCAGGTCATCCCCCTCCCCGCGATACCAGACACCGCGATAGCGGGTGGGCGGCGGGATGCGCTCCACCCCGGCCATCAAGGGGCCCATGCCGGCGCGAAAACAGGCCTCGCCACCGACCGAGATGGCATCGAGGGAGGCGCCGTGAAAGGCATCCCACAGGGACACCACCTTGCTGTTGCCGGTGATAAAGCGGGCAAGCTTCAGGGCAATCCCCACCACCTCGCTGCCACCGGGAGCGAACAGCACCCGGTTAAGATCGCCGGGGGCCAGCTCGGCCAGGGTGCGGGCGCAGTCGATAGCGACCTGATGGGTGCAGCGGCGGGGCGCGAACGGCAGATCGGCGAGTTGCCGCTGCACCGCGGCCACCACCCTGGGGTGACCGTGGCCCAGCTGATGGACGCTGTTGCCGTGAAAATCGAGGTAACGCTTGCCCGATACGCTGGTCAACCAGCTCCCCTGCGCCCCCTCAATCAGATCCAGACAGGGGGTGGAGAGGGCCTGATGGAGAAAGTAGCGGCTATCCTCCGCCAATCCGGCCTGTACCTCTTCGCTCTGACCTGCCCACCAGCGCGCCCGCCCCTCGCCGAGGTTGATATCCCCTTCGCTGTCGGCGCGGCCGCTGCCGTGCAGCTTATGGTCATGCAAATCGCGGCCACGCAGATCACGACTCTGAGCCAGCATACTGATCATCGCGCGTCCCCTTGCCAGTAGCAGGCGCTGGCCATGGCGGCGAGCAGATCGCGCACCCGCTCAGGGGTCACATCACCGATATTGCCGATACGGAAACAATCGGCTTGGGAGACCTTGCCCGGATAGATGACAAAGCCCTGCGCCTTGAGCCGCTGGTAGAAGTCGGCGAAGCGGTAGTCAGGGTGGGTCGGAGAGTAGAAGGCGGTGATGATGGGGGATTGCCATTTTTCTGGCAGCAGCGGCGCAAAGCCCAGCTCAGCCATCCCCGCCACCAGGGTGCGCTGGTTCTCGCTATAGCGCCGATGGCGGGCGGCAATGCCCCCCTCTTCATCCAGCTCGCGCAGCGCCTGAGCAAAGGCGAGTACGGTATGGGTGGGCGAGGTAAAGCGCCACTTGCCCCCCTGCTGCTCCATGGTCTGCCACTGGGCATGCAGGTCGAGGGAGACCGAGCGAGCACGACCGGCGCAGGCCGTGAGCGCGGCGCGGCGAGCGATGACGAAGCCAAAGCCCGGCACCCCTTGAATGCACTTGTTGGCCGAGCTGATGAGAAACTCGATGCCAAGGCGCCCCATGTCGATGGGGATACCGCCAAAGCTGCTCATGGCATCGACGATAAGGCGAATGCCGCGGCGCTGGCAGAGCTCGGCCACCTCGTCGAGCGGGTTGAGCATGCCGGTGGTGGTCTCGCAGTGCACCATGGCCAAGTGGGTGATCTCGGGGTGGCGCGCCAGCATCGCCTCGATGGCGGCGGGTTCGGGGCGGGTTGTCTCGCCGCAGTCGAGCTCGTGGTGACGCAGGCCAAGGCAGCGGGCCATCTCCCCCATGCGGGCACCGTAGGCGCCGTTGTTGATGATCAGCAGACACTCATCGCTACCTATCGCCGAGCCCAGCACGCTCTCCACCACATAGCTGCCACTCCCTTGCAGCAGCACGGCGCTGTAGTCACTTTCATATTCAGGGCCAGTGGCGAGCCGCACCAGCTCGCGGCGGATGGGCTCCACCACACCCTGGTTGTAGTCCGCATCCCAAGTACAGCTGTCTTGCAGCATGGCGGCGCGCACCGTGGCTGTGGTCGAGAGGGGGCCCGGGGTCAGCAGCAGGTAATCGACGGCGGCAGGGGCCGCAGGAATATGGGTCATGACTTCGCTCCTTTTGGTATATACCAGAATGAGCGCATTGTGGGTAACTGCCCCGCCAAGGTCAAAGGGGTGGCACTACGTGCAACAAAAAATTCATTTTCAGCGCCGGGATCGCGATAATCTAGGAAGTCTGAACAGCAGGGGCGATTCTGGTATCTACCAACACATGTTGATGTCGCCGTTTAACCTCCGGGCAAATGACCTGCCCTGTGCCCAGCCGATTGCCCAACTCATTGCACAACCGGGGATTTTCATGAGCAAACCGCAATATCTGCAGATCAAGGATGCCCTCGCCAACCAGATCCTGGCGGGGGGGCTGGCCCCCAACGACAAGCTCCCCTCCGAGCGGCTGCTGGGGGAACTCTATGGCACCACAAGAGTCACCATCCGCGAGGCACTGGTACAGCTGGAGGCAAACGGCCTTATCTATCGGGAGGATCGCCGCGGCTGGTTTGTCACCCCGCCGCGCTTTCGCTTGAACCCCAGACGCACCTCCAACTTTCACCAGATAGTACGCGAGCAAGGGGGCGAGCCGCGCACCGAGCTACTGGAGAAAAGCCGCCAGGCAGTACCGCCCGCGTTGATGGCGCAACTGCAGCTCAAGCCGTTCGACAGCCTGTTTCTGCTAAAACGGCTGCGCTACGCCAACGGGCGTGCCATCTGCTACTGTGAGAACCACTGCCTGCCAGAGCGGGTACCGGGACTGCTTGAGCTGGATCTCAACGGCAGCCTGACCGAGATCTACCAGGCCCATTACGATCTCCACTACGCCCGCATGCAGGTGCGCTTCTTCCCCACCGCCCTGCCGGACGAGGTGGCCAAGGCGCTGGGGGCCACCGCCGGTCTGCCCGCCCTGCGCCTCGAGCGACTCAACTTCGATCAGCACGGTCGGGTGCTCGACTTCGATCTGGAGTACTGGCGTCACGACAGTCTGGAGATCGAGGTGGATACCCGGGATTAGTCACAGACAAATCAGGAACGGCAAAACGTCACGGGGCTGTCACGGTCACGTCATAAAGATCCCCTAGCCTCTCTCTCGACCAATCTGGTTTATACCAAACCAATTTAACTGGAGAAGAGGATGAAACAGGGAACCCATCTGCTGGCCGCCGCCGTGCTGGCTGCCACGACAGCCCCGGCACTGGCCGCGACCGATCTCACCGTCTACACCGCCTTCGAACCGGAGCAGCTCAGCGAGCTGAAAACCGCGTTCGAGCGCCAGCATCCGGACATCAACATCAAGTGGGTGCGTGACTCCACCGGCGTGGTCACCGCCCGCTTGCTGGCAGAAAAAGCCCAGCCCAAAGCGGATGTGGTATGGGGACTGGCGGCTACCAGCCTGATGCAGCTCGATCAGCAGCAGATGCTCAATGCCTATGCACCGAAAGGGCTGGATAAGCTCGACAGCCGCTTTCGCGACAGCAAGGCCGAGCCGCACTGGATCGGTCTGGACGCCTTCTTCAGTGCCATCTGCTTCAACAAGGTAGAGGCGGAAAAACAGGGGATCCCGGCCCCCACCAGCTGGGCCGACCTCACCAAGCCCATCTACAAGGGCAAGGTGATCATGCCCAACCCCAGCTCCTCCGGCACCGGTTACCTGAGCGTTGCTGGCTGGCTGCAGACCATGGGCGAAAAGCAAGGCTGGCAATTTATGAACGGCCTGCACCAGAACATCGACCGTTACACCCACTCGGGCTCCGCCCCCTGCAAGCTGGCCGCCAGCGGCGAGACGGTGATCGGGATCTCCTTTGACTTCCCGGCCACCAGCCTCAAGGCCAAGGGTGCCCCCATCGAGGTGGTATTCCCGAAAGAGGGTTCGGGCTGGGATATGGAAGCAGCCGCCATCATCAAGGGTACCCCCAGGCTGGAGGCCGCCAAACAGCTGCTCGACTTTGCCGCCACCGAACAGGCCAACGCCCTCTACAACAAGTCGTTCGCAGTGGTCGCCATTCCGGATGTGGCCAAGCCCAGAGCCGGCTATCCCGCCAACATCAAGGGCCAGATGATCGACAACGACTTTGGCTGGGCTGCCCGCGAGCGCAACACCATCCTGGCCCAGTGGAGCGCCAGCTTCGACGGCAAGACCGAAGCCAAGCAGTAAGCGTGAAGGGCGGCGGTTTGTTCACACCCCACACACAACCACCAATAAACTGCCAGTCGAAGGCCAACAGGTGTTGGCCTTTTTAACTTCCCGAGTTTGTATTGCCTTCAATTAGCGACGCCTCACCCATCCGCACGGTGCCAAGCCACTTGCTGGCGTACCGCCGTCATCTGACTGTCATCAAGCTGTCATCCCCCGATCACCTGACCGTCACACTTCACCCGCAAACTGGTATATACCAAATCAGTAGCGAGTCGAACCATGACCCAGCCCTATCTGGACATTCAACATCTCAACAAGCAGTTCGGTGCTTTTCAGGCCCTCAAGGGGATCTCTCTGACCATTGAGCCGGGGGAGTTTATCTGCTTTCTCGGCCCCTCCGGCTGCGGCAAGACCACCTTGCTCAGAGCCATCGCCGGGCTGGATCTGCCGGACAGCGGCGAGATCTGGCAAGGGGGGCGCAATATCTCCCGGCTGCCGCCCCAGCAGCGCGATTTTGGCATCGTGTTTCAGTCCTATGCCCTCTTCCCCAACCTGACGGTGGCGCAGAACATCGCCTTCGGCCTTGAGAATCAGGGGCTGGCGCGGGATCTCATCAAGGAGCGGGTCGATCACTGGCTGGGGCTGGTGGATCTCACTGCCCAGTCCCACAAATACCCGAGCCAGATCTCCGGCGGCCAGCAGCAGCGGGTGGCGCTGGCCCGGGCGCTCGCCCTCTCCCCCGGTCTGTTGCTGCTGGACGAACCGCTCAGCGCGCTGGATGCGCTGGTGCGCACCCACCTTCGCAGCGAGATCCGCGCCCTGCAGCAGCGCCTTGGCATCACCACCATCATGGTGACCCACGATCAGGAAGAGGCGCTGACCATGGCCGATCGCATCGTGGTGATGGAAGGCGGCCGCATCGTACAGGTGGGCACCCCGCAGGAGATCTACCACCAGCCTGCCAGCCGTTTCGTGGCAAGCTTTGTCGGCACCATGAACTTCCTCGACACCCTGGTGCTGAGCCCCACTCAGGTGCGCCTCAACGAGCAGCCGCTGACACTTGCCAACCGGGCCGCCGCCGGCAGCAAATTGCAGGTGGCGATCCGCCCCGAGGCGATCACCCTGAGCGCGCCGGGCGAGCCGTCTCTTGGGCAACATGGCATTGAAGCAACCATCGATCAGGTGGAGTTTCTCGGCGCCGCCCAGCGCCTTATCTGCACCGCCGACACCTATCTGGGCCCGCAGCAGATCTTGGTGGAGCGCCCGACCCACGAGCTGCCCCGTCACGAACAGGGCGGCTGGCGCAGCGGCATGCGCTGCTCGCTGCACTGGCCCGCCGGAGCGATGCAGCTGTTTGAAGGAGAGCGCCCATGACAGCCCCCCTTGCGACCTCCTCCCTGTTGCCGACAGCGACAGTCCGGCCAGAATCCCGCTGGCAGCGGCTCTGTCGCGGCTGGAGCCGGGATCAGCTGCTGCAGCTGTTCCTGCTGGTGCTCGGCATCGCACTGCTCAGCGGCGGTCTGCTGCTGCCGCTGCTCACCATGCTGCAAAAGAGCCTGCAGGATGAGAACGGCCTCTGGATAGGCCTTGCCAACTTCAGCGCCTACTTCGACTCCCCTCATCTGGGGCGCACCATCGGCAACACCCTCTGGCTCGGAGTGCTGATCACCGCGCTGGTGGTGACCATCGCCTTTGGCTATGCCTATGCCCTCACCCGCACCTGCATGCCGGGCAAGCCCCTGTTTCGCCTCATCGGCCTTATCCCGCTATTGATGCCCTCCCTGCTGCCCGCCATCAGTCTGGTCTACTGGTTTGGCAATCAGGGGATCGCCAAGGGGCTGCTCGGCGGCGAGAGCATCTACGGCCCCATCGGTATCGTCATTGGTCTGGGCTTCTGGTGCTTCCCCCACGCCCTGATGATCCTTATCACGGCGCTCGGTCAGAGCGATGCCCGCCTCTATGAAGCCTCCCGGGTGCTGGGCAGCAGCGGCTGGCGCACCTTTGTCACCGTCACCCTGCCTACCGCCCGTTATGGCCTGCTCAGCGCCGCCATCGCCGTCTTCACCCTCACCATCTGCGACTTCGGGGTGGCCAAGGTGATTGGTGGCCAGTACAGCGTGCTGGCTACCGATATCTACCGACAGGTGATCGGGATGCAGAACTTCTCGCTGGGCGCCGTTGCCAGCGTCACCCTGCTGCTGCCGGCGCTCTTGAGCTTTGCGCTGGAGCACAGAGTGCGCAGCAAGATGCAGGAGCAGAGCAGCACCAAGGCGATGCCCTATCAGCCCAAACCCCATCGGCTGCGGGATCTGCTGGCGCTCGGCTGGTGTTCGCTGTGGGCCCTGCTGTTTCTGGCGCTGGTGGGGATGGCCGTTTACGGCTCGCTGGTACAGTTCTGGCCCTACAACCTCGGGCTGACGCTGGATCACTACGCCTTTGACAGCAACAGCGTCTATGGCTGGCAGCCCTTTACCAACACCCTGCAGCTGGGCCTCTATACCGCGCTGATCGGCACCGTGCTGGTGATGGTGCTGGCCTGGGCGCAGGAGAAGGGGCGCCACTTCGCGCCGCTGCGCCAGCTGCTGCATCTGCTCGCCATGCTGTCGCTGGCGGTACCCGGCATGGTGCTGGGGCTGGGTTACATCTTCTTTTTCAACGGCAATCCGCTCTTTGGCAGCCTCTATGGCACTCTGCCGCTGATGGTGCTCTCCTGCGTCATCCACTACTACACAGTGGGCCATATGACGGCGCTCACCAGCCTCAAGCAACTGCCCAAGGAGCTGGAGCTGGTGGCCATCTCATTGCGCATTCCACTCTGGAAGGCGTTCTGGCGAATCACCCTGCCCGCCTCCCTGCCAGCGCTCTTGGAGATCTTTATCTATCTGTTCGTCAACGCCATGACCACCACCTCGGCGGTGATCTTCCTCTATTCGAGCGACAGCGTGCTCGCCTCCATCGCCGTGCTCAATATGGAAGATTCCGGCGATACCGCCGCGGCCGCCGCCATGGCCACCCTGATCCTGCTGGCCGCCGCCACCATCAAGCTGCTCCAGCTCTTTTTGAGCCGCGCCTTGCTGGATCGCACCCAGCGCTGGCGCCACCCATAACCTTATCGAGGAGTCATCATGTCCACTCTCCCCTTCTGGCTGGCCGAAGCGCTCGCCGCCGAACAGCCCGCGCCACCCATCCCCCTGGTCGGCCACCACGAGGCCGATATCTGCATCGTCGGTGGCGGCTTTACCGGGCTGTGGAGCGCCATCGCCCTTAAACAGGCCGAGCCCCACCTGCACGTCATGGTGCTGGAGAAAGATCGCTGCGGCAGCGGCGCCTCCGGGCGCAACGGCGGCTGTTTGCTCACCTGGTCAGCCAAATATCTGACGTTAAAGCGCCTCTTTGGCAAGCAGCAGGCCGCCTGGCTGGTGCAAAGATCCGAGCAGGCGGTACACGAGATCGCCCGCTTCTGCGAAACGCACAACATAGAGGCACAGCTGAGGGTCGAGGGCACCTGCTACACCGCCACCAGCGAGGCGCAGCGCGGCCTGATGGAGCCGGTATTGCGGGAACTCAAGCAAGCCGACCTTAACCAGTGGCAGGCGATTGAAGAGGGTGAACTGGCAAGCCTGAGCGGCTCCCACGTTCATCTGGAGGGGCTCTACAGCCCCCACGCCGGTTCGGTACAACCGGCACTGTTGGTGCGTGGCCTGCTGCGGGTGGCGCGGGAGCTGGGGGTCGAGGTCTATGAGCACTCTCCCATGCAGCGCCTTGAGGCGGGCCAGCCTGCGCGGGTGCAAACGCCGCAAGGTGAGGTGCGTGCCCGCAAGGTGGTACTGGCCCTCAACAGCGCCATGGTGCAGCACTTTCGCGAGTTTCGCCGCAGTATAGTGCTGGTCTCCTCCGATATGGTGATCACCGACCCCGCGCCGGATGCACTGGCCGCCCAGCAGCTTGCGCACGGCCGCTCCGTGGTGGATGGCCGCACCTTCGTCCACTACTACCGCTCCACCCCGCAAGGGCGGCTGATGCTGGGCAAGGGGGGCAACACCTTCGCCTTTGCCAACCGCCATCTGGCCGAATTCGATGCGCCGAGCCGTTATCTTGCCCCCCTCACCCGCACCCTGCGCCGCTTCTTTCCGGCGCTCAAAGAGGTGCCCATCGCTGCCAGCTGGTGCGGCGCCTCCGACCGCTCGGTAAATGGCCTCCCCTTCTTCGGCCACTGGCGAGGGCAGCCCAATATCGTCTATGGCCTCGGCTACTCCGGCAACGGGGTGGCCCAGAGCTGGCTTGGCGGCCAGATCCTGGCGGCCTTGGTGCGCGATGAAGTACGGGAAGCGGACAAGCCGTGGCGGGACTGCGCGCTGGTCAGCGGCCCGCGCGGCTATTTTCCGCCCGAACCCTTTCGCTGGCTGGGCGCCATGGCGGTGCGCAACGCCATCCGGCGCAAGGAGCGGGCGGAAGATGAGAACCGCCCGGTGGCCTGGTATGACAAACAGCTGGCCAAACTTGCCGATGCCGCTGGCAAGGCAGACAAGTAAGCGCGGTAATACCAATTCCGCACGGCTCAGTTCCATCTGACTGCAACAAGCAAAGCGCCGACTCTCGGGTCGGCGCTTTGCTATTGGCACCGTCAGCCATCAGCGCGCCTGCTGATCCCGAGCGGCGAAAACCTGCAATCAGCTCCGCGCTGCATTGCCCGGGTCGGAGGGCATAGACAAGGTGCGGCACACACGGTGCCCAACCTGCCGTCAGCAGTATTGTTTCATCAATGAAACACCATTAAGAAACATCATCCCACTGGCGCAACAATCAGGTTGATACGGCGCCGCCTTGCTGTGATATCGCGCCAGAGAGAGCCACGCCGATCAGGACAAAGAGCGCCAACCCGCTACGCTTGTGCGCGCTTTATCGCCGCCACTTGTCGGCCGCCGGTACTTCCGTACCCAGCAGCAACGCTGGCCTTGCCTGCCACACCCGCTCGGGGTCGGGCTCGGCAATGGCGGCGGCGATCAGCTGCTCGCTCCAGTGGCGGTGCAGCAGCCACATCTGCTGGCCGAGATCCCCATCGCTCCGGGTGCACTGCTTGGTAACATCGGCAGTGCGATAGAAGTAGCGCACCAGCGTCGTGAGTTCGGGCTCCGGCCAGCGGCAGCCAAAGTCACGCAACAGGGATGACCAGAAGTCAATCTGGCCCCGCTCGTGCTGCTGCTCCAGCGCATGCAGCTCGGGGATAAGATCCATCGCATGCCAGAGGGCGCCATAGCCGACAAAGCGGCGCTCCAGCGCCTCCAGTGCCTCGTCGAGCAGCACCAGCGCCTGCGGCCAGCTGGTCGCCTGAATGCGGATCTGCTCCTGCGCCTCGCAGACCGCCGCCAGCCACCCCATGGCGAGGCGGCCGATGATCGCCTCCTTGTTGGGATAGAGATGGTAGAGCGACTTGATCCCCACCCCCGCCCGATCGGCAATGGCGTTGGTATTGAGAGCAGTAAAGCCCTGCTCCTGCAACAGGCTCAGGGTCGCCTCCTCGATGCGGCTGGCCACCGCCTGACTGCGCTGCTGTTTGGGTTGGCGGCGCATGGCAAACACTTGGGGTAACGGCCCCTCGGTCACGGACTCCTCTGACATCACTCCTCCCTGTTGTTGGCCCATCGGCAGGCGCTCTGGCGGTAGATCTTGCTACCTCAGCAAAGCGGGTACTGCGCCCCACTCGCCACCGATTGATGTGACATGGTAAACAAAACGTTAAATATTTGCAGCAATCGCTGGCATTTTTTGACCAGGCAGCCATAAAGAGATCGCGAAATGTGCAGTAAACACTGCACAAAACCCGACCCTCAAGGAGATCACTGCATGGATTGCAAGGCACCACATCACGCCCGTTCCCGCACTTTTTTGCTGCTCGCCCCGCTGCTGGCCGCCACGCTGGCGGGTTGCCAGCAGGGGCAGCCGCCCACCGCCGCACGCACTCTTTATCTCAACGGCAAGATCCACACTCAGGATGGTCAGCGCCAGGTGGCAGAGGCCATGGTGGTGAGCGGCGGCCAATTCCTCTATGTGGGCAACCGGCAGGGGGCCGAGGCACTCAGCACTCCCGACACCCAGGTGGTCGACTTGCAAGGCAAGATGGTGCTGCCGGGGCTGCACGACAACCATATCCACCTGCTGGGCACGGTGGCCCTCGATATGTGCGATCTCGACGGCAAGTCGGTCGATCTCGGCGAGCTGGCGGCCAAGGTGAAAAGCTGCCTGCCCCGCTACGCCCCCAAATCTGGCGACTGGCTGGTGATCAACCAATGGTCTCCCTACGAGGGCAACGCCCCCACCGCCGCCTATAAAACCGTGCTGGCGGCTCTCGATGCTGCCGCCCCCGACAATCCGGTGGTGCTGGCCGGGGTCGATGGCCACGCCAGCGCCTACAACTCGCGGGCACTGGCACAGGCGACCGATAAAAGCGGCAAACAGGTTGGCTTCACCGCCGCCACCCTGGCGCCGGGCGGCCTCTTTGCCTCCTTCAAACCCTATGTGGATCTCGATAGTGGCGTTATTCGCGAGGGGGCCCGCAGCGCCATCCCTTCCCCCGACAGCGGCCTGCTCAGCGCCCGTGACGAGCAGGCGGCGAACCAGTATCGCCAGATCCTGCCCGCCGTCTCGACCCTGATGGCCTCGCGCGGCATCACCAGCATTCAGGATGCCTGCGCCACCGACTTTATCCGCGATCGCCTGCAGGAGATGGAAGAGAAGGGGCTGCTCAATATGCGGGTCACCGCCGCCACCTGTTTTCACGAGGATGACTACAGCGGCAAGCTCGATATCGGCGGCCATCTGGCCAAGGCCAGCCGGGTGCGCGACCAGTTTGCCGGCGATCCGCTGATCAAGGCCGATGCGGTCAAGATCTTCCTCGACGGGGTACTGGAGGGGGATCCTTTCAGCACGCCCCCCTTCCTGCCCAACGCCGGCATGCTGACCAACTACCAGACCCCCCACCTCGCCGCGGATCAGGGTGGCGAACAGGTCACCATCACCGCCAACAGCGAGGATGCCGGCAGCAAGGGGCTGGTCAACTACCGCGCCGCCGATCTGAACCGCTACGTGGGGGCGCTCGACAAGGCGGACTTTAGCATCCATATGCACAGCATCGGCGATCGCACCACCCGCATGGCCCTCGATGCGCTGGAGGCGGCCCGCGCCAGCAACGGCGATCACGGCACTCCCCACACCCTCGCCCATCTGCAGGTGGTTCATCCGGACGATCAGCAGCGGCTCGGCCAGCTTGGCCTCTACCTCACCTTCACCTACGCCTGGACCAACCCCCAGCCCGAATACGACATGCTGGTCACCCCCTTTATCCAGCCGACCCGCAAGGGGCAATCCCTGCACGAGGCGATGTACGATCCCAAGGGGTATCTCAAGCAGGCGCTCTATCCGGTGGCCAGCTCGCGCAAGGCGGGGGCCATTCTGGTGGCCGGCAGCGATGCGCCGGTCGATAGCCGCGATCCGCGCCCCTTCGCCAATATGGCCGCCGGGGTCAACCACGCTCCCCAAAGCGGCGATGACTTTCGGGCGAGCCAGCGCATCACCCTCGACCAGATGCTGGATGCCTACACCATCAACGGCGCCCGTGCGGTGCGCCAGCAGGCTATCTGCGGCTCCATCGAAGCGGGCAAATCGGCCGACTTTATCGTGCTGGATCGGGATCTCTACCAGCTGGTCGCCGCCGGCAAACCGGAGCAGATCGCCGATACCAAAGTCACCCGCACCGTCTTTCGCGGGCAGACGGTCTTTAGCCAATAGGGTTCAGGCGCAATGGCGAGGGTGAGCATCTGGTCAGCGGCGATCTGAGCGAATGCAACCAGATCTGCGCCTCTTAAAAACAACATGCCGACCTTTGGGTCGGCATTTTTATGGGGCGGCGTGATAGTCAGAACGGATTGCGAGGAACGCTTCGCAAGGGTCAATAAGCGGGAGCAAACCCGAGTTCGGCTTGGCCCTTTAACCCAAATCGGAGGGGGATTGGCAACCAGCATGGCCAGCGGGTTGCCCCAAGCGGCGGCAGGATTGATTCACCAGCGCAACAGCATTAGCCAACTTGGTTGCAACAGCGTAACAATCTGGGGTTACTCGATTCTGGCCGCAGGCGAAGGCTGTGGCATACTAACCCCCCGATCGTCTGAATACGCCTCGTTATTCGAAACCGAGGATTGGCGTTCAATAACAATGTGGCTGGATGGGTTGAGTGATGAAAACAGTGTTGATAACCGGAGCGAGCAGAGGATTGGGGTTAGCGCTGGTTCAGACATTTTACGAGCGCGGATATCAGGTTTACGCCGTGGTCAGAACCACCAGCGCTTGTGACATGCTCACTACTCTCTACCCTGCCGTCTCTGTGCTGATAACCGATGTCACCCATGAAAATTATGAAGAACAGCTATTTTGTTTTATCCAAGACAGAGCTGTAGATATCGTCATAAATAATGCAGGCTCTGCTGGCACCCCGGGGATCGATACAAGGCATAGCACCGGCGACCAGCTGGTTTATGAATTTAAGACCCACTGTGTCGGTGCGCTATCAACCGTTAATGCCGTATTGAGTAATCAAAATGTATTACCCCCATCCTTGATCGTAAATATCAGTTCAAGGAGAGGCTCATTAAATATGCAAGCGGCAGGCGCAGCCAAAGGAGTAAAATGCTCTTTCTCCTATCGCATAGCAAAGGCAGCTCAAAACATGCTGTCACTGTGTATGGCTGATGATCTGGAGAGCATGGGCATAAAAGTTATCTCTGTTCACCCAGGAGCATTACTTACCAAAATGGCTCCTGCTGATGCAACACTGACACCAGAGCAGTCAGCAAATAAGTTGGTTGAAATGATAGAAGGCAATGATTTTAATACACGGGATTTTATCTGCTTGGAGACAGGTAAGCTGCCTTGGTAAAGAGAATGTGAAAAAGTAACAGGTTAAGCTTTCACAAAACCTACCAATCAACAAGTTGGTAGTTGCTCAAACCTTAGGCCACCCATTATAAATCATTAAATAATCAATTCCTTTAAGTATGAAATCTTCACCCCATTAACTACAATAAATCCCTCTGATACCAAACTGTCAACAATATTTCCGATTTCCTGTTCAGTTAGTTTTTTCTGAAAAAGTGATGAGATGGTACTATTTAAAGTCGCAAGAGTGCTTGGCCTTGATGTTTTTAGTTGTCGAAGTTTATTAATGACGACCGACTTACGCTCCATTGGAGTTTTTGCATTCTGGTTTTTTATAATTGGAATATCCAGCACATTACTCACTCTAGCAGCAAAAATTTTATTATCTTTGAGGTGCTGAATTAACGGATCAAATCCCTTGTCTTTAGATATTATATGAAAGAAGCCTTCAGGATCAGATGATGCAAGCTGTCCAATATAGTATGCGATATGAAAATCCAGTGCATTAGGACCTGTGCCTGCTATCTTGATATACTGAGCTCTATCACCCAGCTGTTGAATTACTGATACCGTTTCGAAAGAAAGCTTTGACTGGTTTGCACCTACAAAGACAAATAATTTAAAGCACTCTTTATTTAGAACAATTAATCTTTCCGGTTGAACACTTTCAAAGTCGACTAGAACGTAATTTGTTCGCATATGAATGCCTTAGCATTTATTCTGTGGCTTACCTCTGAGTTTCATTCCTCACTCTTGATTCAAGGCATACCACACAAAAATAGTTAATATAAATCTGTATCTCACCCCAATATGCCATATGTCTTTAGCGATGAATAGACCAAACACGAAGCTATACAACTCACAGTTCTATTTTTGTGAAACACTACACTTAGAACCCATTAAAAAGCCGCCCATTGGGCGGCATTTTATTAGAGATAACGGGCTAGCAGGAATTACCAGCCGGTCACTTCACGCAGGGCCTTGCCGATATCGGCCAGAGAGCGGACGGTTTTCACGCCAGCATCTTCCAGCGCAGCAAACTTCTCGGCGGCGGTACCCTTGCCACCGGAGATGATGGCGCCAGCGTGGCCCATCCGCTTGCCGGGAGGCGCGGTAACACCGGCGATATAGGAGACCACCGGCTTGGTGACGTGGGCCTTGATATAGGCGGCCGCGTCTTCCTCGGCGTTGCCGCCGATCTCGCCGATCATCACGATCGCTTCGGTCTGCGGGTCGTTCTGGAACATCTCCAGAATGTCGATAAAGTTGGAGCCCGGGATGGGGTCGCCACCGATACCGACGCAGGTGGACTGGCCAAAGCCCTCGTCAGTGGTCTGCTTGACCGCTTCGTAGGTCAGGGTGCCGGAGCGGGAGACGATGCCCACCTTGCCCGGCTTGTGAATGTGGCCAGGCATGATGCCGATCTTGCACTCACCCGGAGTGATCACACCCGGGCAGTTGGGGCCGATCATCCGCACGCCGGTCTCTTGCAGCTTCACTTTGACGTCCAGCATATCCAGCGTCGGGATGCCTTCGGTGATGGTGACGATGAGCTTGATGCCCGCGTCGATCGCTTCCAGGATCGCATCCTTGCAGAACGGTGCCGGCACATAGATGACGGTGGCGGTGGCGCCGGTCGCTTCGACTGCGTCACGGACGGTGTTGAACACCGGCAGGCCCAGATGGGTGGTGCCGCCCTTGCCCGGGGAGACGCCGCCGACCAGCTGGGTGCCGTAGGAGAGCGCCTGCTCGGAGTGGAAAGTACCCTGACCGCCGGTGAAACCCTGGCAGATGACTCGGGTGTCCTTGTTGATCAGTACGCTCATCAGTTGGCCTCCGCTGCTTTGACGACTTGCTGCGCGGCATCGGTCAGACTCTTGGCCGCAATGATGTTGAGGCCGCTTTCGGCCAGCTTGATACCACCCAGCTCGGCGTTGTTGCCTTCCAGACGGACCACGACGGGCACCTTGACCCCCACTTCCTTGACCGCACCGATGATGCCTTCCGCGATCATGTCGCAGCGCACGATGCCGCCGAAGATATTGACCAGCACCGCTTTGACGTTGCTGTCGGAGAGGATGATCTTGAACGCCTCGGTCACGCGCTCCTTGGTGGCGCCGCCGCCGACGTCAAGGAAGTTGGCCGGCTTGCCGCCGTGCAGGTTGACGATGTCCATGGTGCCCATGGCCAGACCCGCGCCGTTGACCATGCAGCCGATGTTGCCATCGAGGGCCACGTAGTTCAGCTCCCACTGGGCAGCGTGCGCTTCGCGGGGGTCATCCTGAGACGGATCGTGCATCTCGCGCAGCTTGGGCTGACGGTACAGCGCGTTGGCGTCGATGTTGATCTTGCCATCCAGGCAGTGCAGGTTGCCCTGCGCGGTGATCACCAGCGGGTTGATCTCCAGCAGCGCGAAGTCACAATCCAGGAACATCTGGCCCAGACCCATGAAGATCTTGGTGAACTGTTTGATCTGATCGCCGACCAGACCCAGTTTGAAGGCCAGCTCGCGGGCCTGATAGGGCTGCGGGCCAACCAGCGGGTCCAGGGTGGCCTTGTGGATCAGATGGGGGGTTTCGTGGGCGATCTTCTCGATGTCCACGCCACCTTCGGTAGAGGCCATGAAGACCACGCGACGGGAGCCACGGTCAACCACGGCGCCCAGGTAGAGCTCTTTGGCGATGTCGGTGCAGGATTCAACCAGGATCTTGGTGACCGGCTGGCCGTTGGCGTCAGTCTGGTAGGTCACCAGATTCTTGCCCAGCCAGTTCTGGGCGAAGGCACGGATCTCATCCTTGCTCTTGGCCACTTTCACGCCGCCCGCTTTACCGCGGCCACCGGCGTGTACCTGGCATTTCACCACCCAGGTATTGCCGCCAATCTTGTCGGCTGCTTCGGCCGCTTCCTGCGGGGTAGCACAGGCATAACCTTCGGAGACCGGCAGGCCATACTCGGCAAACAGCTGTTTTGCCTGATATTCATGCAGATTCATAGATGCTCTATCCGTGTTGTAGGTATTTCCGTCCGGGGCTCGTGTTTCTCAATCCCCTGTGAGTGGGGGCCTCGGGGGCCCCTCGTTATCTTTCAGTTGGTTGCTCAGACGTCCAGCAGCAGGCGGGTCGGATCTTCCAGCAGCTCCTTGACGGAGACCAGGAAGCCTACCGATTCGCGCCCGTCGATGAGACGGTGATCGTAGGAGAGGGCCAGGTACATCATCGGCAGGATCTCGACCTTGCCGTCAACGGCCATCGGGCGATCCTGGATCTTGTGCATGCCCAGAATGGCGCTCTGGGGCGGGTTGATGATCGGGGTGGACATCAGGGAGCCGAACACACCACCGTTGGTGATGGTGAAGTTGCCGCCAGTCAGCTCATCCACGGTCAGTTTGCCGTCGCGGCCCTTGCCCGCCAGATCCTTGATGGCCTTCTCGATGTCGGCCAGGCTCATGTTGTCGCAATCGCGCAGCACCGGGGTCACCAGACCACGGGGGGTGGAGACGGCGATGCTGACGTCGAAGTAGTTGTGGTAGACGATGTCGTCACCATCCAGCCCGGCGTTCACTTCCGGATAGCGCTTGAGGGACTCCACTACCGCCTTCACGTAGAAGGACATGAAGCCGAGCTTGATGCCGTGCTTCTTCTCGAAGATCTCGCCGTACTGCTTGCGCAGATCCATGATGGGCTTCATGTTGACCTCGTTGAAGGTGGTCAGCATGGCGGTGGTGTTTTTCGCTTCCAGCAGACGCTCGGCGATGCGCTTGCGCAGACGGGTCATCGGCACCCGCTTCTCGCTGCGACCGGCCAGTGCGGCAACCGGTGCGACCGGCGCAGCAGCCACCGGAGCGGCTGCGGCAGGCTTGCTCAGCGCCTTGATGTAGGCTTCCACATCATCCTTGGTGATGCGACCACCCTTGCCAGTGCCGGTCAGCTTGGCCACGTCGATGTCGTGCTCGCCAATCAGACGGCGCACCGAGGGGCTCAGGCCATCGGCGCCATCATCGGCAACTGCTTCGGCCGGCTTCTCCTTGGTCTCTTCACCGGCTACGGCTGCCGCCTTGATGGTGGCGATCAGCTGGCGGGAGAGGACGGTTGCCCCCTCTGCCTGCAGGATGTCGCCCAGCACGCCAGCTTGCGGTGCCGGCACTTCCAGCACCACCTTGTCGGTTTCGATGTCGACCAGCACTTCATCACGGGCAACCAGATCACCCGGCTTCTTGTGCCAGGTGGCAATGGTGGCATCCGCCACTGATTCCGGCAGGTCCGGTACCTTGATCTCGATAGTCATCTAATCAGTTCCTTGTTACTTCTTGTTCAGGGCTTAGGCCAGAGTAAGGGCATCTTCCACCAAGGCTTTCTGCTGCTTGGCGTGGACGGACATGTAACCAACCGCCGGTGAGGCGGACGCCGGACGACCGGCATAACGCAGGGTGGCTCCGGTCGGCAGCACCTCATCGTAGTTGTGACGGGTGCAGTACCAGGCGCCCTGGTTTTGCGGCTCTTCCTGACACCAGACAAAATCGGTGACGTGGCTGTAATCGGCCAGAATGGCGCGCACTTCCTCTTCCGGGAAGGGGTAGAGCTGTTCGATCCGCACGATCGCCACATCCTTCTGCTCCGCCTTGCGACGGGCTTCGAGCAGGTCGTAATAGACCTTACCGGAGCAGAAGACCACCCGCTTGACCGCTTTCGGATCCAGCGCGTCGATCTCGCCAATGGCGTTCTGGAAGGTGCCTTCCGCCAGATCTTCGAGCTTGCTCACCGCCAGCGGATGGCGCAGCAGGGATTTGGGCGTCATCACGATAAGCGGACGGCGCATCGGGCGCACGACCTGACGGCGCAACATGTGGAATACCTGAGCCGGGGTAGAGGGGACGCACACCTGCATGTTGTGTTGGGCGCACATCTGCAGATAACGCTCCAGACGGGCGGAGGAGTGCTCCGGCCCCTGCCCCTCGTAACCGTGCGGCAGCAGCATGGTCAGGCCGCACATCCGGCCCCACTTCTGCTCACCGGAGGAGAGGAACTGGTCGACCACCACCTGAGCGCAGTTGGCGAAGTCACCGAACTGGGCTTCCCAGATGGTGAGGCCGGCCGGCTCGGCGCTGGCGTAGCCATATTCAAAGGCCAGTACCGCGTTCTCGGTCAGTACCGAGTCGTAAATCTCGAACGGACCCTGCTCGTCGTGCAGGTTGCACAGCGGGGTGTAGGTGCTGGCATCGGTCTGGTTGTGCAGCACGGCGTGGCGGTGGAAGAAGGTGCCACGGCCGGAGTCTTCACCGGTAAAGCGGATGCGGGAACCCTTATCCACCAGAGTGGCGTAGGCCAGGGTCTCGGCAAAGCCCCAATCCACCAGCTTCTCGCCGGCAGCCATCAGACGACGGTCTTCGTAAATCTTCTCGACCTGACGCTGCAGCACGTGGGTAGCCGGATACTGGCTCACCCGCTCGCCGAGGGCTTTGAGGTGATCCATCGGCACTGTGCTGTCATAGGCCATGTTCCAGTCGTGGCCAAGATAAGGGGTCCAGTCGACAGAGTGCAGCTCCATCGGCCGCCACTCCTTGCTCACCCGCTCGCCGCGATCCAGCGCTTCGCGATACTCGTTGACCAGAGTGGTCGCCTGCTCCTGGGCAATGCTCCCCTCGGCCACCAGCTGATCGGCGTAGATCTTGCGCGGGGTCGGGTGCTGCTTGATCTTCTGGTACATCAAGGGCTGGGTCGCGTTCGGCTCGTCGGCCTCGTTGTGACCGTGACGACGGTAGCAAACCAGCTCGATCACCACGTCGCGCTTGAAGGTGTTGCGATAATCCAGCGCAATCTGGGTCACCAGCACCACGGCTTCCGGATCGTCACCGTTGACGTGCAGCACCGGCGCCTGCACCGCCTTGGCGATGTCGGTGCAATATTCGGTGGAGCGCAGGTCACGGTGATAGGAGGTGGTGAAACCGACCTGGTTGTTGATGACGATGCGCACCGTCCCGCCCACGCCATAGGCACGGGTCAGAGACATGTTGAAGGTCTCGGCCACCACGCCCTGACCGGCCATGGCCGAGTCACCGTGGATGGTGATGGGCAGCACGCTGGAACCATCCTTGTCACCGCGACGATCCATGCGGGCACGGACCGAGCCGATGACTACAGGGTTGACGATCTCGAGGTGAGACGGGTTGAAGGCGAGCGCCAGATGGACGTTGCCGCCCGGGGTGGCGAAGTCGGAGGAGAAGCCCATGTGGTACTTCACGTCGCCCGTGCCCCAGGATTCGCCGTGCTTGCCGGCAAACTCGTCGAACAGGTCCTGAGCGCGTTTGCCCAGCACGTTGATCAGTACGTTGAGACGACCGCGGTGGGCCATACCGATAACGGCCTCTTTGCAGCCCTGCTCACCGGCGCGACGGATCAGCTCTTTGAGCATAGGGATCATGGCGTCGCCACCTTCCAGCGAGAAGCGCTTGGCCCCCGGGAACTTGGCACCCAGATATTTTTCCAGCCCTTCGGCGGCGGTCAGGTTGTCGAGGAAACGGGTCTTCTCCTCGAGGGTGTAACTCCCCTTCCCTTCAATGGATTCGAGACGCTGTTGCAGCCAGCGCTTCTCCTCGGTCGAGGTGAGGTGCATGTAGTCGGCGCCGATGGAGCCGCAATAGGTCTTCTTAAGCGAGGCGTAGAGATCGGAGAGCACCATGGTCTCGCGACCGATGGCGTAGGAGCCCACATTGAAGGTGGCCTCCATGTCTGCGCCCTGCAGGTTGTGGAATGCCGGATCCAGTTCGGCGACGGTATCGCGCTGCCACAGACCGAGCGGGTCCAGATTGGCATTCTGGTGACCACGGAAACGGAACGCGTTGATCAGTTGCAGTACCCGCACCTGCTTGGCATCCACTTGCGGATCGGAGACAGGCGCGCTGTAACGGGAGGGATCCTTGGCCAGACGACGGAAATAATCGCGGACCTGGGAGTGGGGTTGTTCAACCGCATGGCCATTGACCTGGGGCAGCTCGCTAAACAGGCTGCGCCACTCATCGGATACGGAGTCAGGATTTTCCAGGAAGGATTCGTACAAATCCTCAATGTAGCTTGCATTCGCACCAGCCAGGTGAGATGACTCCAACCAGGCCTTCATCACGCCGTTATGCATTTCTATCCCTTGTACTTCTTGTTACTGCTACGCAGCTTGTAGGGTTCAAACAGCCATCCTGCCACGGGTGGGATGCTGTCCGGAAGCAGGGCCGACCTTGGCCGGCCCGAATACTAAACAGCCCGATTGAGCAACATCGACTTGATCTGGCCAATCGCCTTGGTCGGGTTCAAGCCTTTCGGACAGACGTTCACGCAGTTCATGATGCCGTGGCAACGGAACACGCTGAAGGCGTCATCCAGATTACCCAGTCGCTCGGTGGTCGCGGTGTCGCGGCTGTCAGCCAGCCAGCGATAGGCGGCAAGCAGCCCGGCCGGACCGATGAACTTGTCGGGGTTCCACCAGAAGGAGGGGCACGAAGTGGAGCAGCAGGCACAGAGAATGCACTCGTACAGGCCATCCAGCTTGGCGCGCTCTTCGGGGGATTGCAGGTGCTCACGCACGGGCGGCAATTTGTCTTCATTGATGAGGAAGGGTTTGACCTTCTCCCACTGGGTGTAGAACTGGGTCATGTCGATCACCAGATCCCGGATCACCGGCAGGCCGGGCAAGGGGCGGATAACCACGTTATTGCCCTTCTTCAGCAGATCGGAAAGCGGGGTGATGCAGGCAAGACCGTTCTTGCCATTCATGTTGATGCCGTCAGATCCACAGACCCCTTCGCGGCAGGAGCGGCGGAAGGCGAGTGTGGGATCCAGCTCTTTCAACTGGATCAGTGCATCGAGCACCATCATGTCGGAACCTTCAGGAATATCAAGACGATATTCCTTCATATGGGGGACGTTATCAACATCCGGATTGTATCTGTAGACAGAGAAAGTGACGTTCATAGGGCTGGCTCCGCAATCAGTAAGTCCGGACCTTGGGCGGGAACGCCTCACGGGTCTTGGGTGACATGTTGACAGCGCGACGGGTCATGGACTCGGTGTCCGGATGATAGAGGCTGTGGCACAGCCAGTTCTCATCGTCGCGATCCGGGAAGTCGAAGCGGCAGTGAGCACCGCGACTCTCGGTACGGAAGTTGGCTGCAACCGCCGTGGCAAACGCCGTCTCCATCAGGTTGTCCAGCTCCAGACACTCGATGCGCTGGGTGTTGAACTCTTTGGAGGTGTCATCCAGACGGGCTGACTTGAGGCGCTCGCGGATAACCTTGAGCTCGGCCAGCCCTTCTGCCATCGCCGCACCTTCGCGGAATACGGAGAAGTTGTTCTGCATGCAGCGCTGCAGGTCTTTGCGGATCTGCACCGGGTCTTCGCCGTTGCGGGTATTTTCCCAGCGGTTGAAGCGGGCCAGTGCGGCATCCAGATCCGACTCGGAGGCATCGCGGCCGTGATCCATCTCGCCCAGGGTGTTGACCAGATGCATGCCGGCAGCACGGCCGAACACCACCAGATCCAGCAGGGAGTTGCCGCCCAGACGGTTGGCACCGTGCACCGAGACGCAGGCAATTTCGCCCACCGCAAACAGACCGACCACCGGCACGTCGTTGCCGTTCTTGTCCTGGGTCAGACACTGGCCATTCACGTTGGTCGGCACGCCGCCCATCATGTAGTGACAGGTCGGAATAATCGGAATCGGCTCTTTGACCGGGTCCACGTGGGCGAAGGTGCGAGAGAGCTCGCAGATGCCCGGCAGACGGGATTCCAGCACCTCTTTGCCGAGGTGATCCAGCTTGAGTTTGATGTGCGGGCCCCAGGGACCGTCGCAGCCACGTCCTTCGCGGATCTCGATCATGATGGAGCGGGCCACCACGTCGCGACCGGCCAGATCCTTGGCGTTGGGGGCATAACGCTCCATGAAGCGCTCGCCATCTTTATTGAGCAGATAGCCGCCTTCACCGCGGCAACCTTCGGTCACCAGCACCCCTGCCCCGGCGATGCCGGTCGGGTGGAACTGCCACATCTCCATGTCCTGCACGCCGACCCCGGCGCGCAGCGCCATGCCGACACCGTCACCGGTGTTGATGTGGGCGTTGGTGGTGGACTGGTAGATGCGACCGGCGCCGCCGGTGGCCAGCACAGTAGCCTTGGCCTTGAAGTAGACGACCTCACCGCTCTCCATATCGATGGCGGTACAACCCACCACATGGCCATCCTGGTTCTTCACCAGATCCAGCGCATACCACTCGGAGAAGACGGTGGTCTTGTTCTTGACGTTCTGCTGATAGAGGGTGTGCAGCAGGGCGTGGCCGGTACGGTCGGCAGCAGCCGCGGTACGGGCAGCCTGCTCGCCACCGAAATTCTTGGACTGACCGCCAAACGGACGCTGGTAGACAGTGCCGTTGTCGAAACGGGAGAAGGGCAAGCCCATGTTCTCCAGCTCATAGATGGCTTCGGGGCCGGTCTTGCACATGTACTCGATGGCTTCCTGATCACCGATGTAATCGGAGCCTTTTACTGTGTCATACATGTGCCACTGCCAGTTGTCGTCGTGGGCATTGCCCAGCGCAACCGTGATGCCGCCCTGGGCGGAGACAGTGTGAGAACGGGTCGGGAAGACCTTGGACAACAGAGCGCAGCTCTTGCCGGACTGGGCAATCTGCAGCGCGGCGCGCATGCCGGCACCACCGGCACCAATCACGACCGCATCAAATTCACGAGTTGGAATAGTCACCTTACACACCCCACAGCACGACGAAACCCGTCATCAGATAGACAAACAGCACCACGACCAGCGCGAACTGCAGCGCACCGCGCAATCCCACTGGCTTGATATAGTCGGTCAGCACCTGCCACAGACCGATCCAGGCATGGATCAGTACGCACAGCAGAGCCAACAGGGTGAAGACCTTGGTGAAGGTGTTGGCGAAAAAGCCGGTCCACACCTCGTAGGTGATGTCGTTGAACGCGACAAAACCGACCAGATAGAGGACATAACAGCTCATGATGAGGGCGGTGGCGCGGATCAGGATGTAATCGTGTACGCCGCTGCGCCCGAAGGTTGCAGAATTGGTTACCATACAAGCACTCCCGCCAATACTGCCAGAACCGCGGTGATCACGAAGGCCACACGGGCGCTCTGATTGCCGGATTCCAGCTCTTCCCAATAGCCCATATCCATGACCAGATGACGCAAGCCGCCCACGATGTGGTATGCCAGCGCAGTCAGGATCCCCCACAGCACGAGTTTGACCAGGAAGTTGTCCATGATGGCAACCACGGTTTCAAACCCTTCGGGAGAGGCGAGTGAAGTACCAAGCATCCACAGCAAGATGCCCAGTGCAACAAAGGTGATTACCCCTGATACACGGTGCAGGATGGATGCAATGGCAGTGACAGGAAAGCTGATCGTCTGTAGGTCGAGGTTGACCGGTCTCTGTTTCTTTTTCACGCTTGCCCACTCAGCTCCATTGAGCACGTTAGTTATTGTTTTAACTCGTTTCTGAGGGCACGGGATGGTGATTGTTGGTTATTTGTTACCAAAACACTCTGAAAAAGCCAAAAATCCGGTTTTCGGTTTCACATCAGGCTTTGCCAAAGCGTTTCAAACACCCGCAGCCATGACCCACGTGGCGCAGTATATCGGCGGGCTTAACCGAAGACAATCAAATAGCTACAAAGAAAACACAAAACCGCAAACCTGATCGCATATTTTATTTAACATTTAATTAATGGCCATCCAGCAAAATTGACATTGATAGGGAACTCTGTTTCAAATAAGGCGCTCCAGCCACCTCGGTATGGGTAACAACCTTTGCCAGCGTCATAAAAGTCGTAATAGAGTAGGACTGGAACCAAATTATAAAGAGCAAAGGAGACGTGCTATGGCTGATAAGATAGCCACCCTACACCTGCCCGGGAAAGATCCGGTTGAATTGCCGATCCTCTCCGGAACAGTCGGACCGGATGTCATTGATGTCAGAAAACTGGGCGCACAAGGGTATTTCACCTTTGACCCGGGCTTCATGGCGACCGGTTCTTGCAAGTCCGCCATTACCTATATCGACGGGGATCAGGGTGTCTTGCTGCACCGTGGTTACCCCATCGCCCAGTTGGCCAAAGAGTCCAACTACCTCGAAGTCTGCTACATCCTGCTCTACGGCGAGGCGCCGACCAAGGCCCAGTTCGCCGAATTCCAGCGCACCGTAACCCGTCACACCATGGTGCACGAGCAGATTGCCTTCTTCTTCCGCGGCTTCCGTCGTGACTCCCACCCCATGGCCATCATGTGTGGCGTGGTGGGTGCCCTCTCCGCTTTCTATCACGACGCCCTCGATATCAATAACGAACAGCATCGCGAGATCTGCGCCTTCCGCCTGCTCTCCAAGATGCCGACCCTGGCCGCCATGTGCTTCAAGTACTCCATCGGCCAGCCGTTCATGCAACCGCGCAACGCCCTCTCCTACGCCGGCAACTTCCTGCACATGATGTTTGCGGTGCCGACCGAAGAGTACAAGGTCAACCCGGTGGTCGAGCGCGCCATGGATCGCATCTTCACCCTGCACGCTGATCACGAGCAGAATGCCTCTACCTCGACCGTTCGTCTGGCTGGCTCCTCCGGCGCCAACCCGTTTGCCTGTATCGCGGCCGGTATCGCCTCCCTGTGGGGCCCGGCTCACGGTGGTGCCAACGAGGCCTGCCTGCGCATGCTGGAGGAGATCGGCTCGGTGGATCGTATCCCCGAATACATCGCCCGCGCCAAGGACAAGAACGACTCGTTCCGTCTGATGGGCTTCGGTCACCGGGTCTACAAGAACTATGACCCCCGTGCCCAGGTGATGCGCGAGACCTGCCACGAAGTGCTCAAGGAGCTGCAGATCAAGGATCCGCTGCTCGACGTCGCCATGGAGCTGGAGCGCATTGCGCTCTCCGACCCCTACTTCGTCGACAAGAAGCTCTACCCGAACGTGGACTTCTACTCAGGCATCATCATGAAGGCGATCGGCATCCCGATGAACATGTTCACCGTGATCTTTGCCATCTCCCGCACCATCGGCTGGATCGCCCACTGGAACGAGTTCCACTCCGATCCGGATGGCAAGATCGGTCGTCCGCGCCAGCTCTACATCGGTGAGCCGCTGCGCAAGTTCGTCCCGATCGACGAGCGCTAAGCGCTTGAGTCGACATGGTTTGTTACAAAGGCGGTCATTGACCGCCTTTTTATTTGTCGCTCTAATGCCCCTTTCAATTCGAAGGAGTCCACCATGAAACCTCTGCTTGTCAGCGCCGCCCTGCTGCTCACCGCCTGTCAGGGCACCACGGCCCCACAGGGTGAGACCCTCTACATCAACAGCCAGCTGGTCGATTGTGTCGGGGTCGGTCCGATGCAGTGCATGCTGGTGCGCAGCGACGAGCAGCAACCCTGGACGCTCTTCTACCAGAACATTGAAGGCTTCCAGTTCGAGCCGGGCTACCAGTATCAGCTCACCGTGAGCAAGGAGCAGCTCACCAACGTGCCGGCGGATGCCCCTTCCTTGCGCTACCAGCTGATCAAGGTGGTCAGCAAGGTCGCCAGCAAGTAACGGCAGGATCAAAAACGGGGGATGGCGCAGGCCATCCCCCGTTTGTTATCACTTTCACTTCACTTGAGCGACTATCGCGGCGGCAATGCCATATGGAGCAAGGGATAGGGTTTACCCTGGCCATCCAGCGGCGAGCGGCCCGTCACGGCGAACCCCATCTTTTGATAGAAACCCACCGCCTGCTCATTCTGCTCGTTGACGTCAACCAGCGTCGCGCCGCACTGGCTGATGGCATGTTCCACCAGCCGGCGACCCACGCCACTGCCGCGCACCGCCGGCGCCACAAACAGCATCTCTATCTTGCCATCGCATAGCCCGCAAAAACCGGCAATGCGCCCCTCCTCCGTCCGGGCACAGTGCAGTGTTACCGCATCGAAGTAGTGCTCCAGAATAAGCGGTTTGAGCGCGAGGATCTCGGCCTCGGGCAGAAAGTGGTGGGTCGCCCGCACCGAGGCCTCCCACAGCGTGATCAGGGCCGGATAATCGGCCCGCGTTACAGTATCAATCTTCATCAATGACTCTTTGTTGCAGCCCGCAGGATGACAGTTGCCTCCCCGCGGGCCAATCTGATTAGCGCGCCTGCACCGCCTGCAGCAGCACCGACACATCGGCACCAAAACTGCGGGTACGGATCGCCTCGCGGATCTCCGCTTCGCTATAGCGGCTGCCCGGATAGACCACCACGCAGGAGGTGTCGCCTGGCTTGAGGAAGTGGGTCTCGCCAAACGGGGTATAACGGGTGGCGCCGATGCTGATGAGCGCGTGGGGAGGATGCCCCGCCTGCGCCAGCAGCCCCTGAATGTGCTCCGCAGGCCCTTCATCCTGCTGATGGTTGAACTTGTCGATGGCCCAGTCGAGCAGCTTGCCGTGGAAGTAGCTGTAGTCGATGGCGGCGCTGTCTACCCCGTAAGCATGCAGCTCGCCATCGCGCTCCAGATAGCAGGCGATGCGATAGTCATCGAGCTCGCAGCCGGCGGCAAAACCGGAAAGCGGCAGCAGCTTGGCCGCCAACCCCTTGCTCTCTTCGCCCCAGTTCTTCTTCTCGCTGATCTTCTTGGCATTGGGACGACGGATGGAGCAGTCGTTATAGGCGCCAAAGGCACGGGGATGGATCGCCACCACCTGCTTGCCGGCATACTCCAGCTCGCACCAGAGCGCCACTTCCGGCTCTATCTGCACCTTCTCGTCACCGCTGACCGCCGCTTCCGGCAGGAAGATGGCGTTATTGCTCAGCGGGAACACCCCGAGCTGACCCGGATGGCCCGGCACGAAGAAGGGGAACAGTGCCTTGGGCGCGGTGGTATCGCGCACCACGACCGCCACGAAATCCGACGCTTCGCCCGCCTGCTCCAGATGACCGGCGAAATTGCCCGCTACCCCGAGTCCGATAAACTTGCTCTCTGCTGTCACTTGCATCTTGCTCACCTGCATCTTGCCAACGCAAGGTAGCAGGCTCGTCGCCCACTACCGCTAAAGTGGCAAGATTAAACCACAAGGCCCCCGCCTTCGCCCAGTCCGGCCCTGCGGCGGTGTGCGCCAGCCCGCTTTTTTGGCCCCGACTGGCGACGCCTTGCGCCATTTCTGTCACCTCATCCACCTCGTCCACCTCGTCCGCCACCCGGGCCGGTCCTCTTGTCGCCAGCAGCAACAGATCTGCCTTGCTGCAAGCGGCCAACGCCCCGGAGAGGCGAAAAACAGGGTGCAACAACCGAAAACCGAGCTCACCAATCGATATAAACAAAAATGAGGGCACTCAGCCAAAAGGCATAAATTCTACTTATAGTGACCAGTTTGGCCACCTCTCCGCCCCGCAGGCTGCCCGCCGAGCCCCCAGCGGCCATCTTCCGATCTCTTTCTCCCTTTCTTCTCTTTGGCCTGCGCACCAACTTTGCTAGGCTGCCTGCCACACAGACTCACAGAGGGATCTTCTTGATGTCACAGACACACTTTCAGGGCCGCTTCGAAGTCGAGCTCAAATACCGGCTGGCAGATCGCCCCGCCTTCCTCAAGGCGCTGCTCGCCCTCAATCCAGAGGTGATGCTGAAAGACAATCTGGAGCGGGATCGCTACTTCGACACGCCGGACAACGCCCTTGCCCGCGCAGGCAAGAGTCTGGCGATCCGCACCATGGAGCCCTCCGGCATCCAGCTCTGGATCGTCAAGGGGCCCGAGGCGGATCGCTGCGAAGCGGTCAATATCAGCGATGCCGACAAGGCTGCCAGCATGCTTTTGACCATGAACTACCGGCAGATCCTCGAGATCACCAAACAGCGCAGTATCTACTTCCTTGGCCCGTTTCACGTCACCCTGGATCATCTGGCCGGGATCGGCGATTTTGCCGAGCTGGCCATCATGACCGATGACGAAAACCGGCTAGAGGAATATCGGTACGCACTGCATAATCTTGCAAAAAAGTTGGGGTTAAAGAGACGTGAGCATCGTTCTTACAAAGCGTTATGTGAACTCAATCAAGAAGTCGATGACATGTTTTTGATATAAAAATCATTGTATTACCTACGATGTAATACCTATAAATCAAACAAGGGAATGTATTTTGAAACACTATCTATGTGCAATCGTCTCATTGCTCGCCGCCGGATGCAGTTCTACATATCAACAATCTGATGTACAAGCCATCACCCAGAAACTCGATGCCACTCAGGGAGTGCTTATTTCTCAGCCTCAAGATGGCTCCTATGAAACGACCCAGTATCAGAACTCGGGACAAATGACAGCCCAAGCTATCTATGCGGCATTTTCCAAAAAAGCCCACAACGTCGAGCTGACAACCCGTTGTCATGGCAATGCTTGCCTGAACACCATCACACCAACCGAATTCAGATACTATGTAAAACCCGTTATCCTCCATTGGGAAGAGCGGGCAACCGAATGGTCAGGCAAGCCAGATGTGATTGAAATTCAAGTTGTTATCTACGATACCCAGAGCAAAAAAAGCATCGCCAACAGTTCGTTCAAAGGTAAAAGCAAATGGCTGACGTTCGGTGGTGACCACCCACAGGATTTGTTGGCAGAGCCCGCCGAAAAATACGTGAATAGCCTCTACTAACGGAATAAAGAGAGATAACGATGATCGACAAACTCGCCTGGCTCACCTTCAAGGATCAGCAACTGCTCTGCGCCCGCTCCCACGGCAAAGCCATCTACTACATCCCCGGCGGCAAGCGCGAGCCGGGCGAGAGCGACGAAGCGGCCCTGATCCGCGAGATTGACGAGGAGCTGGCCGTCACCCTGCAACCCGATACCCTGCGCTTTGCCTGCGAGTTCAGCGCCCAGGCCGATGGCAAACCGGCCGGGGTCGAGGTGCGACTGCGCTGCTACACCGGCCAAGCCAGCGGCAACCCGGTTGCCTCGGCCGAGATTGCCGAGCTGCGCTGGTTCGACAGCAGCCATCTCGACGAGCTATCCCCCGTCTCCCGCCTGCTCTTTGGCTGGCTCAAGGAGCAGGGGCTGATCCGCTAACTGGCCACAGCCTCCTTGCATCACGGCCCGAGCACACTGTGGCTGAACCGCAGGCAGGGTGCCGTTCACACAACGAAAAGGATGTCGGATGGAGATTATTGACGTACCCGCTATCGAGGATCTGCTGCCCGCCCTCATCGCCCTGCTGCAGGATTGTGTCGACAGCGGTGCCTCGGTCGGTTTTTTACCGCCCCTCCGTGTTGAGGATGGGGCTAAATACTGGCAAGGGGTTGCGGCAGAGCTGGCATCAGGGGGCCGAAAACTGTGGCTTGCCCTTGAGCAGCAAGCCGTTGTGGGCGCCGTTCAGCTCTCACTCTGCGGCAAGGCCAATGGCCGCCACCGGGCCGAGGTGGAAAAACTGATGGTACTGCAAGCGGCGAGAGGCAAAGGTATTGGCCGTGCGCTGATGCAGGCGATGGAGCAAGACGCCTATGCCGCGGGCCGTTCGCTGCTGGTGCTGGATACTCGCGCCGGTGACGTGGCTTCGCACCTCTATCGTCAACTCGGCTATCAGGAGGCTGGCCAGATCCCCCATTTTGCCCTCGGTGCCGACGGCAAGCTGGCGGCGACGGTTATCTTCTACAAGACGCTCTGAACACTCCTCCCGCTTCTCTTATCAAAACAGCAGGGCCGATCTGACCGGCCCTGCTTGTGGCAGCGTGACTTTTTGTTGCAGCAATAGGCTTGCGACAGGCAGCAACGAAACAGCCATTGATCCTGTCCCCCTCAACCCCCGCCATCGCTCGCGCAAAAATACAACAAAACAAACAATTTGATTAATTAAGGGATAATACGAGCCCCATTTCTTGTTCATCTCTTGCTTCAGCAGGCGTATCGTGTGAGACCCATTTGATAATCAAACCTATGTTGTTCACTGCCTTGAGGAATAATGGATGCCTACTTTGCCCCGTACTGTCACCTCCCCAAAAAAGTTCATCATCGGCCAACACCTTCTCCCGCAACTCCATGAGCACGTTAAAGATTTTGGTGACAATGCACTGCTCATCAGCGACGAGTTCATTCTTGAGCGGGTGCAAGAGGAGGCCCTGGCGGGGATCCTGCAGGCAGGGCTCAGTGGAGTGGTCGACAAGTTTCGCTACGAATGCACTGAACAGGAGATCCAGCGTCTGACCCACCTTGCCGAGCAATATGGCGCGAACGTGATTGTCGGGATCGGCGGCGGCAAGACGCTGGATGTCGCCAAGGCCGTGGCCTTCTATCTGCGTCGTCCGGTTGTGCTGTTCCCGACGATTGCCTCCACGGATGCCCCCTGTACGGCATTGGCTGTCATCTACAACCAGGCGGGCGAATTTGAACGCTATCTGTTCCTGCCGCAAAATCCGGACGTGGTTCTGGCTGACACAGCCCTCATTGCTGCCGCCCCTCCCCGCTTCTTTTCCGCAGGTGTCGGCGATGCCCTGGCCACCTATTTCGAAGCGCGCGCCTGCTATCGGGCCGACGGGCTCAATCTGGTTGGCAAGCGCCCTTCACGTACCGGGCTGGGTCTGGCAAAGCTCTGTTATGAGCTGCTGGGGGAAAACATCGAGCTGGCCATGGATGCGATACGCCACCATGTCTCCACTCCGGCGCTGGAGCAGGTCATCGAGGCCACCATCTACCTCAGCGGGGTCGGTGCAGAAGCCGGTGGGCTGGCCGCTGCCCATGCCGTCAACAATGGCATGTCACTGATCGCTGAACTTCATCGTGCCCAGCATGGCGAGAAGGTAGTCTTCGGCCTGCTGACCCAGCTGGTGCTTGAGCGCGCCCCACAACATGAACTTGATGAGGTGTTGCGCATCATCGACTGTGCAGGCCTGCCGATGACGCTGCAAGAGCTCGGGCTCACCCACTTCCATGAGAGCGAGTGGCGCAAGGTGGCACAGCTGGCCTGCGATCCCCTCGATACCATGGGCAACATGCCGATGACAGTCAGTGAACAGGATGTCTACGCCGCCATGGTAGCGGCCAATGCCATGGCAGCGCGTTATCGTCTCCGCCATCCCCGCGCCTGATTGATTTGCCGCACCCGATGCGGCAAACAGCAAAAAGGCTTGCCCATTGGCAAGCCTTTTTCATCTGCAATCCATCTATTGTCGGGATAGACGAACGTCTGCGTTGACTCAGGGTAGCTTAACCGCCCGCACGTCAACCCCAGGCAGGGCAAAGGCCTCTTGCGCGGCGATGAGTTGCAGCTCGTAAGCCTGCTGGCGCCAGGTCTCTTGCAGCACGGCGTCCACCGCCGCATTGGTACGCTCAAAGGCGCTCACCGCATCGTGACCGGTCAGCAGGTTGGCCAGCATCAGGGCGCTGATAAGATCGCCAACCCCGACCGGCTGGCGGGCAAAGTCGTAGAGCGGGCGGGCAATCAGATAATCCCCATCCGGGGTGGCCAGCAGCATCTCGAAGCGGCTCGGGTCTTGCGCCGCGCGCCCCAGATGCTTGACCAGTACCAGCTTGACGCCACGGGCCAGCAGCTGATGAGCGGCGGCGCGGGTCTGCGCCAGATCCGCCAGATGGGTATCGCAGAGGGTCTCCAGCTCCAGCAGGTTGGGTGCCATCATGTCGGCCACCGGCAGCGCCTGCTCGGTCAGAAAACGGGTGACGCCGGGGGCGACGATGCACCCCTTCTCGGGATGCCCCATCACCGGATCGCAGAAGTAGATGGCATCGGGATTGGCCGCCTTGACGGCGTTGACCACCTTGAGGATCTCGTCCCCCTGCTCGGCCGAACCGAGGTAGCCGCTCAGTACCGCATCGCACTGGCCCAGCACCCCGATATTGCCCAGCCCTTCAGCCAGCGCGCTGATGTGTCCCGCCGGCATCGCCATCCCCTGCCAGCCCTGTGCGTACTGGGTATGGTTGGAAAACTGCACCGTATTGACAGGCCACACGTCGACACCCAGACGGCGCATGGGGAAGACGGCGGCGCTGTTGCCGGCACAGCCGAACACCACGTGGGACTGAATAGAGATAACGGATTTCATCGGGATCACCACAACAAAGGATCAGCAAAGGGGGCAATATATCGGATGAAGATATTGGATTGCCACCCTGTCACGGCACGAACCGGCATTTTCCTGATTAAACGCAGGCTTTTGGCCTGAAGCCATGCCATTCGGCACTGCTTTGCGTTCGTTTTTTCTGCTCGCTATGGACGAGCGAAGTGGTAGACCCACCCCTCATCCAGCGCCATCCCGGCTGGCGGAGTCAACAGGACGGGCAGTTGGGCGACCCGACCGCCAGCGGCATATTGCAGCGCCATCAGGGCACACAGCGCCGCATCGTAGCGATCCGTATCCGGCACCACATCGGCAGGCAGCAGCGCCGCCAGCTCGGGTCTGGCAGGGGATGCCTTGCCCGCAACCTTGGCCAGCGCCGGATAGACCTCCAGCACGGCGCGACTGGCCTGCGGGGCGACGGTCGGCACCAGTTGCAGATCAGGCAGATTGGGCAGCATGGAGAGCGCCAGAGTGGCGTTGTTGCCGAGCCGGTCGAAGGTGGCCGACAGCGGCTTCTTGCCATATTGCTGATACAACCAGCGCTCGCAGTCGCGATAGGCGTAGGGGTTGTCGATCTCCCGCTCGGGCACGGCGCAGGAGAGCGGCCGGCCGTTAAGCAGGTCGCGCAAGGCGCGGGGAAAGGCGAGCGGCGCATCGATACCGAGCGCCAGTTGCGGGCAGGCCGCGACCTGCGCAAGCAAGGCTTCGTCCTGCAGGGCCGGATGCAGCAAGGCAGCCAGATCCGGCGCGACCCGTGAGCTCAGGCGAAACAGCGGCGAGACCCCGAGCCAGTGCAGGCGGTTGGAGTCGGCCTGCCAACCCACCACGGCCACCGCCTGGGCGCTGCCCTGCCAGCCCCGCACATCCCAGCCAATTCCGATTGCACTCATCTGCCCTGCCGTCATCTGTTACCTCTGTGTCACGGATAGAAGGGGCACAGGGTAATCAGCCAAGGCGCTTAACGCAAAGCGAACAACCTACTCAGAACGATTTCTGGAAGTTCACCAGCGGCAAAATGGGGAAAACACCGTTGGCGGCATAGTTGGCCAACCCGATCTGCAAGCCGTCGAGGTGTTTGGTGGCATTGATAAAACCGATCTGGAAGGTGGTGCGCTCGGCATAGTTGACCAGCCCGACGTTGGCCAGCGCATTGCCTTTGGCGATATTGACCGCCCCCCAATTGATCCCCTGTACGTTGTTGGTCAGGTTGACCAGCCCGAGATTGACGCCGGTATCCTGCCCCTCATGCCAGTTGACGGCATTGATGGCCACCCCGCCAAACTGGTGGCGCACCCGGCCGGCACCGAGAAAGATCCCGAGCTGCAGGCCACTGAACCGATCCACATCGGAGAGGGCAAACACCGGCAGATCGATCCCCTTCACCTGACCGGTACGACCGTACAGCAGCGAGGCGCGCGCCCCTTCCACCTGATGGGAGGCAGGCAGATTGACCCCGGGCAGGGAAAACTGTACCGGCGTACTGGCTTGCGCTACGTCGCACAGCGTGAGGGCGCTGCAGGCCAGCAGCAGTCGGGAGAGTGTCATGGGATGATCCTTGCAGTTGCATCAGCAGGAAAAGGAGCATGCTAACAGTCGGGGAGTACCGAGGGGACAGCGCCAGGGACGCGCTGCGTCATCAGGCGTCCCAGCCAGCAGCCAAATGCGGGGTGGCACGCAAAAAGGCCGCCTGTGTCCGGCCATTTTTCACGGCCATCAGCCCCCTTCCCTTTCCTTGCCGGGGTGAACTGCCTAAAATAGCCGCCCTGCCACGTCCGGCATTCATCCAGTTAGAGGATTTTCCATGGAGACGTTTCTGCTCGAAGGTCACCCCTTCGTTGCCTTGTGTGACCTTATCAAGCATCAGGGTTGGGCCGATTGTGGCGGCGCGGCCAAGGCGCTCGTCGCCGAAGGGCTGGTCGAAGTGGACGGTCAGGTAGAGACCCGCAAGCGCTGCAAGATCGTGGCCGAGCAGGTAGTCAACTTCAACGGCATGAAGGTTGTGGTCAAAGAGGGAATGAGCCCGGAGATCGAGTGATCGGCCACGGCTGATTACCACCGCTCCGCCAGATCTGCTGGCGGAGCGTTTGAGCAGCCCGCACGGGCGTATCTCTTGAGCGCGTCAGCTGGCCTTGATCGAGAGGGTCAATACGAAGCGCGCCATCGCCTCATCTCCGTTCAGAGAGGGACAGGTTGCCACCACCTGGATGGGGCGGTTGATGCGCTGGCCAGTGGCGAGCGATTCATCGATCATGGCGTCGATCTCCTCCCCCGCTGCGCAGTCAAACTGTACATCCCCCTCGGGCCGCTTCAAAAACTCCCCCTGTACATCCTTGAAGGCGAAATGCACCTTCTTGCGTCGCTGTCGTCCCTTCTCCATCACCAGCAACCCGCCCACCAGATCGGCGCCGGTGGCCAGCGCGCCAAAATACATGCTGCCCAGATGGTTGCGGGTACGCCAGCCAAGGGGAATGCGAATGCGCAGCGCCTTGGCGTTCATCTCTTCGATGATCGGGGCACAAAAACCGATGACGGGAATGTAGCGCCAGGCAAAGAGCCGCAGCGCCAGGTTGGCCTTCAAACGTTGCAAATCCATATGCGAACTGATCCGATGAGTTGATGTAAACAACATGTTGCCAGCATGCCCATCATTGGACAAGGACGCGGATCACGCTTGCCGCTATTTCATTGCCCAAAAAAAGAGGGAACCGCAACGGTTCCCTCTTTGTGCATTTGCCGGTCGATCAGGCCCGCTTCTCTTCGAGCCAGGCCCCCTGACTCTGCATCTCGAACAACTGGGCATAGTGACCGCCGAGGGCCATCAACTCGCCATGGCTGCCCCGCTCGTTCACCTGCCCGCGAGAGAGCAGCAGGATCTCGTCCGCATCGACGATGGTCGAGAGGCGGTGGGCGATGGCGATGGTGGTGCGACCGCGGCGCGCCGCCGCCAGTGCCGAAGAGAGGGCCAACTCGGTCTGGGAGTCCACGCTGGCAGTCGCCTCGTCCAGAATGAGGATGCGCGGATCGCCCACCAGCGCGCGGGCAAAGGAGAGCAGCTGGCGCTGCCCGGCGGAGAGATTCTTGCCCCCCTCCTCCATCAGGGTGTTCAACCCCTCCGGCAGGCTGCGCACAAACTCGGTCAGTTGTACCTCGGTCAGCGCCTGCCACAGCCGTGCCTCGTCGATGCCGGCCCGACCGAGGCGCAGGTTCTCGGCCAGGGTACCGACGAAGATAAAGGGATCTTGCTGCACCAGCCCGATGCTGCGGCGCACCGCCGAGAGCGACAGGCTCGCCATCGGGTGATCATCGAAGCGGATGGTGCCCTGATCCAGCGGGTAGAAGCCCATCAGCAGGCTGATGATGGTGGACTTGCCGCTGCCGGTGTGGCCCACCAGCGCCAGCATCTGGCCCGGTTTGGCAGTGAAGCTTATGTCGCGCAGCACCTGCTGCTCGCCATCGTAGGAGAATCCCACCCGCTCGAAACTGACCCGCCCTTCCAGCGGGAGCTGCTCGCCATCGGTGCTCTCGCGGGTTTCATCGAGCAGGGCAAAGACCCGCTCCCCCGCCACCATCGCCTGCTGCAGCTGGTTGAGCTGGTTGGTCATCTCGATAAGCGGCTCAATCATCCGCCCCAGATAGCTGATAAAGGCGTAGAGCACCCCCACCTGAATGGCACCCGCGCTACTCAGCCCCTCGCGGGCAAACAGTGCCAACAGACCGATCAGCACCATCATGTAGAAGAGATCGATTAGCGGGCGCAGCAGGATGCCGTTGATCTTGAGGCTCTTGAGGCGCGCCGCCCAGTGCTGCTGGTTCACCTCGGCAAAGGCGTTGGCAAAATGGCGCTCCTGCACCATGGCCTGAATGACCGGCATCCCCTGCAGCGACTCGTTGAGACGGCTGTTGATGTCGGAGAGCAGGCTGCGGGTCGCCCGCACTACAGGCACGCTCAGTTTCTGGTAAAGCCACATCACTCCGCCCACCGCTGGCAACAGGCAGGCACACACCAGCATCAGCCGCAGATCCAGCAGCGCCATGGAGATGAGAATGCCGCACAAGAGCACCACCTTCTGCACCAGCAGCCCAATCACCTGCACGTAGAGGTTCATGATCGCCTCGGTGTCGTTGGTGATGCGGGAAATCAGCGAGCCGGAGCGATGCTGGTCAAAGTAGCGGGCCGGCAACCGGATCGCGGTGGCAAATACCTGCTCGCGCAAGGTTTGCACCACCGCCTGAGCGATGCGGTTAAAGCGCAGGGATTGCAGGTAGAAACCCGCGGCAGAGAGCACCTGCAAACCGAGATAGCCGGCAGCAATGGCCGCAATGACGGGCCACACCAGCTGGCGTGGTGTCAGATAGTCATCGATGAACAGTTTGATGAGCAGGGGGCCCGCCACTTCGGCACCGGTGGCCAACAGCAAGCAGAGCCCGGCCTGGATCAGCCAGCGTGGATAACGGGCACAGTAGGCGAGCAGCCGTTTGATGGTCGGGTTCACAGGCTCTCCTCCACTGCTTCTTCGAGACGCTGGTAACGCACCATATCTGCATACCAGCCGTTGTGAGCCATCAGGGCGCCGTGTCGGCCACGCTCACTGACTGCCCCCTGCTCCAGTACCAGAATTTCATCGGCCTGCTCCACCGCCGTCATCCGGTGGCTGACCAGAATAAGGGTGCGCTTGTGCGCCTTGAGAGCGTGCAGGATCTGCTGCTCGGTGTGGGCATCCACCGCCGAGAGCGCATCATCGAGCACCAGAATAGGCGCCTCCAGCAGCAGAGCACGGGCGATGGCGAGCCGCTGCTTCTGGCCGCCGGAGAGGGTCACCCCCTTCTCCCCCACTTCGGTCTCGTAGCCTTTGGGGAAACGGCTGATGTCGTCATGGACACAGGCGATCCGCGCCACCCGCTCAACCTCCTCGCGGCTGGCATCAGGCCGACCAAGGGCGATGTTGGCAGCGATGGTGGTGGAAAACAGGAATGGCTCCTGCGGCACATAGGCAAACTGGCTGCGCAGCTCACCCAGCGCAAGTTGCGAGATGGGAATATCCCCCATGCGGATCTCTCCCGCAGTGGGATTGGCCAGCCGCATCAGCAGTTTGAGCAGAGAACTTTTACCAGCACCGGTACGCCCGACAATCCCCAGCATACCGCCAGCTTGCAGGGTGAAATCCACACTCTGCAACAGGGTTCGCTGCTCAAGCTGGTACCCCACATCGCGGGCTTGCAACGGGAAGGGCGAGACCAACGCAAGCGGGTGAGCCGGCTCTTCGATATCGCTGCGCTCGCCGAGCAGACTTTCAATCCGCGAATAGGCGGCACTGCCGCGCTCTATGATGTTGAACAGCCAGGCGATGGCGAACATGGGCCAGATCAGCTGGCCGAGGTACATGGTGAAACTGGTGAGCTCCCCCAGGGTCAGCTCGTCACGGAGTACCAGCGCGCTGCCACCCGCCACCGCCAGAAAATAGGAGCAACCGATGCAGAGATAGATGACGGGATCGAACTTGGCATCGATGCGGGCCACCGCCATGTTGCGTTCCCCGGCCTGCCGGGTCAGTTCGGCAAAACCTTGATCTTCTAGGGATTCAACGGCGTAGGACTTGAGCACTCGCACACCGGAGAGCGCCTCCTGGGTTTTGTTGTTGAGTTTGGAAAAGGCCCCCTGCGCTGATTTGAACTGCTTGTAGATCTGCTTGCCAAAGCGGTTCATGAAAAAAGCCATCACCGGCAGTGGCAACAGGGAGAGCAGAGTCAGTTGCCAGGAGTACTGGCTGCACATGATGGAGAGCACCAGCACCCCGACCATGATGGAGTCCACCAGGGTCAAGACCCCTTCCCCGGCAGTCATCTCCACCGCCTGGATATCGTTGGTGGCGTGGGCCATCAGATCGCCGGTACGGTGGCGCTGGTAGAAATCGGGGCTCATCCTGGTGAAATGGCTGAACAGACGGTTGCGCAGCACAAAGGCTAGCCGGTACGAGGCGCCAAACAGCATGACTCGCCAGGCATAACGCAGCATGTAGATGAGTAAACCGAGGCCAAACAGTCCGGCCAGATAGCCCGTCAGCGTTGCGCTATCGAGGGATCCCCTGGTAATGCCGTCCACCACCCAGCCGACCACTTTGGGAGGAATGACGGTCAACAAGGCCACCACCATCAGCAGAGATATGGCAATAAGATACCGCCGCCACTGCTCCCTGAAAAACCAGCTCAATCGTATAAATACGCTCACACCACCAACCTTTGCCCTTTTAACTGCCATAACGCACAGATGCAGACAGCATTCTCACGGGTCGACATCAGAAATGAAAACAATCGCCTCCGGCTGGAGGCGATTTGAATCGAAGGGTCATCATATCCCGAACCAGGGGGTATGAGAATAATTACTATTTAATTCACTGAGAGGGGCGATCATCACCTGTTGCATAGGGATTATACGTATTTTCATGCTGCTCACCGGTCAGAAGAAAGTGGGATACCTCCTCTCTGGTCTGGCTGAATACCTGTTGCAGTTGCTCAAGATCTGCTTCGCTCAGCACCTCGTTTTGCCGCAGCCTCCACTCCAGCTCGCCAGCAACTACCTGCAGACGGGCTGCGGAGATATTGGCCGACACCCCCTTGAGGGTGTGCAGCAGTTTGCACGCGACATCCGGCTGCTGACGGCGCAAGGCCGAGCGGATCTCCCATAGATCATCCTTGTGCTCCGACATGAAGAGCTTGAAGAGGATCTGCAGTGCCTCCTTGTCCTGCTCCAGCCGCTTGAGCGCATCCTGCAGGTCTAGCACCCCCATCATGTCGGGCGGTTTTACCTCCAGCATACCGCTCTGCTCCAGCTCTTGTGGTTTTACCCACTGCAGCAGGTTGTTGTAAAGATCGAGCTTGCTGACCGGTTTGGTGACATAACCATTCATCCCGACCCCCAGACAACGCTCCTTGTCCCCCGGCATGGCACTGGCGGTCAGCGCTATGATGGGCACATCGTGCTTGTCGACCATCTTGCGGATCTGGCGGGTAGCATCGAGGCCATCGAGCACCGGCATCTGCAGATCCATCAGGATGACATCAAACGGCTGCTCGGCAACGCGCTCTACAGCTTCGCGGCCATTGTTGACCACGGTCACGACAGCATCCACCCGGCGCAGGTATTCGATAATGAGTTGCTGGTTAACCCGGTTGTCTTCGGCAAGCAACACCCGGGTTCCCTGCAGCAGAGATTTGAAATGCTGCTGATCGCCTTGCGCTTCCGCTTGCCGCAAGTGGTGTTCATAAGAGCTGCCGTTGAGCAGCTCATCGACCTTGGCCAGCAGGGAGTTTTCAGTCATCGGCTTGGGCAGGAAATGGGTCAGCCCGATGCTTTCCATCTTGCCGTGCAGACCATCTCTGGACCAGGCACTGATCATCAGAATAGGAATACGGCGCCACTGGCTGTGCTGATACATCTCGAGGGCCAGATCCAGCCCATCCTCCTGCCCCATCCGCCAGTCGAGAATAGCCAGCTTCAGGCTCTGCCCCTCTTCCCGCAACACCTGACGAGCACGGGAAAGCGAATTGACTGCAAGCACTCTGACTCCGGCGCGGGTCAGGATATCTTTGGCCAGATCCAGCACCAGCTCGTTGTCATCCATCACCAGCACCAGCGGTTGATGTTCGAAGAAAACTTTACGACCGGCCACGCCATAAACAGCCTGAGTCATGGGAATATCAAACTGGAACAGCGAACCGACCCCGGGTTTACTCTGCACCGAGATCCGCCCGCCCATCAGTTCCACCAGGCGCTGGGAGATGTTAAGGCCAAGGCCGGAACCGCCATATTTTCTGGTATTACTGGCATCAATCTGGGTAAACGCCTGAAACAAATGAGCCTGCTTATCCTCCGCAATCCCGATACCGGTATCACGGATACTGAAGCGGATCCGCATGGGATGCGCGCTGGCCAAACTAATCGACACTTCCACCTCACCACGCTCGGTAAACTTGATAGCGTTATTGACCAAGTTGACCAGCACCTGCCCCAGACGCAGGGGATCACCACGCAGGAAAACCGGCACATCGGAAGATTTGCAGATGATCACCTCGACATGTTTGCGTTCAGCCAGATCGGCAAACATGCCCGCCAGCGAATCCAGCTGCTCGCTGAGATCGAAATCAATCTCTTCCAGCGTCAGCTTGCCTGATTCCACCTTGGTCAAATCGAGGATATCGTTGATCAGCAGCAGCAAGGTATCGGAAGAGGATTTGATCTTGCCAAGGTAGTCCCTTTGCTGTTGATCCAGCTCGGTTTGCAGGGCCAGCGAACTGAAACCGATGATGGCATTCATGGGCGTGCGGATCTCGTGGCTCATGTTGGCCAGAAAATCGCTTTTGGCCTGCGCCAGCAGACCGGTCTGGTGAGAGAGCTCACTCAGCTTCTGATTTCTCCGCCACAGCGTATAGGCCACCAGACCAAAGCAAATCAAAGCCCCCCCGAGCACCATCAGATAGAAGCGGTTCATCAGTTTGGCGGCACACTCAAGCCGATCGAGTTTCCAGCGCACCAGAGTATCAACCACATGCATGTCGATCAGCCTGTTACGCAATGTGTGATACGCAACCACCTGGCGACTCAGATCTGCACTCAACTGAACCAAAGCAATAATGTCTGGCTGATCGCGATAGCGGGTTGTCAATTGTTGCTGCAGCAGGGTCAGCTGCTCCTGCTCCTCTTTACTCCAGCTTTTTTGCAGGAATGACCCCAACTGTGCCAGCTCCTTGAGATTGCTCTGCAAGGTGTCGTCTGCCTGTGGCAGTGCCAGTACCTTGTGCAGTTGCAGCTGGAATGGCTGCTGAATGTACTCTATCGCCATCTCCATGGCATGGAGCTGGGCCAGCTCCATCAGATAGGAGTCCATATCCTGCAACAGAGTCTGGGAAAGGGGAAAAGAGATGAGCAGTGGATCACTGCGAACCATACGCACAAAGCTATCCAGATTTGCAGATAACTGGCTGAGGCGCTGCTGGACGTTGGTGTCATTGGCCTGCTCCCGTCCAAGCAAATAGACGGTGTCCGAATTAATCCGGTTCAGCACAACCTCTGCTGCGGTACTCATATCCTCAGCTTGCTGCTGCTGACTGAGCAACTGCCAGCAGTATCCCGAAAACGCGAGCAGCAAGGCCACAACCAGCCCAAGCAGCACACGGTTTTTCCGTGATCCTTTGTTCATCCCGTCTCGACTCTCAACTGTGGTCGCTGAATTATCCTGCAGGGTAATGAACCCCGGGAGCATGATCCACTCCTGCCGGCCATTGTGTTACCGTGGCGCGGCGCTGATTGGGCAGTAAATCTCCCCATCAGAATACATCTACAGGAGCCAATTATGTCATTTGTCACTACTTATTGTAGCCACTGCTTTACCAGAAACCGCCTGCCTGAGGACCATATCGACCATTCAGCCAAGTGTGGCCACTGCAAAGCCGCGCTTTTTGGCCAGACCCCGACTCTCGGTCGTGACAACCAGTTCGATACTCTCATCAGCTCCGACATTCCGGTTGTCGTCGATTTCTGGGCCAGCTGGTGCGGCCCTTGCCAACAATTTGCCCCCGTGTTTCACGAAGTGGCTCACGAAATGGAACCACAAATGCGCTTTGTCAAAGTGGATACCGAGCAGCAAACCAGCATCGCGGCACGCTACGCCATTCGTAGTATCCCCACGCTGATGGTCTTCAAACAGGGCAAGATGGTGGCGCAAGTCAACGGTTCACTGCCCAAGAGCATGTTCAAACAGTGGCTGGAGCAATTCGTCAACGTTTGATGGATGTTGCGCACATGTTTAATTTCGCGCCGATTAATCAATCACTCTGTGAGTAGTGACTGATTTTCGGCACACAGGCCTGTTTCACCCAGGTGAAGAGATGTAGTCTCGGCAACACAAAAACAACCATAAATTAACCGAGAGAACATTATGCACACATCTGCTGTACCCTCAGCCTCATCTCGCTGGCTGGATGTCAAATCAGGGATAGTTATCCTGGATGTCCTGCTGCTCTGCGCCATGCTCGCCTGGCTACCGTTTGACCCCATGGTCAACAAGGGGTTGGGTATTCTGGTCTTCATCGCCATCCTCTGGCTGACTGAAGCCCTCCATGTCACCATCACCGCACTGCTGGTACCTCTGCTCGCGACCGTGCTCGGGGTCTTTGACATGAGCAAGTCACTCACCGACTTCGCCAACCCGATCCTTTTCCTCTTTTTCGGTGGCTTCGCACTGGCTGCCGCCCTCTCCAAACAGGGACTGGACACCCTGATGGCTGGCAAGGTGATGCATCTGGCCAACGGGCACCTTGGCTGGGGCGTCATTTTGCTCTTCACCATTACCGCCGCCATGTCCATGTGGATCAGCAACACCGCCACCACCGCCATGATGCTGCCACTGGCGATCGGCATGCTGACCCGCCTTGATAGCAAAAAGAATCGTGCCACCTTCGTGTTCGTGCTGCTTGGTATCGCCTACAGCGCCAGCATCGGCGGTATCGGCACCCTGGTGGGCAGCCCGCCCAACGCGATTGCTGCCGCCCAGATGGGGATCGGCTTCACCGACTGGATGAAGTTCGGGATCCCGGTCGTCCTTATCCTGATGCCTTGCGGCATTGCCCTGCTCTATCTGGTCACTCGCCCGCAGCTCAACCACAAGGTTGAACTGCAGGATGTCACCATCAACTGGACCCGCGAGCGCAAAGTTACCCTGGCTATCTTCCTGACCACTGTGGTGCTGTGGATCGGTTCGCAACCTATCTCCAACGCCTTTGGCGGGATACCTCAACTCGATACCCTGATCGCCATGGGGGCCATCGTTGCCATCGTAGTCAGCCGCGTCGCCAGTTGGGATGACGTGAACAAGAACACCGACTGGGGCGTGTTGATGCTGTTTGGCGGCGGCCTGACCCTGAGCGCCATCCTCAAGGCCACCGGCACCAGCGCCTTTCTGGCGGAACATCTGTCGGCCGTCCTCTCTCATGCCAACATTTTCGTGATCCTGCTGCTGCTCGCCGCTTTCGTGGTCTTTCTGACCGAGCTGGTCTCCAATACCGCGACCGCAGCGCTGCTGATCCCGCTCTTTGCCGGTGTGGCTGAAGCACTGGGCGTCTCTCCCGTCGTCATGGCGGTTCTCATCGCTATCGGTGCCTCTTGCGCCTTTATGCTGCCAGTCGCAACGCCGCCCAATGCCATCGTCTTTGCCAGCGGCCATATCCGCCAGCAAGAGATGATGAAAGCCGGTATGTCATTGAATCTGGTCTTCACTGTGCTGCTGGCTATGCTGGCTTTCTTTGTCGGCGATATCCTCTGATATCCACTAACCCCCGGATAAACAAAACCCCCGCATTGCGGGGGTTTTTTATTGCCGTGAACCGTTAGTTGACGGAGCAGCGTTTCAGGTTCCAGATCCGCTCTACATAGTCCTGAATGGAGCGGTCCGAGTTGAACTTGCCCATGGTAGCCGAGTTGATGATGGCCTTCTTAGCCCACAACGCCGGATCGCGATACCAGGTATCGATCAGCTTGTGCGCATCGGAGTAGGACTGGAAGTCTGCCAGTGTCAGGTAAGGGTCACCCCCTTCCAGCAAGGAGCGCTTGATGGAAGCCAGCTCACCCGGACGACCCGGAGTGAAGTAGTCGGTGTCAAACCAGTCCAACACAGCTTTCAGCTCTGAGTTCGCATAGTAGAAGTCATACGGGTTGTAACCGCGGCCTTTCAGGGCCTTCACCTCATCCACGTTCAGACCGAAGATGGCGCAGTTTTCAGCACCCGCCTCTTCCGCGATCTCGATGTTGGCGCCGTCCAGCGTACCGATGGTGATGGCACCGTTGAGGGCCATCTTCATGTTGCCGGTACCGGACGCTTCATAGCCAGCAGTAGAGATCTGCTCGGAGACATCAGCAGCCGGGATCAGCTTCTCGGCCAGGCTCACGCGGTAGTTCGGCATGAACACCACTTTCAACTTGCCCTGAATACGGGTGTCATTGTTGACCCGATCCGCCAACTTGTTGATGGCATAGATGATGTCTTTGGCCAGCTTGTAACCGGGCGCCGCTTTGGAGCCAAAGATGAACACGCGCGGATGCATGTCATAGTCCGGGTTGGCCAGCAAACGACGGTAGAGCGCCATGATGTGGATAAGGTTCAGCTGCTGACGCTTGTACTCGTGCAGACGCTTGATCTGGACATCGAAGATCGCCTCGGCGCTGACATCAATGCCGGTTTCCGCCTTGATGACCTTGACCAGCTTCTCTTTGTTGTGCCGCTTGATGGTCATGAACTGCTTCTGGAACGCTTTGTCGTCGGCAAACTTCACGACACCACGCAGCTTGTCCAGCTGCAGCGGCCACTCCTTGCCCACCACCTCGTTATAGAGTGCAGCCAGTTCCGGGTTGCAGGCCAGCAGCCAGCGACGCGGCGTCACGCCGTTGGTCACGTTGCACATTTTCTCCGGCCACAGCTCGGCATACTCGGGGAAGAGATCTTCCTTGACCAGCTTGGAGTGGATCTCCGCAACGCCGTTCACTTTGGAAGAGCCGATGACGCAGAGGTTGCCCATGCGCACCTTGCGTACACTCCCCTCTTCGATGATGGAGAGTTTGGCTTTAATGGCATCGTTACCGGGCCACTTGGGTTCGACCAGCTCGTTCAGGAAACGGGCGTTGATCTCATAAATGATCTCGAGATGGCGTGGCAATACCTTCTCGAACAGGCTGACAGACCACTTCTCCAGCGCTTCCGGCAGCAGGGTGTGGTTGGTGTAGGAGAAGACCTGATAGCTGATCTCCCAGGCGGCCGCCCAGTCCAGCCCCTCTTCATCCACCAGCACTCGCATCAGTTCGGGAATGGCGATAGTGGGGTGAGTATCGTTGAGCTGGATAGCGATTTGGGCCGCGAAATTGCTGAAGTCGCTCTCATGCACCCGCTTGTAGCGGCGCATGATGTCCTTGATGGAGCAGGCGCAGAAAAAGTACTGCTGGATCAGACGCAGCTCTTTACCGGCATCGGTCTCATCGTTCGGATAGAGCACCTTGGAGATGGTTTCGGCCTGTGCTTTCTCTGCCTGGGAGTCAATGTAACCACCGGCGTTGAACACGTCCCAGTCAAAAAACTCGGAGGCTCGGGATTCCCACAGACGCAGGATGTTGACGGTACTGCCGCCAAAACCGACGACCGGGATATCCCAAGGCACCCCTTTGATCTTGCGACCCGCGTGCCACACCTTCTTCAAACCGCCGTTATCACCGAAGACGGTCTCGACATAGCCATAGAGGGGGACTTCTTGTACCGACTCCGGACGGCAGATCTCCCAAGGGTTGCCGTATTCACGCCAGGAGTCTGGACGCTCAATCTGGCGGCCATCCTGGATCTCCTGACGGAACAGACCGTGTTCGTAGTGGATACCGTAGCCCACAGCCGGGTAGTTCAGGGTTGCCAGCGAGTCGATGAAGCAGGCTGCCAGACGACCCAGGCCACCATTGCCGAGCGCCATATCGGGCTCTTGTTCACACAGGTCGGTCAGATCCAGACCGAGTTCGCTCAGCGCCTCTTCACAAATCTTGTAAAGAGAGAGGTTGTGCAGGTTGTTGGAGGTCAGACGCCCCATCAGGAATTCAGCAGAGAGATAGTGAATAGCACGAGTATCTTTCTTGAAGTGAGTCTGCTGAGTGCGGGTCAGGCGCTCGTAAACCTGTTCGTTGACCGCCGCTGCGGTGGCTTTCCACCATGCATCGTGAGAGGCTTTCTGTTCGCTTGTTCCCAAGGTAGAACGCAGGTGACGCACGATACTCGCCTTGAGCTGATCTTTATCCAGTTGGAGATCCTGGTCTGTCTTCTTCTTGGTAGCCATAAACCATATTCCTTCGTTACAAATAAAATTGTTATCCCGAGGATCGGGACCGGCGCTGTTGTTATCTCAAAATATGTACCGGCGTGAGAATACTAACGAAAGCCGCACAATTAAAAGTTAACGCAAGTCACACTTTAACCGATGAAAACCGCCCCGAAAGCGTGAAAACCCTTTCCTTTTACTCGTTGCCATTCATAAAAAATAACCACCTTTATCAATAGGTTATGTTTAAAGTTAAAATAAAATAACGTGAATAGGTTTTCAACGATTGCCAGGCTTTGAAAATCCTTGAAAATAGACACTGAAACGGCGCATTGAAAGCGATTTCAATGCGCCGATATATGCTACAAGGCAAATATGAAACCTGCATTGCACCATCAGGTGTGTGCCTTGAACTGATTGCTCAAAGGATCATAGTGATATCCAATCTGGCCCAACCGCACCGCCAGCTGCTCCTCACTCATGTCGTAATAGGCCAGCAACTCCTCCAATCCATCACATTCAAGCCGCAATTTCTCATTGATGATGCCCAGCAAAATGTTGGCATCCAGACGCTGCAACGTGCTGATATCCATCTCGGCTCCTCCTCTTGACGACCTGTATAACCATGGGTGGTACACCAGCGTTTGTCCATAGAACAAAAAAACACCACCATTCAATAGAATATGTACCTATTTAAAATCAATCGCTTAAAGGATATTTGCATCGTAGCGATCACATATTTCTTTAAAAACAACTTGTCAGGTACCCAGAACAGAACTACTGTATGCGCATACAGCTTGTATTTTCATACAGGATAAAGAATATGAACCAGACTCTGCACTCTCCCTCTGTCGTAATGAGCAGCACCATCAGCCGTCCATGGCCAACAAGGATCCTCTGCAAAGCGGGATCGGCCACAGCCAACGTGCGTATTCACTCTGACGAACAGTTTCTGGATGAATTGACCCGCATCGGTAACAACCATACCGGATGGATCCTGTTGATCGCCCCACCCGGCCGTCCTGCGGCCAACCGCTTGCAAGAGCGTGGTATAGACCCGAAACGGGTGCTGATCGTACACAGCCCGAAAATCAAGAACTGGCAACAGACACTGGAGCGTAGCCTTTGTCAGGGGCATTGTGCAGCGGTCTTTACCTGGCTGCCCGAACAGATCGAGCTGGATCACGCAAAATTACAGCGTCTTGGCCAGCAGTCAGGCATATTGGCCTGCTTCTTTGGCGCCAAACGTATTGCTGTGAACGGTAAACGGATGAGTTATGGCGAGCAGGATATCTATCTCAATCACTGAGCCAGGGTCGAGCTCCTCTTGATAGCACCTTCTTCACCCCCACTCGAGTGAAGTTGATAGGCACTCAAAGAGTCTGGAAAGAGATGGTTAAAACAGACGGTACAATGAACATGACGCCAACTCAGGCACCTTATGGCTCCAGGCAATATATCGAGTTCACTCATATTTTCTCGCCATTGGTACGCTCATCTTGAAATGCCGGGGGACAAGGGGTATAACCACGCGTTTTATCAGGTGTATTAAGTGAGCGGTATGATGCAAGCCCCCTTTTGGCAGACCAAGAGTCTGCAGCAGATGACTGAATCCGAATGGGAATCCCTCTGCGATGGTTGCGGCAAATGCTGCCTCAACAAGCTGATCGATGAAGATACCGAAGAGCTGGTGTTCACCAACGTAGCCTGCAACCTGCTCAACACCAAAACCTGCCAGTGCTCCGACTATATGAACCGCTTCAAGAAAGAACCGGATTGCCTGCAGATCACCCACGACAAGATTGCCGAGTATGACTGGCTCCCCTCCACTTGCGCTTACCGCCTGCTTGCCGAAGGGCACCCCTTGCCAGAGTGGCATCCCCTGCTGACAGGTAGCCGTTCAGCCATGCATCAAGCGGGACAATCCGTACGTGGCAAGGTGATCCACGAAGATGAGGCGGGTGAATGGATTGACCACATCATCACCTGGGCCAGCTAACGCGCTCAATCTGCAATATCTGAAACAACAAGGGCTGCACATGGTGCGGCCCTTGTTGTTTCTGCCAGACATGCTGCCCATCCGGGTAGAGTATTCACGTTGATTTGACGGGCATGATGCACATGCCCGCCCCTCACAATCAGACTCATGCCAAGCAGAGGCAGAGGCAGAGGCAGAGGCAGAGGCAGAGGCAGACTAACAAAACCCTCCAATCCGGCAAGATGGAGACATAAAAAAACCGGCGCCTTGGCGCCGGTTTTTGCTCACTGCGACTCTATTACAGAGCGGCGGTGAAGGTACGGGTGATGACGTCTTGCTGTTGCTCTTTGGTCAAAGAGTTGAAGCGAACGGCATAACCGGATACGCGGATGGTCAACTGCGGATATTTCTCCGGGTTTTCCATGGCGTCCAGCAGCATTTCACGGTTCATCACGTTAACGTTCAGGTGCTGACCACCCTCTACGTTGGATTCGTGGTGGAAGTAACCGTCCATCAGGCCAGCCAGGTTGGCTTTCTGGGCTTCCATATCTTTACCCAGTGCGTTCGGCACGATGGAGAAGGTATAGGAGATACCATCTTTAGCGTAAGCGAACGGCAGCTTGGCAACGGAAGTCAGGGATGCAACAGCACCTTTCTGGTCACGACCGTGCATCGGGTTGGCACCCGGGCCGAACGGAGCACCGGCACGACGGCCATCCGGGGTGTTACCGGTCTTCTTGCCATATACCACGTTGGAGGTGATGGTCAGAACAGACTGGGTAGCAACAGCACCACGGTAGGTGTTCAGCTTCTGAATCTTCTTCATGAAGCGCTCAACCAGGTCACAGGCGATGTCATCGACGCGAGCGTCATTGTTACCGAACTGCGGGTATTCGCCGTCGATTTCGAAGTCGATGGCAACGCCATCTTCGTCACGAACCGGCTTGACCTTGGCGTACTTGATAGCAGACAGGGAGTCAGCTGCTACGGACAGACCCGCGATACCACACGCCATGGTGCGATATACGTCACGGTCGTGCAGCGCCATCAGAGAGGCTTCGTAGCTGTACTTGTCGTGCATGTAGTGGATGATGTTCAGCGCAGCAACGTATTGCTTGGCCAGCCAATCCATGAAGTGATCCAGACGATCCATCACGTCGTTGTAGTCGAGGTACTCGGACTTGACCATCTCGGTTTTCGGACCGACCTGGATCTTGAGCTTCTCGTCCATACCACCGTTGATTGCATACAGCATGGTCTTGGCCAGGTTGGCACGAGCACCAAAGAACTGCATCTGCTTACCAACGATCATCGGGGATACACAGCAAGCGATGGCGTAGTCATCGTTGTTGAAATCCGGACGCATCAGATCGTCGTTCTCGTACTGAACGGAAGAGGTCTCGATGGATACCTTAGCACAGTACTTCTTGAAACCGACCGGCAGCTTCTCGGACCACAGGATGGTCAGGTTCGGCTCAGGGGACGGGCCCATGGTGTACAGGGTGTTCAGCATACGGAAGCTGTTCTTGGTGACCAGGGTACGGCCATCAACGCCCATACCAGCCAGGGTCTCGGTAGCCCACATCGGGTCGCCGGAGAACAGTGAATCGTATTCCGGGGTACGCAGGAAGCGAACCATACGCAGCTTCATGACCATGTGGTCCATCAGCTCCTGGGCTTCTTGCTCGGTGATCAGGCCTTTCTGCAGGTCACGCTCGATGTAGATGTCCAGGAAGCTGGAGGTACGACCGAAGGACATGGCTGCACCGTTCTGGGACTTGACTGCCGCCAGGTAGGCGAAGTAGGTCCACTGTACGGCTTCTTTGGCGTTCTTGGCCGGTACGGAGATATCGCAACCGTACTTGGCAGCCATCACCTTCATCTGTGCCAGGGCACGGTGCTGCTCGGAGATCTCTTCGCGCAGACGGATGGTAGCTTCCAAGTTGACGCCGTTTTCCAAGTCAGCTTGCAGGGACTTGAACTGGGCCAGTTTGTCGGCCATCAGGAAGTCGATACCGTACAGAGCGACGCGACGGTAGTCACCGATGATACGGCCACGGCCGTAGGCATCCGGCAGACCGGTGATAACACCAGACTTACGGCAGTTCAGGATGTCTTTGGTGTAAACGTCAAACACGCCCTGGTTGTGAGTCTTGCGGTACTCGGTGAAGATCTTCTCGACCATCGGGTCCAGTTGACGACCGTACACTTCGCAAGAAGTTTTAACCATCTTGATACCGCCGTTGGCGATGATGGCGCGCTTCAGCGGCTTGTCAGTCTGCAGACCAACGATCTGCTCCAGGCTCTGATCGATATAACCGGCATCGTGTGCGGTAATGGTGGAGGGCAGGTCAGTATCAAAATCGACCGGCGCGTGAGTGCGGTTCTCGATTTTGATCCCTTCCATGACCTTGTCCCACAGCTTGGTGGTCGCTTCGGTCGCGCCAGCCAGGAAGGACTCGTCACCTTCATACGGGGTGTAGTTCTTCTGGATGAAGTCACGGGTGTTGACAGAGGTCTGCCATTCACCGGCCGCGAAGCCTTCCCATGCTTTTTGGAACTGTTCGTTAAGTTCTGCCATTTTTCATTACCTCACACGGTATTGATGTAGTATCCCGCAATCATCCTTAATGATGACGACGGAAGATAAACCAGTAAGTCAGACCAACCATCACGCCACCACCGATGATATTGCCGATGGTCACGGGGATGAGGTTGTGTAGGACGAAGTTGGATACGGTCAGGTCAGCAAAGGTTGCCGGATCCTGGCCGATGGCCTGCCAAAACTCCGGGCCAGCCACGCTATGGATAGCGATGCCAACCGGAATCATAAACATGTTTGCGATGCTGTGCTCGAAACCTGAGGCAACGAACATGGCAACCGGCAGCAGCATAACCACTACCTTGTCAGTCGCGCTGCGGGCACCGAATGCCATCCAGGCAGCCAGACATACCATCAGGTTACAGAGGATACCGAGCGCCACCGCTTCGAAGAAGGTGTGGTGAATTTTGTGCTGAGCCACTTTCAGGGCATTCAGACCCCACTGGCCGTCCGCTGCTGTGTACTCGGCAGAAACGATGATCAGCGCCACCATCAGCAGACCGCCAATCAGGTTGCCGAAGTAGACCAGCCCCCAGTTCTTGAGCAGCTGGGCCCAGCTGATCCGGTTGGCCGCTTTGGCTACCAGCGTCAGGGTGGTGGAGGTGAACAGCTCAGCACCGAGCAGTACGCAGAGAATAAGTCCGAGAGAGAAGCAGAGACCGCCGACCAGCTTGGCCATACCCCAAGGCATGGAACCGGTTCCGGTAGTCACTGTGATGTAGAAGATAAATGCGATGGCGATGAAAGCGCCTGCGGTAATGGCCAGTGGAATGACCTTGTATGCCGGCTTGGTAGCCTTGGCGTAGGTGATGTCTTCAGCCAGTGCAGCGATGGCTTCGGGCTTGAGACAATCGAATGGGGATTCAGCTTTCAATTATGATCTACCTGAATGTTTTGCCTGTTGAAATCATAACAAAGGGCCAAATGGCCAAAATTGACATCGATCAAATTTATCAGTGTGCGATTGTAATTTTACTACAAATATTTGAGCCGCATGGCTACGCCAGTTTACACCAGGTTTCAGCTGAAACAGAAGTGTTGGATTTTTAATGTAATGATTTTAAAGAATTTATAGTTCGCCACATAAACCATGCATTGGCAAGATATCTTTGCAGTTCCGAAGCATGCCCCCTGCCCTGCCTGCAACCCCCTTAGAGGTATTTTTTGTTTTTTATTTCATCTTTGAATAACAACGACATCGCTTATCTGCATCAAACAGAAGGGGCCAACCGGCCCCTCCTTTACTCACACATTGTCAATGTATATTTATGACCACTGATGGGCACGCTTGGCCTTTTGCAGCTTCTCGTAAGCCGCCAGCAGCTTCTGGTGCAGCGGGAATTGGGAAAGCGACAAGTCAGCCGCCTCCAGCCCGTGGAAACGCGCTTCGCCACTGGCGTTGGCCCAGGCCTGTGCCAGCGTCTCCTCACCATACATACGGGTGAACACGGCGCGATACTGCTCGGGGTCGCGCTCCTCGTCGAGGAAAAGCTCGACGCAGGCGCGCAGGGCACGATAGTAGCTGGCACGTTCGGCCGGGAACACCGACTGGTTGAACTCCATGGTCCAATCGATGAGATCGAGAGCAGTCTCCAGCTCACCGGCAGCCAGCGCCAGCATGGCTTTCAGCTCGCCAACACGCAGGGTGTGCAGCGCGGTGCCCTTGGCGGCAGCGATGCCCAGCAGCTCGCGCACCCGCGTACGCTCGTCATGCCCCTCTTCGTCCAGTTGATCAAACAACGCCATATACTGCTCGGCATCCCAATCAAGTGATGGCAGCGCCAGGATGGTCTCGCGCAGATGGGCTCCCATGGTGTTGTTGGCCAGCAGCAGATCTTCGGCCGGATAGATGTCGGACATGCCGGGCACCAGGATACGGCAGGCGTAGACGCCCAGGTGCTCGTAATCGGCGATATAGACCGGCTGCTCCAGCTCGTGGAAGATGCCGATCAGGTGATCGAACTCTTCCTGCGAGGTGCCGCGGAAGTCCCAGTCGGCAAACTCGAAGTCGGCCTCTTCCTTGAACAGATCCCAACTGATAAGGCCGGAAGAGTCGATGAAGTGGGTCTCGAGGTTGTGGTGATCCGCCACCTGCTCGTTGTCGAATGAGGGCGGCACAAACACGTCGAGATCCTTGAGACCACGGCCCTGCAGCAACTCGGTCACGGTACGTTCGAAGGCCACTTCAAAGCGCGGGTGGGCGCCGAAAGAGGCAAAGCAGGTGCCATTGCTCGGGTTGAGCAGCACCACGCAGATGACCGGATAACGGCCACCCAGAGAGGCATCGAAGCTGTAAATGGGGAAGCCTTCCGCTTCGAGCGCCGCGATGGAGGCGGCAATCCCCGGATAACGGGCAATGACCTCGTCCGGGATCAACGGCAGGCTGATGGCCTCGGCGATGATCCTGTTCTTCACGTGGCGCTCGAACACTTCGGAGAGCGCCTGGGTGCGCGCTTCTGTCTTGGTGTTGCCAGCGCTCATGCCGTTGGAAACATAGAGGTTGCCGATGATGTTCATCGGGATGTAGACGGTCTCGTGATCGGACTGGCGCTCGAACGGCAGAGCGACGATGCCGCGCTCCTCATTTCCCGATTGCAGATCCACCAGCATCTCGGCGGTCACTTCGCCATCCGGGTTGTAGAACTTGCGGGTGAAGCTGTCGAGCAGACCAGCTGGCAGTTGATCCCCTTCGATGGGGAACCACTTCTCGTTCGGGTAGTGAACGAAATCGCCGTTGGCGACCTGCTCGCCCAGATAGAAGTCGGCGAAGAAGTAGTTGGTGGAGAGACGCTCGAAATACTCACCCAGAGCGGAGGCAAGTGCCGCCTTCTTGCTGGCCCCCTTGCCGTTGGTAAAGCAGAGGGAGCACTCCTTGTCCCGAATATGCACCGACCAGACGTTCGGCACGGGGTTGAGCCAGGAGGCCTCTTCGATATCAAAGCCCAGGGCTTGCAGCTTGGTCTGGAAGCGTTCGATGGAGTCTTCCAGCGCCGCGTCCTTGCCGGGAATAAAAGTGTGGTCAGTCATCACGATATCCTGATTTTTATTGGCTCATGTTTGGCCGCAGATAATAGCAGGGGTCGCCGGCTTTGGCAGGACAAAAATCAGCAAACGGTAAGCAATGCACCCCACTTCCGGCCCCCTCTCCTCTCTCGGCCAAAGATGACAACCAAAGCAAACGGGCCCGGGGATTACCCGGGCCCGCTTGTTACGCAAAGCGATACATCGTCAGAGCTGCTTGCCCTGGCTGGCGATCACCTGGCTGTACCAGTGGAAACTCGCCTTCTTGATCCGGCGAAGGGAGCCCCCCTGCTCGTCACGCTCTACATAGACGAAGCCGTAACGCTTCTGGTAGCCGTTGAGCCAGCTCAGGATGTCGGTGAACGACCAGGCGCAGTAGCCGAGCAGTTCCACCCCGTCCTGCATCGCCTCCTGGCACGCCTTGACGTGGCTGCGCAGATAATCGATGCGGTACTCATCGTTCACCTTGTCGCCCGCCTCCAGCTTGTCGAACTCGCCAAGGCCGTTCTCGGTGATCATCAGCGGCAAACCGTAACGGGAAGAGAGGCGACGCAGGGCGATGCGCATCCCGGTCGGGTCGATGGCCCAGTCCCAGTTGCTGGTCTCAAGGTGCGGATTGGGCGCCGTCTTGTAGAGGCCGGGAATGCCGCTGGACGGCGTGGTGCCCTTCTTGCCGGTGGTGTTGATCCGCTGCAGGGTCTGACCACCCAAGGGGTTATCGGTGTAGGTCAGGGTGTAGTAGTAGTTGACGCCAATGTAGTCGGGCGTCCCTTCGCGCAGCAACTCCATATCGCCCGGCAGGATCTCGGGCGCCTCACCGTTTTCCCGCAAGTAAGCGAGCGCCGCCTGCGGATAGCGGCCAAAGCAGTAGGCGTCCAGCCACCAGAGGTTGTTGAACTCCTCGGCGTTCTCGTAAGCCAGCATATCTTTCGGGTCGCACGATGCCGGATAGGCAGGAGAGTAGGCAAAGCTCGGGCCAATCAAGCCATTCGGCACATGCTGGCGAAACGCCTTGATAACCCGGGCATTGGCCAGAAAGGCGATGTGGTTGGCGGCAAAGAAGCGCTTGCGATCCTGCACGGCAGGCGGATGGGTGCCGAGCTGATAGGCGTTGGTCAGGTTGTAGTTCTGCTCGTTGAGGGAGACCCAGTACTTCACCTTGCCGGCAAAGCGCTGATAGAGGGTTACGCAGTAGCGCTCGAAATCCTCGATAATGCGTCGGTCTTCCCAGCCGCCGTACTCATCCTGCAGCGCCTGCGGCAGATCCCAGTGGTAGAGGGTCAGCACCGGCTCAATCTGGTGGGCCAAGAGGGTGTCGATCAGCTTCTCGTAGAAAGCCAGACCCGCCTCGTTCACCTCCCCCCGACCGGTGGGATAGATGCGCGGCCAGCTCACCGAGAAGCGATAGGCCTTGAGCCCCATCTCGGCCATCAGCGCCACGTCCTCTTCCATGCGGTGGTAGTGATCCACCGCCACATCGCCGTTGCTCCCCTCAAAGGTCTTGCCCGGCAGCTTGGTGAAGAGATCCCACACCGAGGGCCCCTTGCCATCGGCATTCCAGCCTCCCTCCACCTGATAGGCTGCGGAGGCGGCGCCCCACAGAAAATCGCTCGGGAAGTCGTTGAACTTGTGGTGATGCATCTGGTGTTGCTCCTTCTGCGGCGGTGGTCCTGGCCACCTCGATTGCGCCGGCTGGCGGCACCCAATTGAATTGGCAATAGCATCGAACAGTTCTAGAATTCCGTCCAATGACAAATATGACCACTCAACATTCCTAACAGGAATGAAAGGAGCCGCTGTGGAGCTACGGGATCTGAAAGCCTTCGTCACTCTGGGGGAGGTACTGCACTTCGGCCAGGCGGCGGTGCGCCAGCATGTTACTCAATCGGCCCTGAGCAAACAGATCAGGCGGCTGGAGGAGGAGCTGGGTGGCGAATTGTTCGAGCGCAATGCCAGTACCACTCGCCTCACCGGACTGGGCAGGGCGCTGTATGAGGATGCCCGCGCAGTGGTCATCCAGAGCGAGCAGCTCTCCCGCACCGCCCGCGATGTGCTGGCGGGCAATGTCGGCACCCTGCGTATCGGTTTTGGCGTGGCCACCAAGATCCTGGTGCCTGCGGTCATCGCCCGCTTTCGCGCCGAGCGACCGCAGGTGACCATTGAGCTCAACGATCTCTCCACCCACCACCAGTTGCTGGCGCTGAGCGAGGGCAAGCTGGATCTCGGTTTTTGCCGCCTGCCTGCCCCCAAGGGGTGGCACGCCATGCCGGTCGAGCGAGCCCACTTCGTCGCCGTGCTGCCCGCCAGCTATCGGGAGGTGAGGAAATTGGCAGATCTGGTGGATAAGCCGCTGGCAATCCTGCGCCGGGACAAGGCGCCATCGTTTTACGATCACCTGATGAACTATCTGGCCCAGAGCGGGCTGCGCTTTCAGGGGATCCAGTACGTAAACGACTTCGCAGCGGGCGTCGCCACCGCCGCCGCCGGGATCGCCTGGACCCTGGTGCCCTCCTCCACCACCATAGAGCACCCGGATGTGATCACCCTGCCTTTAACGGAGAGCGAGGCATGCTGGGCGATTGGCCTCATCCGTCCGCCAAATAGTCACTCGCCACTGGCTGACGCCTTCTGGCAGACGGTTACCGATCACATAACGGGGGAAAATCTCCTTTCTGATTAAAAAATTAATAATTTCTTAAGAATCCCTGTGTCTATTTAGGGGGCATTCTTCTCAGCCCGAGTACGCCCCCATGAAAAAAGTCAGAGACATACTGCGCCGCTTCGACGGTCAGCGCCGCCAATGGACATCCGGCATCGAACGCTCGCTCCTCGCCTGGCTGGCCCGAGGCTCCCTGCTGCCACCCGGTGAAGCGCCCCCTCGCCGCATTCTTGTGGTTCGCAGCAACAACCGGATTGGCAACAACCTCTTTTTGCTCCCCTTCCTGCAGCAAGTACAAAAGTCCCACCCCGGCGCCGAGATCGAGCTGGTTTGCAGCAAGGGGCCACTGCTCCCCCTGTTTACTGCCCTCAACCTGCACCGCATTCATCTGATCAGATTGCAGGGGAAAGGGTTGATCAGTGCCCTGCCCGCCCTTTGGCAACTGCGCCAGCAGCGCTACGACCGGGTATATGTGCCGTTCGCCTCCAGCACCGACCACCTGCTGGCCGCCTGGGTGCGTGGCTGCGAAAAACGGGGATTTGACGATGCCAAAGGGGATGCGATCTTCGCCCGTCCGGACCCCATCGAAGAAGATCGCCACTACGCCTACCGCCCGCTGCGCCTGCTGGGTGTGGATGCGGGTCCCGAGCAGCAGATAGCGCTGGGACTGCCCATGGCGACCTGCCATCCCCAGCTGGCGGAGCTGGCCAGAGCGCACCCGGGGCAACCGCTTATCGGCTTTTTTACCGGCGCCCGCAAAGGCAAGGGGCTCTCCCCCATTCAGTGGCAACGACTGCTGGCCCAATTGCGCCGGCAAGCTCCCGATGCGGTGATGATCCAGTTCAACGACCCGGCAGCGCCACTGCCTCTGGTCGGCGATGCCACCCTCTCGCTCACCAGTCTGTGCGAATTTGCGGCCGTCACCGCTGGGCTCACTCTCTTTGTCAGTTGCGATACCGGTCCGCTGCATCTGGCCGCCGCCAGTGGTGTCCCTTGTCTTGGCCTCTTTACCCAGACAGATCCGCGCCACTACGGCTGCCTCGGTGCCCAGCACCACAATCTGGTGGTGACTGATCGCAACCAGATCGCCCTCGACCGCCAGTGGCTAAACAGGGTGCTGGAGCGTGAGCGCCCATCCTTGCCGTCCGCGCCACTGTTTATCGAACAATCCGCCCCCCAGCCACTCAATCTGCAGCAAGCGTGCTAATCCCGGTGCTTGTCGTTGATGCAGCGAAAGAGGGAAGGCTTGCTCCTTCCCTCTTTCGTTTTTAGCCCCCAGGTTGAAACGACTTGTGTCATCAGGGTTCAACGATAGCGGGCTTCAATGCGCGCCAGCTCGCCACTTTGCCGCAACTGCTGCAAAGCCCTGTTGAACTCGGTGATCCGAGTATTGAAGCGGGAGTGTTTGCCGATGCAGAGGTTAAACGGTGTCGACTCAAGCACCAGTGGCACTTCAACCACCTGATTGGCCAGCCCCAGCTTGTTGAGTTTGAAGCGTGCGACCAGTGGGTCTGTTACCATCAGGTCCCCACGACCCGCAGCCAGCATTTTGAAGACGTTATCAACATTGATGGTCTGATGAACGGTGAAGCTGGCCAGGTTCTCCTTGCCCCAGCCATTGCCCAGATAGTCGAGAAAGGTGAACGCCTTGAGATCCCCCAGATGTTTGGCTTGCAGGAACTCTTGCATATGGGGATGAGCGCGCGGCGTAAATATCGTCAGGGTCGTCGTAGTGACCGGCTCTTCCACAACCAGGGTATAGCTGCGCCGCTCGCGGGTGGCAACGGTCACAAAACCATCGGCCTGCGCCAGACGCACCATCTTCTGCGCCCGTTGCCACGGATAGCCTTCGTGGTGCACCCGCAGCCCCATCTGCGCGACCACCCGCTCCATCACATCGATCATCAGCCCGCGCATATTCCCCTGTTCGTCACGCCACGAATATGGGGCAAAGTCGTCAAAATAGACCATCTTCAACTCGGCCGCTGGCACCGCCCAGACACTCTGCCACATCAGCAATCCCCACAGGATTGCGATCCTAATACCAACACCCATGGCCGCGACTCCATCCACTCCTGCCAACTCTGAGCCTAGTGCAAAGCGGGCTGCAGCAAGGTTCAGGATCCTGTGGAAAAAGTGGCCAACGAAAAATGAGAGGGGAAGCAGTGGCTTCCCCTCTCTCGTTCGTTTTTCAGCACGCCACCTTACCGATAGCGGTCACGGCTTGCCGGTTACGCCAGCTCGGCACGCAGTGCCTTGGTGGCATCGACCATCACCTTGAGGGCGGCTTCCGTCTCTTCCCAGCCGCGGGTCTTGAGGCCGCAATCCGGGTTGACCCAGAGCCGCTCGGCCGGGATCTGTTTGGCGGCCTTGCGCAGCAACCCCTCAATCCAGCTCTGGCTCGGCACATTTGGCGAGTGGATGTCGTAGACGCCCGGGCCAATCTCGTTGGGGTAGTTGAAGCGTTCGAACGCTTCGAGCAGCTGCATCTGGCTGCGGCTGGTCTCGATGGTGATCACATCCGCATCCAACGCCGCCACCGCCTCGATGATGAGGTTGAAATCGCTGTAGCACATGTGGGTGTGGATCTGGGTGCTGTCCGCCACCGGGCTCGCGCTCAGACGGAAGGCGCGCACCGCCCAGTCGAGATAAGCCTGATGATCCTGCTTACGCAGGGGCAAACCTTCGCGGATCGCCGGTTCGTCGATCTGGATGATCTTGATGCCAGCGGCTTCCAGATCTGCCACCTCATCGCGAATGGCCAGCCCGATTTGCAGGGCGGATTGCTCGCGGCTCACGTCTTCGCGCGGGAAGGACCAGCAGAGGATGGTCACAGGACCGGTCAGCATGCCCTTGACCGGCTTGTCGGTCAGGCTCTGGGCAAATCGGGTCCATTCGAGCGTCATGGGGGTCGGGCGGTCGATGTCGCGGGTGATCACCGGCGGCTTGACGCAGCGGGAGCCATAGCTCTGTACCCAGCCGAAACGGGTGATGGCAAAGCCATCCAGCAGTTCACCGAAATACTCCACCATGTCATTGCGCTCGGCCTCGCCATGTACCAGCACGTCCAGCCCGATGGCCTCCTGACGCGCGATGGCATCGCGGATCTCCGCCTTAATGCCCGCCTCGTAGGCGCTGTCATCGATGCGACCGGCGCGCCAATCCTGCCGCAATACCCGGATCTGCGAGGTCTGCGGGAAGGAGCCGATGGTGGTGGTGGGCAGCAGCGGCAGCTTGAGATCCGAGCGCTGCAGCTCGGCCCTGACCGGATAGGGGCTGTGGCGATCAAAATCGCTGTTGGTGAGGCTGGCGAGCCGTGACTGCACCGCCTTCTTGTGCACCCGGCTGTCAGACTCCCGATCCACGATGGGCTGGCTGTAGGCGGTGATTTTGTCGAGCTCTCCCCCATCCAGATACTCTCTGAGCAGTCCCAGCTCGAAGCATTTTTGCAGGGCGAAAGCGAACCAGCTGCGGGTCTGGGGATCCAGCTCCTGCTCCAGGGTCAAGTCCACCGGGCTATGCAGCAAGGAACAGGATGAGGCCACCCAGAGCCGCTCGCCGAGTCTGGCTTTCAGTGCCTTCAGAGTCGGCGCCAGCTTGGACAGATTGGCACGCCAGACGTTGCGGCCGTTGATCACCCCGGCGGAGATGACCCACTGGGCGGGCAGATGCGGCACCAGGGTCTCCAGCTGCTCGGGGGCAGCCACCAGATCCAGATGCAGGCCATCTATCTTGAGGCTGGTGATAATGTCGCGCTGATGGGCCACCGAGCCGAAATAGGTGGTGAGCAGCAGCTTGCAGGGGCCCGCGAGGCGCTCGTAGGCGTTGAGGTAGGCGAGGCGCCACTCGTCCGGCAAGTCCAGCGTCAGCGCCGGCTCATCGATCTGTACCCACTCCACCCCTTGGGCGGCCAACTTGGCCAGGATCTCCTGATAGACAATCAGCAGGCGATCGAGCAGTTCAAGGCGAGAGAAGCCACTCTCTTTCTCCTTGCCAAGCCAGAGGTAAGAGACCGGCCCCAGCAGCACCGCCTTGACCGGCAGCCCCAGCGCTTTGGCCTCTTCTACCTCGTCAAACAGCTGGCTCCAGCCCAGTTTGAAGCGCTGATCACGGCTGAATTCCGGCACCAGATAGTGATAGTTGGTGTTGAACCATTTGGTCATCTCGGCGGCGGCCGCCGCCGGGCCGGTCGGCGCACGGCCGCGGGCCACCCGGAACAGGGTGTCGAGATCGGTCTCGCCATGACGGTGACGGGCAGGCACCGCATCCACCAGCAGGCTGGTGCCGAGCACCTGATCGTACCAGGCAAAGTCGCCCACCGGCAGCAGATTGACCCCGGCGCCGTGCTGGGCCTGCCAGTGGCGCTCACGCAGCGTCTTGCCCACGGCAACGAGTTCGGCCTGAGTGGTCTCGCCACGCCAGTAGGATTCGAGGGCAAATTTCAGCTCGCGCTTGGCGCCGATACGGGGGAAGCCCAGGGTGTGTGCTCGTGTCATAGGTTCATTTCCTTATGCTCATTCATCTGATGGGAAACTGGATGATTTAGCCATCCAGATGTTTACACATCCAAAATGACAAGATAAGGTGACGCTGGCTATTGAATCCTCTTCAAGTGGCTCTCAAATAATCCTCAACTGACCGCCGAACAGGTTCACCGCGAGGATACAGAGGCCGATTTTGCATGTGCAAAGAAGTGCAGGAGCAAGCAAGAAGGCAGGATAAAGAGGCGCAGGAGGCTAAAGGCCAAGCCACCGCCTACAGCATTATCAGCGCCAGACGCAATCTCACAAGGAGCCATCTTATGGCAGTGCCAAGCAATGCAGGGATAGAGATCAAACACTTGAAAACATTGACCGCGCTGGCCGAACAGGGCTCGCTGGCCGGTGCGGCGCTGACCCTCAACCTCACCCAGTCCGCCCTCTCCCACCAGCTCAAAGAGCTGGAGACCCGTCTCAATCTGGAGCTTTACCTGCGCAAGAGCCGCCCGCTGGTGCTGACCGCAGCGGGCAGCCAGCTGCTCGCCCTCGCCCGTCAGGTGTTGCCCGCCCTGGCCCAGACCGAGAAGCAGCTGCAGGCCCTACAGAGCGGCGATGCGGGCAGGCTGCATCTGGCGCTCGATTGCCACAGCTGCATCCAGTGGCTGCTGCCGCTGTTGCCGGAATTTCGCCGCCAGTGGCCCGGCGTGGATCTGGAGGTGGAGTCGGTGCCGGGTTTTGATGCCATCAATGCCCTGCTCGGCGGTCAACTCGATCTGCTGCTCACCTCCGATGTGCAGGCCCGCGGCGATCTCCACTTCGAGCCGCTGTTTTCCTTCGATCTGACTCTGGTGATGGCGCCGGATCACCCCCTCTGCCACCAGAGCCGCATCGAGCCGGGCGATCTGGTGCCGGAGGTGCTGCTGGTCTACCCGGTGGAGCGCAGCCGCATAGATATCTTCAGCCGCTTTTTGCAACCCGCCGGGGTGGAGCCCGCCCGCTGCAAGCCGGTGGACAACACCTCGGTGATGCTGCAGATGGCCGCAGCAGGACTCGGGGTCGCCGCCCTGCCGCGCTGGGCCAGCGACGAGTTTGTCAGACAGGGGATGCTCTGCTCCCGCCCCCTCGGCAGCGGTATTCGCCGTCATATGTATGGCGCGGTACGGGCCGCCGATCGGGATCAAGCCTGCCTGCAGAGCCTGTTCGAGCGCATTCGCACCAAGATGGAGGGATAACCCTCCTCAGCGGGGCTGGCCGACCTCTGCGAGCAGTGCAGGCAACTTTGCCTTGATAAAGTCGATGAGGGCTCTGACCGCCGGTGACAGGCCGCGCCGCGCTGGGTAGAGCATCACCAGCTTGCCATCTTTGGGACGCCACTCGGGCAGCAGTTGTTGCAGCCGCCCATCCGCCAGCTCATTCACGCAGGCGTAAAGTGGCAAGCCCACCATTCCTAGCCCCGCCAGCGCCGCCTGCTTGAGGGTTTGCATATTGTCGCTGCGCAACAGCACATTGACCGCCACCTCCTCACTCTCCCCACTGTCGTGCCGCAGCCGCAACAGATCGGCCTGACGCTCCAGCGAGCTGAAGAGCAGGGCATCCTCTCCCTCCAGCTGGCGCGGATGCATCAATGCACCGTGGCGAGAGAGCCACGTTGGGGCAGCCAGCACGCCCCACTGCACCGTACAGAGCGGTACCTGCACCAGACTGGAGGGGGGCTGCTCGAAGGCCACCCCGCGGATCACCACATCCAGCCCCTCCTCCAGCAGATCCACCTGCCGATTGTTGGCTTGCACGGTGAGTCTCACCTTGGGGTATTGCGCCATAAACACGGGCAGCAAGCGGGCGAGCAGCGCATCGGCAATGGTAATGGGCACGCTGATCCGCACCAGACCGCTCGGCTCCTGCTGCCGTTGCCGCACAGCCGCCTCTCCGGCCTGCGCCTCGGCCAGCATCGCCTGACAGTGGCGATAGAGCACCTCACCGGCATCGGTCAGGCTGAGTTGGCGCGAGGTACGTTGCAGCAGCCGGGCATCCAGCCGTTCCTCCAGCAGCCTGATCCTGCGCGAGATCCGCGACTTGGGTACGCCAAGTGCCCGCGCGGCAGCGGTGAATCCCTGCCGCTGCACCACATGGGTGAAGAGATAGAGATCATTCAAATCAAGTTCCAGTGGTGTCATCGGGCTGCCTTGGTCAGGGTGAGGTGCATTCACATCGTTCCATTGGCGGAACGATAAGAACCTATTTCACCAGATTGTCGCCATTTTTGCAGCCATCATAATGGCCCTGTCCCCATCAGACGGTTGCTGCGCGGGCAATCCGCCCCACCAGCAAAGGCCGTTTGACTGTTCCGATATCACAAGGAGTTCACCATGAAACTGCGACAAATCTGCTCTGCCACCCTGCTCGGTCTGGCGACCCTGACCGCCACGCTGGCCACCACAGCGACACCGGCCATGGCCGCCGAGGCTGCCAGCCATCCGACCGTATCACCGAACCGCTATCTGGAGATGCTCTCCCGAGACAATGCGGTACTGCTGCTGGTCGACCATCAGGTCGGTTTGCTGAGCGGCGTGCGCGACACCACGGTGGGCGAGCTCAAGCACAACGTGGTGGCGCTGGCCAACGCCGCCCGCGCCCTCGGCGTGCCGGTGATCGTGACCGCCACTATGCCCGATGGGATGTGGGGCCCCACCATGCCCGAACTGACCAGTGCCCTGCCGGATGTGAAGGTGATCAACCGCACCGTCATCAACGCCTGGGACGATCCTGCCGTGCGCGCCGCCATTGAGAAGACCGGCCGCAAACAACTGATCATCGCCGGGGTATCCCTCGAGATCTGCGCCAGCTTCCCGGCCCTCTCTGCCAAGGCTGCCGGCTATGATGCCCGGGTGGTGCTCGATGCTTCCGGCACCTTCAACGAAGCCAAGCGCACCACTGGGCTGCAACGCTTGCTGGGGGCCGGTATCCCGGTCACCGACTACGCCTCCGCCGCGGTCGAGATGCTGCGCAGCAACGTCGACCCCAAGGCGCACGATGTCTACAGCGCCCTCGACATGCCTTTCGCCACCCTGGTGTGGCAGATGCAAGAGGGTGCCAAGAAGTCGTAACTCGCCCCGCCTTCGGTCAGATGACCGAAGGCTTCTTTTGTCTTCAAGAGGTTATATCGATGACCAGACGCCTGACTCTCTCCGACCCCGTCAAGGGCCAACCGCTGCGCATTGGCAGCGGCTTTGAAGCCCGCCATTTTGGCGAACATTTTTTCAACGGTCTGATAGACCCCGTGGTGATGGTGGATCACTTCCAGATGACCGCCCCCACCTTCGAGCCCCACCCCCATGCCGGGATCTCTGCCGTCACCTATCTGTTCGAAGATTCGACGAGCCCCCACGTCAACTACGACTCCCTCGGCAATCAGGGCCCCATCGAACCGGGAGCGCTGCATTGGCTGGCGGCCGGGCGCGGGGCCGTGCATACCGAGCAGCCGGAGGGGGAATCGCCCTATGTCCACGCCCTGCAGATCTTCGTCAACCTGCCTGCTCGTCAGAAGATGGCGTCGCCTTTTGCCGTCCACGCAGCCGCTGCCACCATCCCCGAATTTCATGGCAAAGGGGTGCGAGTACGGGTGGTCGCAGGCCACAGCAACGACATAACGGCACCACACTCGGCAGAACTGCCCCAACCCTTTACCCTGCTCGATGGCAATAGCGAGGCAGGTAGCCGCTTCACCCATCTGCTGGCGGCTGGCTGGAATGCCATGATCTATCCCCTGACCGGATCGCTGACCCTGCAGGCTGAGGGAGAGCGGCACCTCATCCCGGCAAGTCACGGGATGGGGATAAGCCTCCCTGCCGACGGCGGCGAGGCGGTGGCTCTGCAGCTTGAAGCCACCGAGCGCTGTCACTTCGTGCTGCTCTCAGGCCAGGCGCTCAATGAACCCCTGGTCAAACATGGCCCCTTCGTGATGAACAGCCACGACGCCATTGCGGATCGGCTGCATGCCTATCAGCGCGGCGAATTTGGCCAGCTCAACGATGAGTGGCTGCACAACGGCCAATTTCAGCCATGAACACGCTCGCTGGCCACCAGCCACAAAGCACGCGCTGGCCTCTGGTCTTCCTCGCCATTTTCGCCGGTGCTAGCGGCGCCCTCTGCCTTGGCAAAGTGCCCGCCGTGCTCGGCATACTGCGCAGCGAGCTGGGGCTGACACTGGTTGAAGCCAGCTATCTCGCCTCGGCTTTCAATACGCTGGCGATCCTCTGCAGCCTCTTTCTCGGCCTGTTGCTGACTCGCTGGAGTGGGCGGCAAACCGGGGTTGTCGGGCTGCTGGTTATCGTGGCAGGCGGGGCGTTGGCACTGCCCGCCACCGGGCTGGCCATGATGCTGCTGTCGCGCATTGTCGAGGGGATTGGCTTTTTGCTGGTCTCGGTGGCCATGCCCGCCTTTATCGTGGCGGTGACCCGGGAGGAGGATAAGCGACTGGCCCTGAGTCTGTGGGCGGTCAACCTGCCCCTCGGTGCGGCGGCGGGTATGCTGCTCACCCCCTGGCTCACGGCGCAAGGTGGCTGGCGACTGGCCTGGCTGATCCTGATGGCTCTGCAACTCTCGGCCCTGCTGCTTCTGCTCGCCAGTCGCTCGGCAGATAAACTGCGGGTCTGGGCACCCCAACACTCGATCAACTCGGGCCACCCGCTGCGCCAACTCACGGTGCTCCGGCAGAAGGCTCTCTGGCGCTACGGGTTGGCGTTCACGCTCTACAGCCTGATGCTATGGGCGCTCTTTGTCTGGCTGCCAACCATGTTGCAAGGCACTCCCGGGATTGGCCAAAGCCAGATCGCCCTGCTCTCGGCGCTGGCGGTGGTCGCCAATATTCCCGGCAACCTGATGGGGGCATGGCTGCTGCGCCGGGGCGTGGCGCGAGATCGGCTCATCTGCTGGGCACTGAGTCTGATGGCGCTGTGCGGCATGCTCGCCTTCTGGCCCGGCCTGTCGCCGTGGTGGGCCTATGGATTGTGCCTCGTCCTCTCCCTGTCGGGTGGTATGGCGCCGCCGGCTATCCTCTCGTCAGCACAGGGAGTGAGTCAGGGGCCGGTACAACTGGCCATCGTGCAGGGATTTTTTGTCCAGCTCGCCAACCTCGGTCAGCTGCTTGGCCCCCTGTTGCTGGCGGCCCTGATGACGGACAACGGCCAATGGGGGAGCGCTCGCTGGCTCTTTCTGGGCGGCTTGCTGCTGGCAATCGGACTCTATCTGTGGCGCCGCCCGTTCGTTGGCGGGCAAGAGCCCAACTGACAGCCAGGCCAAGCCGCATTGATATGTGTCAGGAGGCGCCTGCGAAGTAGCTGCGCAGCGCCTCCACCACCCGCCGCACCTTCTCCGGGATCTCCCGCTGCGGCGTGATGGCGTGGATCTCCATCGGCGCAACCCGAAAACCGGGCAGCAGTTCGAGCAGACGCCCCTGCGCCAGATCCTCGCCAATTTCTCCCTCCGGTTGTAGCGAGATCCCCTGCCCCGCCAGCGCAAACTGGCGCAGGGGCAACACGTTGTTGCAGAGCACCTTGGCCTTGAACCTCACCCTGTGCTCACCCCCCTTCTCGTCAAGCAGCAGCAAACCGTTGCCCAGCATGTCGCCGCAGAGCCAGTCGTGGGTGGCCAGATCGGCGGGCGTGCGCGGCGTTCCCTTGCGCGCCAGATAGGCGGGAGCGGCGCAGAGCAGCATCCGGGTTTGTCCCAGTTTGCGGGCCACCAGGGTCGAATCTGGCAAGGTGCCGACCCGCAATGCCACGTCGATCCGCTCGGCTATCAGATCCCGTTTCTCGTCGTCGGCGATGATCTGGATAGTGAGGCCGGGGTGGGCCTGCAACAGCGGGGACAATGCCAGGGCCAGCGGCTGGCCCGCCATCCCCACCGGGGCGGTGATCCGCACTTCACCGAGCAGGGCGTCGCGCACCTCCGAGAGGCGCAGTTCGGTCTCGCTCAGGGTCTGCTGCAACGCTCGGCACCCTTGCCACACCACCTCTCCCGCCTCGGTCAAACTAAGGCGACGGGTGGAGCGATGGAGCAGGGGCAGCCCGAGCAGGCTCTCCAGCTGGCTGATATGCTGACTGACGGCAGAGGGGGTCATGCCGAGGGATTTGGCCGCCCCTGTCATGCTGCCCGCCTCCACCACGGCGGCGAAGATGGCGTAACGTCTGAGCTGCTCCATTATTAAATCCAGCTTACAAGTGAATGCATTTTATAGGCGATTATTAAATCATAACTGGCGGCGTAGGATAGCCCCATTCCAACAGTGAAGGAGAGTTCCCCATGAAGATTGCCCTGATCGGTGCCAGTGGTTTTGTCGGTTCAGCCATCCTGAGCGAGGCTATCAACCGTGGCCATCACGTCACCGCCATCGTCCGCGATGTCAGCAAGGTGGCCGCCCATCCGCAGGTCACCGCCGTGGCGGTGGATGCCCAAAACCCGCAGGCATTGGCCGAGGTGCTCAAGGGGCACGATCGGGTGATCAGCGCCTACAACCCGGGCTGGACCACACCGGATATCTACGACCAGTACCTCAAGGGTGCCAACGCGATTGTCGCAGCAGCCAAAGCGGCCAACAGCTGGCTGCTGGTAGTAGGTGGCGCCGGCAGTCTGGAGGTCGCCCCCGGCGTACAACTGGTGGATACCCCGGAGTTTCCGGCCGAGTGGAAACAGGGGGCGCTGGCGGCCCGCGACGGTCTCACCGCCCTGCGTCGTGAAACCGCCCTCGACTGGCGCTTTGTCTCTCCTCCGGTGTTCCTGGAGCCGGGTGAGAAGCGCGGCGGCTATCGGATTGGTGGCGATCAGGTGCTCTTTAGTGGCGAACAGCCTGCCGGGATCACCGCCGGAGATCTGGCCGATGGCGTGCTGAACGAGGTGGAAAAACCGGCTCACCTGCGCCAGCGCTTTACCCTGGGTTACTGAGAGCCAGCAACCGGTTAAGGCCAGAATGCGCGGTCACTCGCCTGAGCACCCGGTCAGGTGAACACCCGCGCAAACAGAAGGGAGGCATCCGCCTCCCTTCTGTTTTGGCCATTTTCTGTTTTGGTCATTATCGCCGCTGGTAGCTTGCCTCTGGTTATCACTCTCCCCCTCATCATTTCACCTTTATTTCACCTTTACCCCGCAATGGCTGCGCAAAAACCCGTCAGCCCATCAAGCGCCGAATTCCATTTCGAATTTTGTATATAACTAAGAATAATTCGTTGTTTCCGTCTTATAACACCGAACAGTAGCATCCCCTTCATTCCAGATGGCGCCACACCGCAAGCGCATACCGCCACACTGTCGCGCCATCCCGTTTGCCGCTCATCAAGCCTGCCCGCACCAGAGGCAGCAGAAGAGATGGCGCCAGAGATAACGAAAGAGTGAGGAGGTGCACATGGAACATTCACCACTGCCGATCATCGATCTGGCTGCCCTCAACGGGGCACCCGACCTGCGTCGCCCTATGCTGGCCCGGCTGGCCGCGGCCGCCCGCGACGTCGGCTTTTTCTATCTGACAGGGCATGGCCTGAGTGACGCCGAGCAGCGAGAGACTCTGGCGCTGGCAGAGCGCTTCTTTGCCCTGCCGGAGCAGGAGAAGCTGGCAGTGCAGATGGTCAACAGCCCCCACTTTCGCGGCTACAACCGGGTCGGTGCCGAGCTGACCCGAGCGCGGCCGGATCTGCGGGAGCAGTTCGATATCATGAATGAGGCGCAAGCCCTGCCTGCGGCCCTGATCCGTGAACCCTGGCAGCGGCTGATCGGCCCCAACCAGTGGCCGACCGCCCTGCCAGAGATGAAAGCCCATCTGCTGGCGTGGCAGGATCGGCTGAGCGACATCACTCTCACCCTGCTGGCCGCTTTTGCCGAGGTGCTGGAGCAACCGGCCAACGTGTTTGACGACAGCATCCGCGGCGCCCCCTACCAGCACATGAAGCTGATTCATTACCCGGGGCAAGAGGCGGGCGGCAGCAGTCAGGGGGTCGGCGCCCACAAGGATCCCGGCTACCTGACGCTGGTGATGCAGGACAATCATTCGGGGCTTGAGGTCGAGACGGCCAACGGCTGGATCTCCGCGCCCCCCCTGCCGGGTGCGCTGGTGGTCAATATCGGCGAGCTGCTTGAGCTGGCCTCCAACGGCTATCTCAAGGCGACCCTGCATCGGGTGGTAAGCCCGCCGCCCGGCGTCTCGCGCCTCTCCTGCGCCTTCTTTATGGCGGCGCGGCTCGATGCCAGCGTGCCACTACTCAGCCTCTCCCCCGAGCTGGCCGCGCAGGCGAAAGGGCCGGAGAGTGACCCGACCAACCCGCTCTTCTATCAGGTTGGGGAGAACGTGTTGAAAGGGCGGCTGCGCTCCCACCCGGATGTGGCGGCGCGTCACTATGGGCCGGTGGAACCAGCGCGCCTCCCACGCACAGAGAGCGAAGCGGTACCGGCCTAAGCAGCGCAAAGATCCCTAGGCGGGTATATGCATGAGCCACAAGCAGCATGGATATACCCGCCCAGACAAAACACAACATGTAACGAACAACAAAACACAACCAGTCATGGCCAGAGCCTGGCCATCACGGAGCAACACGATGAAATTCAAGACCATGAGCGTACACAGCGGCCAGCGGATCGACCCCCAGACCGGCGCCCTCACCACCCCGCTCTACCAGAGCAGCACCTTCAGCTACTTCAACGCCCAGGCGGGCAAGGAGCGCTTTGCAGGTCAAGCCCCCGGCTTTATCTACAGCCGCTTTGGCAACCCCACCACCGCCGAGCTGGAGCAGAAGCTGGCAGCCCTCGAAGGTGCAGATGAGGCGCTGGTGGTGGCGAGCGGTATGGCGGCAGTGAGCGCCATCATGTATGCGCTGGCCGACAGCGGCGATGAGGTGGCCTATATCGGCCCACTCTACGGCGGCACCGATGCCTTCCTCAAGCAGACTTTCAGCCGCGCCGGTATCAAGGTCACCGCCTACGAGAGCGATCGGGATCTGCTGGCCAACATCCGCCCTGCCACCAAGGTGGTACTGTTCGAAACCCTGACCAACCCCACCCTCAAGGTGGTGGATCCGCGGCTGGTGGTGGAAGCGGCCCGCAAGGTGGGCGCCATCACAGTGTGTGACAACACCTTCCTCACCCCCTACCTGCTGCGCCCGCTGGAGCTCGGGGTCGACGTGGTGATGCACAGCGGCACCAAATATCTGGGCGGCCACGGCGACATCATCGCCGGGGTGGTGGCGGGCTCTCACGCCCTGATGAAGTCCATCCGCACCGTGGCCCTCAAGCATATCGGCTCCCCCATCGGCCCGCAGGAGGCCTACCTGCTGCAGCGCGGGGTCAAGACCCTGCCGCTGCGGATGGATGCCCACCTGCACAATGCCCAGAAAGTGGCCGAGTTTCTGGCCGCCCATCCGGCGGTGAAGAGGGTGATCTACCCGGGGCTTGCCAACCATCCGGGCCATGATGCCCTCGGCGCCTTCGCCAGCGGCTTTGGCGGCATGGTGAGCATTGAACTTGAAGGAGGGTTTGCACGCTGCGCCACCCTGCTCGACAACCTGCAACTGTTCGTGCAGGCGGTGAGCCTGGGCGATCTCGAGAGTCTTGCCTGCCATCCGGCCAGTACCACTCACGCCGCCATGGACGAGGCAAGTCGCCTCGCCGCCGGGGTCAATGACGACCTCATCCGCTTCAGTATCGGGGTGGAAGATGCAGACGATCTGATCGCCGATCTGGCTGCCGCACTGGCGCAGATCTAACCGGGCGCGCTTTTTACTCGCCGACAAAACAGCGGCGAGTGAATAACCCCCAGACACAACAACGGCCCATCAAGGGCCGTTGTTGTTTGTCGCGATGTGGAAAATGGGGGATTTACTCCTCCCACACCACCACTTGCGATGAAGGCCAGCGCTCCCCAACATGGGCATATTTTTGCTCCAGCAGGTGGCGCTTGATCTTCATGGTGGGAGTCAGCACGCCATTCTCGATATTCCAGGGAGTTTTCACCACCAGAATGCCGCGGATCTTGGCGTGGGACTCCAGCTGGTCGTTGACCCGCACCCGCGCAGCCTCCAGTCTGGCCACGACCTCATCCCGATTTCCTTTGGCTGCGCTCTCGGCCAGCTGCACCAGCGCGACAGGCTGGGGCATGCCATAACCAATCACGCAGAGCTGCTCGATAATGGGCTCCTGCCCCAGCATCCCTTCGATGGGCACCGGCGCCACATACTTGCCCTTGGCGGTCTTGAACACATCCTTCATCCGACCGGTGATGGTGAGATAACCCTCCTTGTCCAGCTTGCCCATGTCGCCGGTGTGGAGCCACCCCTCGGCATCGATGGCCTCGGCACTGTGCTCGGGATCCTTGTAATAACCCACCATCATCCCTTCACAGCGACAGAGGATCTCTCCCTCGTCGGAGATCTTGATGGTCACCCCGGGCCCCGCCTTGCCGACGGTACCGATCTTGTCGGCGCGAAACGGGTAGTTGATGGTCGAAAACGCGTGGTTCTCGGTCATGCCCCACGCTTCGGTCACCTTGAGACCGATGCTCAGATACCACTCAAGCAGCGCAGGGGAGACCGGCGCAGAACCGCAGCCCAACACCCGTGCCTGATCCAGCCCCAGCCCCTTTTTCAGCTTGCTCTTGATAAGGCTGGAGACCAGCGGGATCTTGAGCAGCAGTTCGAGTTTCTTCTGGGGCAGCTTCTCGTGGATCTTGATGCGGAACATGGCCCACAGCCGCGGTACCGAGATAAATACGGTAGGGCGGCAGCGCTTGACGTCTTCAACGAAGGTGTCGAGGGATTCGGGGAAGGCGATGGTGGCGCCGCCAAACAGGCTGCCGCCGTAGATGTAGACCCGCTCGGTGATGTGGGCCAGCGGCAGGTAAGAGAAACCGCGATCAGCCTGGGTCAGGTTCACCGTCTCCACCAACTTCTCGCACGACCACGCATAACGCTCGACGGTCAGCATGGCCCCTTTCGGCTTGCCGGTACTGCCGGAGGTATAGACCAGGCTCAGCAGGGAATCAGGCTCCTGCACCGGGCTGTCGGGGATGGGCTCGTGTGTTTCCAGCAGATCATCCCACTGGTAGCTGGCCGGCATGGTGTCGTAGGGAAAGGCGATACGCAGCAGATCGGCAGGCACCCCCGCCTCCTGACTCTTCCAGTCATCGAGCTTGCCAACGAAGATCGCCTTGGCCTCGCTGTGGCGCAGTACATATTCGATGGTATCGACGTTGGCGGTCGGGTAGATGGGCACGCTCACGTACTGCCCCATCTGCATCGCCAGATCGGCGATAAACCACTGGGCGCAGTTTTTGGAAAGCAGCGCCACTTTATCGCCGGCAACCAGCCCCAGATGACGCAGGGCCGTCACCATGCGCCGCGCTTCATCGGCCACTTCACCCCAGGTGAAATCGATATATTCGCGGTTGATGGTTTGACGCAGATAGGTTCGATCAGGACACTGCCGCTCCCAGTGATAGAGCATCTCGAGCGGCAGTTTTTTGGCAATACGTGAGGCTGAAGCCATAGTTTAATCCCTGAAACAAAAGGCGAAACTTATTATTAACCTTTCACTAACTTCAGGGAAGAATAAACTCAAACTTCAGTTTGAAATGTGTATCCGATCAAGCTTCTGCCTGTTGCTGCAAACGAATCCACATCGCTTGCACCAGCTGCTCGTCCTGCTCGGAGAGCTCGCCTTGCAAAATCGCCTCGTTGAGGCTGCGCAACACATAGCTTTTGACATCCCGCACCAGGGTCTTGCCCTCCAGCTCGGCACGGGCGACCGCCAGCGAAATATGGCCTCGCAGGTAACCACCTGCAAAGAGCTCATCTTCGCTCGCGGTAGCAACCATGCCGTCGATCAGTCCCAACAACTTGTGCTCAAAATCGTGAATCGTCATGTAACGCAGCCTCATTTGCGGCAAATAATTCGGGGGTATGGAACCGCAATCCGGTTGATTGCAGCTCTCTGGCGCCAGGCCAGCAGCTTCCATGGCGTCCTATTCCGGGCTGGCCACCGGGTAGATGACCTGATCCTTGTATCCCGTGGTTATGCGCAGATAACCACTCAACGCCCGGTTCAATTCAGGCTCATCGGTATCGACCAGGAGTGGTCTCCCCTGCAGGGAAGCCAGCTTGCTCTTGGTTGCCAGCACCTGGATGTTCTCCAGCCCGACACACCGAATCACCTCGGGACTCAATTGCTGATTTCCGCGCCCGAACAGATGTCCCTGTCCGCCAATCAGGGTAATGATCAGCCGGCAGCGACGGCCACGGATCCGGGTCAGGATCTCGGCGGCGCTGAGATCCTGCCCGATAAGCCTGCCATTTTCCACCAGATCCACACCAAGCAGCGTATTTTCCAGACCGAGCTCAGCCATGCAGGCTGCCACCGTGCTGCCAGAGCCCATCAGATAGAGGGTATCTGGCTCCATCTGCTCGACCACACCGGCTGCCAGATCCGCCAGCACCAGCTCTTCGGACTCCCGCCCCCCCTGCTTGACCGCCTGCACGTACCGCAGATCGCCGGGCACCAGCAGCTGGCCATAGTGACGAGCCCGCACCTTGCCTGCGCGAAACGCCTCTTCGTCGATATCGCGCACCTCGGCATCGATAAGGCTGAGCAGTTCACCGGCGATCATCCGCGCCGCCACCCGCCCGCTGGCGGCGGGCGTCACCCCGTAGACGCCGGAGTGGATCTTGCAGCCAGCCGGGATCCCAAGCACATGGCAGGACTCCCCCACCGCGGCGCAGATGTCTCGCGCCGTGCCATCGCCACCGGCAAACAGCAGCAGATCGACCCCGGCTTCGCGCATCAACCCGGCGGCGTGGCGGGTATCATCGGCCGAGGTGCTCTCCCCGGCCGGTTGATAGATGACCCGACAGGGCAACCCCAGCTCGCGGGCCACCGCCTCCCCCATCTCTCCCGCTACTGTCAGCAGTTCAAACGGGACGCTCAGCTCGCACAGTGGCAACAAGGCTTGCCGCGCCCGCTCCTGCGCCTTGGGCACAGCGCCTCGGGCCAGCGCCTCGGCAACCACGCCGTCACTGCCCTTGAGCCCCACTGCGCCGCCAATCCCGGCGACCGGATTAATGATGAACCCTAATCGAAACATGCCTGCCTCCCTTGCGATGGCCACCATTTTTATCTTTTCCCCCCTCTGGGACAAGCGGTTCCCCCCTGCTAAAATGTTCCGCTTCTTTTTTTCAACCAAGGTTCAATCATGCTGGAATGGGTTCTGGATCCCTCTGCCTGGGTAGCGCTCGCCACCCTGACCCTGCTCGAAATCGTGCTGGGCATCGATAACATCATCTTTATCTCCATTCTGGTCGGCCGTCTGCCCGAGGCGCAGCGCCAGCGCGCCCGCATTCTGGGTCTGGCCCTCGCCATGGGTACCCGCATCCTGCTGCTGCTCTCGCTGGCCTGGGTCATGCGTCTCACGGCTCCGCTCTTTACCGTGCTGGGCGAGGCCATCTCGGGCCGCGATCTCATCCTGCTGCTGGGGGGCCTGTTCCTCATCGGCAAGAGCGTGCTGGAAATCCACGCCACCCTGGAAGGGGCGGCAGAGCCGGAAAAGGTGGCTGGTGCGGCCTCCGGTTTTATCAGCACCCTGATCCAGATCGCCATTCTCGACATCGTCTTTAGTCTGGATTCGGTGATCACCGCCGTCGGCATGGCCGATCACGTTCCTGTCATGGTGCTGGCCATCATGATCGCCGTCTTCATCATGATGTTTGCCGCCAAGGCGATCGGCGATTTCGTCGATAACCACCCTACCATCAAGATGCTGGCCCTCTCCTTCCTCACCCTGGTCGGCTTCGCCCTGATGGCGGAGGGGATGGATCTGCACATTCCGAAGGGTTACATCTACTTCGCCATGGCCTTCTCGCTGGTGGTGGAGATGATCAACATCCGCCTGCGCAAGCACACCGATGCCAACGAGCAGAGCGAATCATAAGCTCGCCGGCCGGATCAAAAAGAGCGCCTCTTTGGCGCTCTTTTGCTATGCACACGGCACGCTTGGCAGGACAGTCGCTTACTGGTTGGCGATAACGATGGCCACCCGGCGATTTTCGGCCCGTCCGGCGGCACTCTTGTTGTCCGCTACCGGCGCAGTTTCGCCGCGACCACGGACCTCCAGGTTGGCAGGCTTCATACCGACCGAGATGAGCACATCCGCCACCGACTGGGCCCGCTTCAGGGAGAGTTGCTGGTTGTAGCTGCTCTCGCCGGTGTTGTCGGTGTGACCGTCAACCCGCGCCTTGTCGAGCCCTACCCCAAGCAGGGCTTTGCCCAGCTTTTCCACGGTCTGACGGGTTTGGGGATTGAGCTCCCCGACGTTGTTGGCAAACAACACCCGGTTGGCCAGATCCAGCGTCCAACCCTCGTCTGTCAGATAAAAACCTTGCTCCTTCAATACCGCCAGCTGCTCAGGGGTGAGCCCCTTCGGGGCACTCTGACAACCTGCCAGCAGAGAGAAGATCAACCCCAGCAGCAAGGTCTTGAGGGAGAGGGATATTTTCATTGTTATGTCTCCTTAACGACATCAATTCACGCCGGTTCGGTGGCATCCACCTCCTCGCGGCGCGCACGTTTTGCCAAATACATGGCTTTGTCTGCCAGCTCGCACAGCTCGCTGGCACTGACCCCGGATTGATGAATGGCATAACCGATGCTGATCCCAGCCACCAGTTGCTGCCCATCCCGCAATACCACGGTTTCACTCATCGCCTGCTGAATGCGGTTGATCACCTCCTCCACATCCTGTTCAAGATGCACAGGGCTCAGCAAGATGGCGAACTCATCCCCCCCCAGACGGCACACCAGATCCTGCGGCCGCAGCTGATGCTCCACCCGCCTTGCCAGGGTGATCAGCACATCGTCACCGGCGTTGTGGCCCAGGGTATCGTTAATCTGTTTGAAGCGATCGCAATCGAGGTAAAGCAGCGCAAAATCCCCCTCACCCTGTTCAGCCTCGGTGATCGCCTGTGCCAGTCTAGCGTCAAACAAGACCCTGTTGGGCAGTCCAGTCAACACATCGTGGGTGGCCTGATGAAGCAGACTGGCATTTTCCCGTGCCTGATGGGCTTGCCACGCCTGCAACTCGTCAAGCAGGGAGTTGAAGTCATCCCCCAGCTCGTTGAGCTCGACAATACCGGCGGGCGGTGCCCGCATCCCCAGAGTTCGCTGGCGGCGCACCGAGTGGGCCACCCGGGCCAGCTCTCGCAGGGGGCCAATGATGGAGACCTGCATCCGCCCCGCCACGTAAAGGGCCCCCATGGCGCTCAAGAGCAGGCAGATCAGCATCACCAGCAGCACCGCAATCAGGAAGATCAGCAGCGACTCGCCATGGCCGATCAGCTCGACCTCGCCGATCTTTTCACTGCCACGCAGCATGGGCTCACGCACCGGCCCGGGCAGGATCAACTGGGCAAGATAACCCTCCAGCTCGGCGATCGGGGTGTTCATGGTGCGCGACCAGCTGGTCAGCAACTTGCCATCGGGCAGATAGATGCGCGCCTCGGCCACCTCCTCGCGCTCGGCAATGGCCCGCAGCGCCTCACCCGCCGCCTCTTCGTCCTGAAACACCACGGCCGCCTCGGTGGTATAACTGATGGCGCGTGCCACCAGCTCCAGATTGTGGTCGGCGTAAAAACGCATCACCAGCAGGGCGGTCAGGGTCAGCAGGATCCCCGCCACGCAAGCCGAGGTAAAGGCGGTCACCAGATGGGTGCGCCCCAGACTCTGACGCAGGGTCAGCCGCGCGTCATGGCGATCGGACGATGGCGTCATGGCACACCCCGATCAGCCATGGCCAGCTTGAGCACGGCCGGGTGCACCCGCACACCGCTGAGCGCCAGCGCATCCAGATTCACTTTGAAACGCAACCGCCCGCTACGGCTGTCCGGCTGCAGACAGAAGACGGGACTGCTGCTGCACTCCGGGTTCTGCTCACTGATGCTGAGAACAGGATGCCCCTTCAAACGGGAGAAGAGCGCCAGCCGGGTTGACTCGTCCATCACCCCCAGATAGAGCACATGACACTGGCCGGCAATGGCCGGATCCGTCACCTCATAACGATTGACCTGCACCGGCCGGCCGTTGCCCTGCCGGGTAATGGTGGAGAGCACACCGGCATATTCAGTGGGCGCGGCGATGCACAGATGCAGCACCGGCGGCTCTTTTGGCCAGCGGGTGTAGCTCAGAATATCGAGCACCAGCTCTTTGACCGCATTGGCCCGGCTCTCTGCAGTGGTCTGCGCGTCGGCAAGCGCGGCACGGGAGCAAGCCAGCCCGGGCAACAGCACCAGCAGCGCAACGACGAGTCGGAATGAGAAGTGTGACGACATGATCAGGGGATAGGCGCCTCTACAACACCGCAGCAGCGCGGTTCGGGTACATGAACTCAGATAGTAAGTGGCCGGACAACAGCCTGACAAGCCTTGACGTGAGACTCAGCTGACAGAGCTGTAAATAAAAACAGAGAGCCCGTTTTGCAACGGGCTCTCTGTTCACCTCAACGGACAGGGTATCACTTTTTGCTGATCCCGTACTCCCGCAATTTGTTGGCGATGGCGGTGTGCGACACACCCAGTCGTTTGGCAAGCTGGCGGGTCGAGGGAAACGCAGGATAGAGCCGGGCCAGCAGCTGGCTCTCGAAGCGCTTCACCGCATCGTCGAGGTTGCCCTCGAACCACTCGTCGATAAGCGGCGCGCTATCGGCCGCTACCGGCAGATCGATCTGCTCGGGGCCAAGCTCGTCCCCCTCCAGCAGCGTCATGGCGCGATAGAGGCAGTTGCGCAGCTGGCGCACGTTGCCCGGCCAACGATAAGCAGTCAGATAGTCTGCCATGTTGCGGGTAAAGCGCGGGCGCGGACGCTGCAATTCGCTGGCAAAGCGCGAGACAAACTGCTGGGCCAGCACCATGACATCCGCCTTGCGCTCGCGCAGCGGCGGCAGCGCCAGACTCAGCACGTTGAGGCGATAGTAGAGATCCTCGCGGAAGGAGCCATCGTTGACCAGATCGAGCAGCTGTTTCTGGGTAGTGCAGATAAAGCGCACATTGACCTTCACCTCCTGCTCGTCACCGACCCGGCGGAACACGCCATCCTGCAGCACCCGCAAGAACTTGGTCTGCAGATGGGGCGACATGTCGCCGATCTCGTCCAGCATCAGGGTGCCGCCGCTCGCCAGCTCCAGCACCCCGCGCTTGCCCTCGGTATTGTTGCCAAAGGCGCCGGGCGCATAGCCAAACAGCTCGCTCTCGGCCACGTTATCCGGCATGGCGGCGCAGTTGAGGGCCATGAAGGGGTGGCTGGAACGCAGGCTGGCAGCGTGACAGGCGCGAGCCAGCAGCTCCTTGCCGGTACCGGTCTCGCCGACGATGAGCAGCGGCGCATCCTGCATCGCCAGCTTGCGCGCCTGCGCCAGCACCTCTTTCATCTTGGGGCTCTCGCCCTGCAGATGCTCGAACCCCTCCGCCTCTACCGCGTGGAGCGCGCTGAAGTGCAGACCGACCCGACGGGCCGATTTGAGCACCACCACGGCCCCCGCCAGCGCTTGTTTACCCTTCTGTTCATCGACAAAGAGCGGCAGCAGATCCGCCAGATACTCTTCGCCATTGAAACTGAGTTTGCAGGTTTGCGGCCGGATGTCGCTCGCTTCCAGCCAGCGGCTGAAGGAGAAGCCCTTGACCAGCGAGCCAAGCGCCACGCCGCGCACCTCCTCCACCGGCAAGCCGAGGGTGGTGAGGGCCGACTGGTTGGCCTGGGTCACCTTGCCCTTAGCATCAAGCGAGAAGACCAGATCCGGCAGCGCCTTGAGCAGCGCCTCAATCTCGTGGTGCTCCCGCTCGGAGGGCATGTAGGGGATGGTCTTGACGTCATAGACGCCGGGAATGCGGCGGATCTCCGGCATCAGATGCTGAAAATCGCTGAACTCCAGCTCGGGAAAGTTGAGATAGATGATGCCTGAGGTATCGATTTCGATGCCGCGCAGATCGATATTGTGCTCCACCAGGCGGTCGAGCAGTTCCCGGGTCAGGCCCAGGCGGTCTTCACAGCTGACTTCAAGACGCATTCGGGACACACTTCCTAGCTAACTCTATGAATGAGCGGATAATACAGACTCGATCCCCCCAGTGCGAGCGCTAGCCCACAAAAATGCGGGCCTGCCCCGCTTTCGCCGGGCAGGCCCGAGTCAGTTGTTGCCGCTTATTTGAGTAGCTGGTCGGTTCGCGCCGCCATGATGAAGTCGTTGCGGTGCAGCCCACCGATCTTGTGGGTCCACCAGCTGACCGTTACCATATCGCCCACTCGGTGAGTGATGGCGTCTTCACTTCAGCAGCTCATCCGTGCGTGCCGCCATGATGAAGTCGTTGCGGTGCAGCCCGCCAATCTTGTGGGTCCACCAGCTGACCGTTACCATATCGCCCACTCGGTGAGTGATGGCGTCTTCACTTCAACAGCTCATCCGTGCGTGCCGCCATGATGAAGTCGTTGCGGTGCAGCCCGCCAATCTTGTGGGTCCACCAGCTGACCGTTACCATATCGCCCACTCGGTGAGTGATGGCGTCTTCACTTCAACAGCTCATCCGTGCGTGCCGCCATGATGAAGTCGTTGCGGTGCAGCCCGCCAATCTTGTGGGTCCACCAGCTGACCGTTACCATATCGCCCACTCGGTGAGTGATGGCGTCTTCACTTCAACAGCTCATCCGTGCGTGCCGCCATGATGAAGTCATTGCGATGCAGCCCACCGATCTTGTGAGTCCACCAGCTGACGGTTACCTTGCCCCACTCGGTCAAAATGGCCGGATGGTGGAACTCCGCCTCCGCCAGCTCCCCCAGGCGATTGGTAAACGCCAGCGCCTCCTTGAAGTCGCGAAAGGCAAATTCGCGCCGCAGCTGCAACGCCCCCGCCACCACCAGCGGCTGCCAGTCGGGAATAAGCTGCATCAACTCGCGCAGCTCCTCATCGCTCACTCTGGGGGCATCGGCGCGGCACGCTTCACACTGCTGGCTGGCCAGTTCGGACATGGGTCTCTCCTCTGTTTTGAATGTGCAATATCTGATGTGAAATAACGGATAAATCAACTCGCCTGCTTGCCTGCAACCGGCTCAAAGCGCGGCACATGCAGGCCAAGCTGGCGCGCCTGCGCCACCCCGTTCATGATCTCCACCTCACCCAGCCGGTAGAGGGCATCGAGCTCGGGCAGCACAAAGTAGGTGGGCTGCATGATGTCGATGCGATAGGGGGTGCGCAGCACCTCCAGCAGATCGAAGGGTTGCAGCAGCGGCTTGCCGGAAAGGGCATAGGCCGTCTCGCCGATGGAGGAGAGAATGCCACCGCCGTATATACGCAGCCCGTCCGCCGTGGCCAGGAGGCCAAACTCCACGGTGAACCAGTAGAGGCGGGCCAGAAAGACCCGCTCCTCCTTGCTCGCCTGCTGGCCAAGCTGGCCATAGAGGTGGGTAAAGTGGGCAAAGGCGGGGTTGGTCAGCATGGCGCAGTGCCCGAAGATCTCGTGAAAGATATCGGGCTCCTGCAGGTAGTCGAGCTCGTCCCGGCGCCGGATAAAGGTCGCCACCGGAAACTGGCGATTGGCCAGCAGGGCAAAGAAGCGGTCAAATGAGATAAGCGCCGGCACTGCCGCCACCGACCAGCCGGTGGTCGCCAGCAATACCTCGTTGAGCTCCGCCAGCTGGGGGATGCGATCTCGCGGCAACGTCAGTCTTTCAAGGCCCGCCAGATACTCGTCACACGCCTTGCCTTCAAGCGCCGCCAGCTGGCGTTCGATCAGGATCTGCCAGGTGCCGTGCTCTTCGGCCGAGTAGTGGATCATCCCCCGGGCATCCGGCTGGTGAGCGGTATAAAGGGTTGCCATAAGTGGTTCCATCCTCTGCGCCGGTTGGGGCGCCTTGCCATTGGGTCACAGGATCACTGTAACGAACCGGCAACAAAAAAAGCAGCCGACCCTGTGGTCGGCTGCTGGCGAGAGATGTAAATAAAATGTGACATTCAAGCCTGATGGCGAGCTGACTCATTCAGAGTGAGCCAAACCCTTGTTGCCCCTTGTACACCCAATACCTGAAGGTGACGGGATAAAAGCGGAGCAGCTCCGTTGCCCGCGTTATACCGTGATAGCCCATCCGCCCGGCGCAGATTGTTGCAAAAAACGCCGAAAAAAGTGGATGCGTGTTTCACCAGCAAAACAATGTAGATCCTCGGCATGCCTGGCCCCCATCAGGATGCGCCAACTGCCGAGCTCCGATCCGGGGTTAGCTCGTCCCCTTGAGATAACCGGCCAGCTGACCCACCAGCCGCTTGCGCAGCTCGCCCAATTTCGGCTTCTCGTCCGCACACCAGGGCAGCGGGCGGCACGCCTCTATGGTGCGCAGGCCAAGGCGAGCGGTGAGCAGGCCCGCCCCCACCCCTTGCGCCGCGCGGGCAGAGAGCTTGGCGGTAAGCTCGGCCCCCAGCAAGTCCATCCCCACCTCGGTCACCAGCTCGGTGGCACCGGCGTAAAGCATGTTGCGAAACACCTGACGGATGAGGCGTATGCGGCTCCAGTAGCCAAGTTCGATGGCGTAGACATCGGCGATATCCTCGATCATCCGCAGGTTGCGCCACAGCATCAGCATCATGTCGACGGTGGCGAGCGGGCTCAACGCCACCAGCACGGCGGCCTCCCCCGACCATTTGGCCACCCGCGCCTGCGCCAGCTTGTCGCGCTCGCCGAGTACCAGCTGGCTGTAGAGGGTCAGCACCTCCCGATCGCTGTGGCTCTCGTCGAGCTGGGCCAGCCAGGTCTGATACCCCTCGCGCCCCTTGTCGCCACTTTTGACCGCTAACCCTTCGCAGAAGGCCTGCCCCTGCCCGACCCCCTGATGGGCCAGCAGATCTTCTGCCCGCGAGCGCACATCCTGACGCCGCTTGAGGGTGCGCAGCCGCAGCCACTCGCGCCCCACCACGCTGGCGGTCCCCGCCGCCACCAGCGCAGAGGCCGCCAGCCAGGCGCTACCCCAGAGCGGAGTCGTGAGGAATTGATCGTAAAGAAAGGCGCCATACTGGCCCAACGAGAGCAGACCGACCGCCCCCAGCCCCCACGCCAGTAGCCGATGACGGCGACGCGGTTTGATGACGAGGGCACTCTCCACCTCGGTGAAATCGTCCAGCTCGTCGAGACGCTCGAAACTCGCCTCCTCCAGCCTCTGGGCCGGTGCGGGCGGGCGCTCGTCACTGGCCACCGTCAAGGCAGGCTCAAGGATCACCTTGCCCTGCAACGGTGGCCGCTCTTTTATCTGATCGTTCATCGCATTGTTCTCCTGTGCGCAGCCTTCGGCTCAGGTGCCAAGACCGCACACCGTTATTCGAGGTGATCCCCGAGCAGAAACTCCAGCGCCGCATCGAGCCGGATATGGGGCAGCGCCTGATGGGCGCTCATGGGCATGGGGCGAAACGCCTGAAAATCAAAACCCTGATTGTTCCACCACTGCGCGGGCGGAATATGGGGCGGCACCTCCCCCGGGAAGAGCAGCAGCGGCTCACCGCTCAGGCTAGTGCCACGGATGGCAGGGAACTCACGGCCATTGGCCACCCCCTTGCCCACCTCGGTCGCCTTGATGGCGGCGAGCGCCAGACACTCGGTGGTGATCCCCTCAAAGCGGGCCTGGCCGCGGCCGCTGCGCACCAGATGCTGGAGCAGGGAGACCATGGGCCCATGCTGCTCGGGGGTGACGTGATCGGCCTTGCTCGCCACAAACAGCAGCTTGTCGATACGGGGCGAGAAGAGTCGCCGCCACCAGTTGCTCTTGCCGTAGGCAAAGCTCTCCATGATGCGGGCGATGGCCTGCTGCATATCGCCAAAGCTGGCCGCCCCGGCGTTGAGGGGCTGCAGGCAGTCCACCAGCACGATCTGACGATCAAAGCCGGCAAAGTGCTGCTCATAAAAACCCTGCACCAGATGCTGCTTGTACTGCTCGAAGCGCTGCCTGAGGGTGGCGTAGAGGGTGCCATCGGCGGGCTCGCCGGCGGGCATATCCCACACCCAGGGGACAAATTGCAGCATGGGGGCACCGGCATACTCCCCCGGCAAGACGAAGCGGCCGGGCTGGATCAGGTGCAGTCCCAGCTCCTGTTTGCAGGCGTGCAGATAGGCGGTGTAGCGCTCGGCCAGTTCAGCCACCGGTCGCTCGGCAAAAGGTTGCGTTGCCTGCCACCCGGGGGTCAGCCAGCTGGCGGCGAGCGCCTGCAGCTCGGGGCGGCGCAGCTGATCACGCACCTGTTCGCTCCACTGCTCGTAGCTCATATCCAGCAGCGGCAAGTCGAGCAGCCACTCCCCGGGGTAATCCACCAGATCCACGTAGAGGGTCGAGATCTCCCCCAGATGCTTGCGCAGGGGGTGGCGGGTGCGATAACGAATTTCGAGGCGCACCTCGGCCACGCCGCGGGTGGGCTCGGGCCAGGCCGGCGGATCACCAAACAGGGAGTCGAGGCCGCGCTCGTAGGCAAAGGTGGGGATGTGGGCATTTTGCTGCGGCACCCGGCGCGCACCGAGAATACGCCCCTGACGCAGGGCATCCCACAACGGCAAACGGCCATCGATGGCCGCGTGTTCCAGCTGGTTGACCAGCGCCGTGATAAAGGCTGTTTTGCCGCTGCGAGAGAGGCCGGTCACCGCCAGCCGGATATGGCGATCCCGCACCCGGTTCACCACGTCGTTCGCCTTGCTCTGCAGGCGAGTCAACTTCTGTTCCAGTTTATTGAGTATCAAGGCTTGACCCGTTCTCCCTTGGTGGTTGCATCCGGCGTGATTGGCCGTGCGACAAGGCAAACTGGCTATCCGCATCGGGATGGTCAATCAGCCTGAGTAGCGTCGATGATGGGGCATCACTGAAGGCTCCACCATCGACATTGAGTGCTTGGCAGGCACTTTCGGCAAGCACTACAGCTTGCGAAATTCCCGCTGCAGGGTGAACTCGCGGGAGGTCACCAGCTTCTCGATCCGCTGAACTCTGGGCTCCAGTGCATCCAGTTCCTGCGCGACACGGCTCAGCGCCTGTTGGGGGGTGACCCCCGCCTGCCAGCTGCGCGCCTTCATCCGCACCTCGGCAAAATCGGCATCCTCGTGGGAATAGAGGGTGACCGGCTTTTTGTCGAGCAAAAACCAGGCGGCAATGTAAGCGGTGAAGGTGATGAACCCGGCGAAGATAAGGCCGCTGATGGCGAGCAGCCGCACGATCCAGGTCTCTACCCCGAAATACTCTGCCAAACCGGCGCAAACTCCGGCAATCTTGCCCTGCCGGGGATCGCGATAGAGGTTGCGCCCCTCACGATTGACACTGCTCATACCTTGTTCCTCCAACCGGGCACTTCCGCATCCAGAATCGATTCCAGCGCACCGACTCGCTCCTGCATCTTTTCGGTGCGAGCCAGCAACCCTTGCAGCTGTTCCCGCTCGCTATCGGCAAGACCAGCGCCGATTCGCCCCTTGGCCCGGTAGTGCAGCACCAGCCAGATGGGTGCCACCACCACCATGAAGACCACCATGGGAACCATCAATACACCCAGCAGACTCTCCATCGCTTACTCCCCCTGCTGGCCGTCACGCTGACCCAGCTTTTGGCGCATCGCCTCAAGCTCGCGGCTTATCTGATCGTCCACTTCCAGCTCGGCAAACTGCTGCGCCAGCGCCTTGTCGGACTGACCCAGATCGGCGCGAGCCTCCATCTCGTCGATGCGACGCTCCATCCGCTCGAACTTGCTCACCACCGCCTGACTGTCACCACGGGCAACCTGGCTCTGCACGTTGAGACGGCTGCTGGCCGCTTCGCTGCGAATGGCCATCGCTTTCTGGCGGGCTCGGGCATCTTCCAGCTTGGCTTCCAGCTGGCGGATCTCTTCACCCAGCTTCTCGATGCCGCTGTCGACCGCCTGCTGCTCGCGGTAGAGGGTCTCTGACAACTCGCTCTGTTTCTTCTTCTCGATAAGGGCGGCGCGGGCCAGATCTTCACGCCCCTTGGTCAGGGCCAGTTCGGCCTTGGCCTGCCACTCGTCGACCCGCTCCTGATGGCGGGCGACCTGACGGCCAATCTCTTTCTGGCTGGCGAGGAAGCGGGCCAGATTGGAGCGCTCCTTGACCAGCTCGTCCTCCATCTCCTGGATGATCAGGCGCACCATCTTCTGGGGATCTTCTGCCTTGTCGAGCAGGGCCGTCAGGTTGGAATTGATGATGTCGGCCAGACGGGAAAAAATACTCATGATTGCACTCCTGTTAATGGCATGGCGTTGTTTCTCCATTGACAATGGCAACTTGTGTGCCAATCTGGAGCGAAATTTAACTTGTTGATTTATATGGGGCTGCTTTGCCCCGTTTCAATAGATGCCATGCAGTTGGTGATAAAAATCACCAACTTTTGGTAAGATTGACCAGCTTTAACAACCGACAGGGATCACTATGACCACGGCCACGGAAAGCCTGCTGGGGGAATCCAACGCATTCCTCGAGATCATCGAGCAGGCCTCACGGCTCGCCCCGCTGCGCAAACCCGTGCTGATCATCGGTGAGCGGGGAACGGGCAAGGAGCTCATCGCCCACCGCCTACATTATCTCTCGGCGCGCTGGGATCAAAGCTTTGTCACCATCAACTGCGCCACCTTGAGCGAGAGTCTGCTGGAGACCGAGCTGTTCGGTCACGAGGCGGGCTCCTTTACCGGCGCAGCCAAGCGCCATCAAGGCCGCTTCGAGCGGGCCGATGGCGGCACCCTGTTCCTTGACGAGCTGGCCACCACCAGCGCCCGGGTACAGGAGAAGCTGCTGCGGGTCATCGAGTATGGCGAGTTCGAGCGAGTGGGCGGGGCCAAGCCCCTCAAGGTGGATGTGCGTCTGGTCTGCGCGACCAACGAAGATCTCCCGGCACTGGCCGACAAGGGGCTGTTTCGCCACGATCTGCTGGACCGACTCGCGTTTGATGTGATTACCCTCCCCCCCTTGCGGGAGCGGCGGGAAGATATCCTGATGCTGGCGGAGCACTTCGCCCACAGCATGACCCGGGAGCTGGGCTATCCGCTCTTTGCCGGTTTCTCGCGTAAAGCAACCCAGCTGCTGCTCGATTACCCCTGGCCTGGCAACGTGCGGGAGCTGAAAAACGTGGTGGAGCGCAGCATCTACCGCCAGGGCAACCCCCAGTTGCCGCTGGCCGAGCTGGTGATCAATCCGTTTGATTCCCCCTGGCGGCCCGTAGCCGCTCGCAGTCAGGAGAGTAAAAGCGAGCCGCAAGGTGCGACAACCGGGGCGTTGCCGCTCGATCTCAAGCAGGCTGTGGCGGAGTTCGAGATTAATTTACTCAAGCAGGCGATGCAGCAATCCCAGTATAATCAGCGCAAAGCCGCCCAACTGCTGGCCTTAAGCTATCACCAGTTTCGTGGCATGCTACGCAAGTATCAGTTGCAGGATGGCGACAACGATACGGAACAAGACCAGAAAGAGTCCGACTGACACCGGCACCAACAAAGCCAGCACAGTGCTGGCGCATTCATATAAAAACAGATGCGTATCAAAAACATGGTTCAACAATGAGAATGCTCACACCCTTGCTGCTCGGTCTGCTGGTTCTGCTCACCGGCTGCAACAAGCAATCCGAAGCTTCCAAGACCGGACTCATCTACTGCGCTGAGGGCTCTCCCCTCTCCTTCAACCCCCATGTCTCCAACACCGGGGTTACGCTGGATGCCAGCGCTCGTCCGCTCTACGACCGCCTGCTGGAGGTCAACCCCAATACTCTGGCACTGGAGCCGGCGCTCGCCACCAACTGGCATGTGAGCGAGGATGGCCTCACCTATACCCTGACCCTGCGCAAGGGGGTGAGTTTCCACCACACCCCCTGGTTCAAGCCAAGCCGCACCCTCAATGCCGATGACGTGGTCTTTACCTACGCCCGTCAACTCGACGAGCACCACCCCTATCACAACGTCTCCGGCGGCGACTACCCCTTCTTCTACAGCTTGGGGCAGGATCAGCTCATCAAGCGGGTCTACAAGAAGGGGCCGCAGCAGGTGGTGTTCGAGTTGAACCAGCCCAACGCCTCCTTCCTCGCGACCCTGGCCAGCGACTATGCGGTGATCCTCTCCGCCGAATACGCCGAGCAGATGCTCAAGGCGGGAACCCCGGCGCTGCTCGATACCCGCCCCATCGGCACCGGCCCGTTCAGCTTCAAGGAGTATCGCCACAACGAGTTCATCCGCTATCTGCGCCATCCCGGCTACTGGAACGGCCCTGCCCGGATCGAGCAACTGGTCTATGACATCACCCCGCGCTCGTCCAAGCGGCTGGCCAAACTGCTGACCGGCGAGTGCGACGTGATGAGCACGCCAGCCGCCAGCCAGCTCTCGGTGATCAAGCAACATCCCGACCTCAGCCTTTCGGTACAGTCGGGGATGAACGTGGCATTTTTGGCCCTCAATACCCGCAAGCCGCCGTTCAACAACGTCAAGGTGCGTCAGGCCATTGCCAGCACCATCAATATCGACAACCTGTTGCAAGCGGTCTATTTCGATACCGGTCTACCGGCCAACAGCCTGCTGCCACCGCTCTCGTGGGGCTATAACCCCAGCCTGCCGATGCGCAAGCCAGATCTGGCGCTGGCCCGCAAGCTGCTCAAGGAAGCAGGGCTCGAGAAGGGATTCGAGATGCAGGTGCTGGTGCAACCGGACGCCCGCCCCTACAACCCGGATGCGCTCAAGACCGCCCAGCTGATGCGAAGCGATCTGGCCAAGGTGGGCATCAAGCTCAAGATCGTCCAGCAGGCGTGGCCCGTCATCGAGAAACGCCTGGCCGCCGGTCAGTACGACAGCCTGCTCTCTGGCTGGATTGCCGACAACGCCGACCCGGACAACTTCTTCCGCCAGCTGCTGAGCTGCTCGGCGGTCGAGCGCGGCAACAACTACAGCCGCTGGTGCAGCCCGGCCTTCGATCAGCTGCTGGACGATGCGGTCACCACGCCCCAGCTGGCCTTCCGGCTGCGCAACTACTACTACGCCCAGACCCTGCTCAACGAGCAGCTGCCCCTCATTCCGCTGGCCCATGCCCTGCGCACCCAGGTCAGCCGCAGTGACATCGAGGGGCTGATCCTGATGCCCTTTGGCGGCACCTCCTTCAATCAGGCTCACCGGGAGTAAGCATGCTTTTATACACCTTGCGTCGCATCAACCTGCTGCTCATTACCCTGCTGGCCCTGACCTTTGTCGCCTACCTGCTGGACTATCGCCTGCTCGGCCATCAGCTGAGTTTCTGGAGCGGCTATCCCGACTTCCTGCGCCATATTCTGGCCGGGGATCTCGGCCTCTCCAGCGTCTCCGGCCTGCCGGTGCTGGACGAAATTCGCCACTACTTCCCGGCAACCCTGATCCTCTGTCTGGCCGCTTTCACCGTCTCGCTGCTGGTGGGGATCCCGCTCGGTACCCTGGCCGCCCTGTCACAGGGCAAGCCGCTGGATCTCTCCATCATGACCGCCGGCCTTATCGGCTATGCGGTGCCGGTGTTCTGGCTGGCGCTGCTGGTGGTGATGCTATTTTCGCTGGATCTCGGCTGGCTGCCGGCGTCAGGCCAGATCAGCCTGCTCTATGACGTGCCGCCCATCACCGGCATCGCCGTCATCGACGTGCTGCTGAGTCAGGAGCCCTGGCGTCAGGCGGCGCTGCACGATGCCCTGCGCCACCTCATCCTCCCCTCGCTGGTGCTGGCGGTGGTACCGACGACCGAGGTGATCCGCCATGTGCGCAGCTCGCTCATCGACGTGATGAAGCAGAACTACATCAGGGCGGCAGCGAGCCGTGGCCTTTCCAAGTGGCAGATCGTCTGGCGCCATGGCCTGAAAAATGCCCTGCCTCCGGTACTGCCTTTGCTCGGTCTGCAACTGGGCAGCGTGCTCACCTCCGCCATGATCACCGAGGTGGTGTTCGAGTGGCATGGCATCGGCCGCTGGCTGGTCAGCAGCATCGCCCTGCAGGATTACGCCGCCATTCGCGGCGCGACCCTGGTCATCGCCAGTTTCGTCATCCTGATCAGTGTCAGCACCGAGCTGCTCACCACTCTTATCTATCCGGCACGGCGCAAAGAGCTCTATGCCAAACAAGATTGAACGCGCTCATGGCGTGACCAGGAGCCAGGTACCCTATGCAAGATAAATCGAACATCTATCCCGAGCTCAAGATCCTCTCGCCGCTGGAGCAGACATGGGCCTCCTACAGCCGCAATCCGCTTGCCATGGCAGGACTGTGGGGCTTTTTGCTGCTGCTGATCATCACCCTGTTCGGCCCGCTGGTGGTGCCCTACGGTATCGATGAGCAGCATGCCGAGCATCTGCTGCTGGCCCCCTCCTGGGCCAACAACGGCAATATCGACTTCTTCCTCGGCACCGACGATCTGGGACGGGATATCCTCTCCCGGCTGGTGGTCGGCGCGCGGCTCACCTTCGGCTGCGCCCTCATCGTGGTGGTGATCGCCATGGTGGTCGGTTCTGCCATCGGCATTCTCGGCGGCATGAGCAAGGGGCTCAAATCGAGCGTGCTGCACCATCTGCTCGATACCCTGCTCTCCATCCCCTCCCTGCTGATGGCCATCATCATGGTCGCCATCATGGGGCCAGGCCTTGGCAACACCCTGATCGCCATTACTCTCGCGTTGATCCCGCCATTTATCCGGGCTACCTACAACGCGGTGCATGCCGAGATGCAGAAGGAGTACATCATCGCCAGCCGGCTCGACGGTTCGCCCCCCTTGCGGATCATGCGGCTGGCCATTTTGCCCAATATCGTCGAGACCCTGGTGGCCCAGACCACCCGCACCCTCTCGGCCGCCATCCTCGATATCTCCGCGGTCGGTTTTCTCGGCCTTGGCGCCCAGACGCCCCAGTCGGAGTGGGGCGCCATGCTGGCTGACTCGAGCGATCTTATCTATCTCGCCCCCTGGACCGTCACCCTGCCCGGCATCGCCATTCTGTTCAGCGTGCTGGTGACCAACCTGGTTGGCGAGGGCATCCGTGAAGCGCTCAAAGAGGGGAATGACTGATGCCGTTGCTAGATATTCGCAATCTCACCATCGAGATAGACACCCCGCAGGGCAAGGTGAAGGCGGTAGACAAGGTGAGCCTCACCCTCAACGAGGGGGAGATCCGCGGACTGGTCGGCGAATCCGGCTCGGGCAAGAGCCTGATCGCCAAAGTGATCGTCGGCATCGAAAAGGATAACTGGACAGTGCGCGCCGACCGGATGCGCTTCAACGACATGGATCTGCTGACCATGGCGCCCCGCGAGCGGCGCCGCATCATGGGCCGCGAGATCGCCATGATCTTCCAGGATCCCATCAGCTGTCTCGACCCCTCCGAGGAGATTGGCACCCAGCTGGAAGAGGCGATCCCGACCGATTCGTTCGAGGGGCAGTTCTGGCAGCGCTTCCAGTGGCGCAAGAAGCGGGCGATAGCCCTGCTGCACCGGGTCGGGGTCAAGGATCACCGCAAGGTGATGCGCGCCTATCCCCATGAGCTGTCAGATGGCATGTGCCAGAAGGTGATGATCGCCATGGCGATTGCCAACCAGCCGCGCCTGCTGGTTGCCGACGAACCCACCAGTGCCATGGAGTCCACCACCCACTCCCAGATCCTGCGGCTGCTGGACAAGATGAACAAGCTGGGCAACACCACCATCCTCATCATCAGCAACGACATCGCCGCCATCGCCAACCTGACCGATACCATCAACGTGATGTACTGCGGCCAGATGGTGGAGGTGGGCACCCGCGAGCAGATCCTCGAGACACCGCATCACCCCTATACCGATGCGCTGCTCAAGTCGATCCCCGACTTTGACAAGCTGGTGCGCCACAAATCGCGCCTCGAAACCCTGCCCGGCGTCATCCCGCCGCTGCAGCATCTGCCCATCGGCTGCCGGCTCGGCCCGCGCTGCCCCTATGCCCAGAAGCAGTGCGTGCAGACCCCGGTGATGAACAAGGTGAAGGGACACCAGTTCAGCTGCCACTTCCCGCTGAACATGGAGGAGCCGAAAAAATGATGACCAGCAACGCCCCCGCCAGAGAGGATCATGTGATTGAGCCCTCCCTGCTGCAAGTGAGGGGCTTGAGCAAAACCTACCAGAATCGTACCGGCCTGTTCCGTCGTCAGGCTGTGGAGGCGATCAAGCCCCTCTCGTTTGACCTTGAAGTGGGCCAGACCCTGGCCATCGTCGGTGAAGCGGGCTCCGGCAAGAGCACCCTGGCCCGCATTCTGGCCGGGATGATTGAGCCCACCAGCGGCGACATCGCCATCGACGGCCAGCTGATGGTGCATGGCGATTACCAGACTCGCTGCAAGCTGCTGCGGATGATTTTTCAGGATCCCAATACCTCGCTGAACCGCAAGATCCGGGTTGGCCAGATCCTTGAGACGCCGCTACGCCTCAACACCGAAATGACCGAGGAGGAGCGCCGCGAGAAGGTGGTGCAGACCCTGCGCATGGTGGGCATGCTGCCCGATCACGCCCTCTTCTACCCGCAGATGCTCTCCTCCGGTCAGCAGCAGCGGGTGGCGCTGGCGCGCGCGCTTATCCTCAACCCCAAAATCGTGGTGGCCGACGAAGCGCTCACCACCCTGGATATCTCGGTACGCTCCCAGATCATCAACCTGCTGCTGGAGATGCAGGAGACCATGGGGCTGAGCTATGTGCTGGTGGCCAACGATCTGGGTATCGTCAGCCATATCAGCGACGAGGTGCTGGTAATGCATGAAGGGCGGGTGGTGGAACGCGGCAAGACCCTCAAGGTGTTTGCCGATCCCCAGCACGAGGTGACCCGCCGTCTCATCCAGAACTACAACAACGAATATCGCAAATAGAGAGGCGCTGGCCGCCTCCTTTGCCACTGTATTTCGCCGTTCTCACACGGCAGGATCAAAAAAGCCCACTGCATGCAGTGGGCTTTTTGTTATCGGAGTCGCGGCTTAAGCTTGCAGCAACAGGCGGTTGATGCGGGAGACGAAGCTCGCCGGATCGTTCAGCCCGCCCTGCTCGGCCAGCTGGGCCTGTTCGTGCAGCAGGGTGACCCACTCACCAAACAGCGCCTCGTCTTCGATGGTGTCGAGTTTCTTCACCAGCGCATGGTCGGGGTTGAGTTCCAGAATGTACTTCTGCTCCGGTACCGGCTGGCCGGCGGCACGCATCAGCTTGATCATCTGGGTGCTCATGCCGTAGGCGTCGGTCACGATGCAGGAGGGGGAGTCGGTCAGACGGTGGGTGACACGCACCTCTTTCACCGCTTCACCGAGGCTCTTCTTGACCCGCTCAACCAGACCAGCGTTGGCTTTTTCGGCCTCTTCTTGCGCCTGCTTGGATGCTTCATCTTCCAGATCGCCGAGATCCAGTTCACCACGGGTGACGGAGATGAGCTGCTTGCCGTCGAACTCGGTCAGGTGGCTCATCAGCCACTCGTCCACCCGCTCCCACATCAGCAGCACTTCGACACCCTTCTTGCGGAAGATCTCGAGGTGCGGGCTGTTCTTGGCAGCGGCATAAGAGTCGGCGGTGATGTAGTAGATCTTCTGCTGACCTTCCTTCATGCGGCCAACGTAATCCTCGAGAGAGACGGTCTGGGCTTCGCCCTCACCAGCGGTGCTGGCAAAGCGCAGCAGCTTGGCGATCTCTTCGCGGTTGGCGTAATCCTCGGCCGGGCCCTCTTTGAGCACGTTACCGAACTCGCTCCAGAACTTGGCGTACTTCTCGGCATCATCTTTCGCCAGCTTGGAGAGCATGGTCAGGACGCGCTTGGAGCAAGCCTTGCGCAGAGAGGCGGTCACCTTGTTGTCCTGCAGGATTTCACGGCTGACGTTGAGCGGCAGATCGTTGGAGTCCAGCACCCCTTTGACGAAGCGCAGGTAGGTCGGCATAAACTGCTCAGCGTCGTCCATGATAAAGACGCGCTGTACGTAGAGCTTCAGACCGTGCTTCTGCTCGCGGTTGTAAAGGTCGAACGGTGCGCGGGCCGGTACGTAGAGCAGGCTGGTGTACTCCTGCGCCCCTTCCACCCGGTTGTGGCCCCAGAGCAGCGGATCTTCAAAGTCGTGGGCGACGTGCTTGTAGAACTCCTGATACTCCTCGTCCTTGATATCTTTCGGGTTGCGGGTCCACAGTGCAGTCGCGCGGTTGACCTGCTCCCACTCGCCCGGGGTGCCGACGATGGTCTCACCATCCTCTTCACGATCCGGGGTGCCCTCTTTGTACATTTCCACCGGCACGCTGATATGGTCGGAGTATTTGCTCACCACGGAGCGCAGACGCCAGTCGTCGAGGAACTCGTCCTCTTCGGCACGCAGGTGCAGGATAACGTCGGTACCGCGACCCTCTTTGGTCACGTCAGCGACGGTGAAGGAGCCTTCCCCTTCCGATTCCCACTGCACGCCCTGCTCCGGAGCAGTACCGGCGGCGCGGGAAACCACGGTCACCTTGTCGGCAACGATAAAGGCGGAGTAGAAACCAACCCCGAACTGGCCGATCAGCTGGGAGTCACGTCCCTGATCGCCGGAGAGGTTTTTGAAGAATTCTGCGGTGCCGGACTTGGCGATGGTACCCAGGTGCTCGATCACCTGATCGCGGGTCATACCGATCCCGTTATCGGAGATGGTCAGGGTACGCTTCTCTTTGTCCACCACCAGGCGCACACGCAACTGGCCGTCGTTTTCGAACAAAGAGGCATCGGAAAGCGCCTTGAAGCGCAGCTTGTCCGCCGCATCGGATGCGTTGGAAATCAGCTCGCGCAGGAATACTTCTTTGTTGGAGTAGAGGCTGTGAGCCATCAGGCTCAGCAGTTGTTTGACTTCAGTTTGAAAGCCGTGGGTTTCGGCATGAACACTTTGGGTCATGGACCAATCCTCAGAAACATCGGGTTGAACATACGCCCAACCTAGATGGGGACAGCGATCCAAATATCAAGGGGGCGAATGTGCAATCCTGCTCAGTCGCCCCCTTTTTCCATTCAACTGCCGATTTTCTGATCAGGCCGCAATGATACAGCCCTATCCAGCCCCTTATTTGAGACGCTGACGCCCCATCAGGGAGTGGGAGAGCGTGGTGCCATCCACCAGCTCCAGCTCGCCCCCCACCGGTACGCCATGGGCGATGCGGCTCACCTCCACCCCGGCGGCACGGGCCATATCGGCGATATACCAGGCGGTGGCATCCCCCTCGATGGTGGGGTTGGTGGCGAGGATCAGTTCGCTGATCGCCTCATCTTTCAAGCGGCGCTCCAGAATATCGAGTCCCAGCTCCTCAGGGCCGATGCCGTCCAGCGGCGACAGATGGCCCATCAGCACAAAGTAGCGACCGGAAAACTGGCCGGTCTGCTCGATGGCGGCCACGTCCGCCGGGCTCTCCACCACACAGAGCAGACCGTTCTCTTCCCGCTTGGGATTGGCGCAGATATCGCAGCGATCGTTTTCGGTAAAGGTGCGGCAGTGGCTGCAGTGGCCAATCTCGGTCAGGGCGCGGGATAGCAGCTGGGCCAGCCGCAAACCGCCGCTGCGCTCGCGCTCGAGCAGGGTAAAGGCCATCCGCTGCGCCGATTTGGGCCCCACCCCCGGCAGTACCTGCAGGGCTTTCATCATCTCGTCGAGCAGGGGACTGAATTTCATAACACACCTCACACTGGCCAACCCGCACCACTCTCTGGATAACCGCAGGTCAGCTGAACTGGATAACGCAACTGGCGCAGGACTATACCCGAGCCCGCGCCAGCGCGCTATCCGATGAGACTGAAAACCCTTTGTAGTGGTCAGCCCACATGTTCAAAAAGGGTCTGAAATTGATACCGAAGGAGGAGCGCATGAAACATGAAAGTAGCGTAAAAAATACACCGGTTTAAGGCCGGTGTCTTGTGATAACCAGATCTGTACACCTATCTGGTGTTTTTTGCAGTAACAACAAGCTCTGTTACATTCCGAATTCTAGGAAGTAACTTCTTACTTGATGTGTTTTCATCCATTCATTGGACCACTTTTTCGCTTCATCCAGTTCTTCAGCAGTCAAAACTTTCTCTAAAAAACGCATACGTTCAATAGCTTGATGATAAGCGGAGAACACATTATCATCCTCAGTAATTTGGCTTACAACGGCATTCAACAACCCATAGGCCTTTACTTTATCTTGTAATTCAAGGGGAACCTCAACACCTAACTCAAGTGCGGACATTAAATAACCAGAATAAAATAAAATGGAGTTTACATTGCCAATGTTTGCCCCCATGCCATACCAATGAAGCATCGATTTTACATCTCCAGCCTCTTGATAATAGACAGCTAATTGATCCATTGCTCTTGGATTTCCATTGTTGGCGGCTTGTTCTATCCAGTGACGCACAGCCTTATCACGTGAGCCAGGAATCATATACCCGCCACAGCCATCACGAATTGCTCCTGCCAATTGGTTCATGGCATCAGCATCCCCTAAATCTGCCGCTTTTTCCATCCATTTACAGAAACCATTGCCATTCCCTTTGGCTGCCTGTATCAACGCATACGACCGCAGACCATCCAACTGACCTTCGTCTGCTCTTTTTTTAGCTGTCTCAAGCAAAACTTCGGTCCAATTTTGATCGCCGGAATGATCTGATAATGACGCATCTAAAATGGGGCCACTACCGAGATTAGATAATGCTTGCATGCCACATAGCCCGCCTAATTCTGCTGCTTTTTTAAAATATGTTTGTGCATCAACATTAACAATCAAAGATGTACCTTGATAACCTCTGGCAATCAGGCACAACGCCTTGATATTTCCTGCATTAGCAGCTTGCCACATCAAATCAAGCCCTTTATTCCAACCTTGCTCATAAGGGATCACCGCTTGTTGATAAAGCTCATCTGCTGTCACCACCTTATCTGCAGCTGCGTTTGCAAATGAAGCAGCTAATAGTGCGTTCAACACGAACATTGAAAACTGCTTAACTTTTAACATTCACCATCCGGAACCAGAGATCCATACATGTTAAAGAGGTTTTTTTTCATAATGAATATTTGACTGTTCATTTCATGCTCATTGATGATGAAAGCCTCAATTAAAAACCAGCCCGTAGGTGCGCACCTGATGGTTTTTCATCCACTCTTTAGCCCACGTAATAGCCTGCTCTTTTTCTGCCTTGGTTAACCTCTTATCAAGTTTTTTTAAACTTATATACGGTGAAAAATCTTCGTCGTTATTGTTGGGATTGTATTGCCATAAAATATAGTTAAGGGCGTAGGCTTTTACGGGATCTTGATACTGCTCGGGAAGTGGCATGGATGTAATGTCATCCTCCATCAAAAAATAGCTCGCCATAGCTAGGCTATTTTCATTGCCGGTTGCAATCGCTTTATCAAACCACGCCAGCATCCCTTTAAAGTCGCCCGCATCATGGGCAAATCTCGCCATTCTTTCCATGGCTCTGGGGTTGCCATGGTTGGCCGCTTGCTCTATCCAGTAGTGGACCGCCTTTTTACGGGAACCGGGGATCAGATACCAGCCACAACCATCTTCAATTTTATTGGCCAGTCTAAACTGGGCATCGGGGTCATTTTTTTGTGCTGCCTTTTCAAACAGGGCACACTCCTCATTTTTATTGTCGCTCAGAAAACCCTTTAGTTTCAGCGCCTCGGCATCCCCTCTCGCAACCTGCTCGGCCAGAATAGTATTCAACCGCTTTTCATATTCGGCAGTTGAAATGTTATCTGTTTCGAATTGTTTAGGGCGCATAATGGGCACGCCGCCTTCAGCCCCGACGGAGAGCGCCAATAATCCACAAAGCGCATCTTGATCTGCCGCCATTTTAAAATATTTATATGAGATATCAGACCATACCCACACCGATGTCAGGTTGCTCTTGGCAATCAAACATTGCGCCCTGGCATTCCCTGCATCCGCTGCCTGCCACATCAGATCGGCCCCTTTTTTGGTGCCCTGCTCCCAAGGAATAACAGCCAAATCATAGAGCGCTTGGGCTCTCTCTTGGGTTGCCCATACCGGGGGGGTGAGCAGCAGAGCGGTTAAAAATAGTGTTTTCATTTCAAGAAGGCTCCCCCTCAAATGCATTATTAAGAATGCTTAATAACCGGTACATTAGGTGGTGAGCCACTTTTTTCTACAAAAAACGATGAAAAACCAGACCATATGTACGGATCTGATGATTCTCCATCCACTGCTTCGCCCACTCTTTAGCGCTGTTGACCTGCTCTATGGTTAATTCTTTTTCAAGTTTTGACATTAGGTAAGGATTGCTAAACTCCTCATTTAGAAGTGCTGCCCTACTTTTTTCTAACTCTGGAACCTGTTTATGTAGTGCATACATATAGGAGTATGCCCTCACTTTATCCAAATATTGCTCAGGAACTACACACACGGCCAAGTCTTTATCGCCCCTTAACACAGAGCTCATTGTATCTAACGCAGAGTAGTCCCCCATATCAATAGCCTTGTTAAACCACTTAAAAAAACCTTCATAATCATTTTTCTCGCATTGCTTAAGCGCCATGTCAGCTATAGCGTCCGGGTGCCCATGGATCGCGGCCTGTTCCATCCAGTAACGCACAGCCTTGTGACGAGCTCCGGGGATCAGATACCAGCCACAACCATCTTCAATGGCTGAAGCCAGCTGCTTCATCGCATCGGCATCACCCAATTTGGCCGCTTTCTCCATCCACTGACAATAACCGTTATCACTACCCGTTGCTCCCTGTATAAAGGCATAGGTCTTGATAGCATAGATATCGCCCTGCTCCGCCTGAGACTTGGCTAATTCCACCACCTTTTGTCGCCAGTCGGTATGTGTTTTTACCGCGCCTAAATTATTGCTCAATATAGGGCCACTTCCGATATTGGCAAGCGCCAGCATGCCACATAAACCATTGCGCTCAGCGGCCTTTTCAAAATATTCATCAGCCTTTTCCGAGACAATCAACGAGGTTCCTTGATAGGCTCGGGCAATCGTGCAAAGCGCTTCCACATGGCCCGCTTCAGCCGCGTTTAACATTGCCTCCCAGCCTTCCTTTTTTCCCTGCTCCCAAGGAATAACAGCCAAATCATAGAGCGCTTGGGCGCGCTCTTGGGTTGCCCATACCGGAGTAGCGAGCAGCAGGGCAGTTAAAAAGAGTGTTTTCATTCTGAAGAACTCCAGTCTGTAGGAACTACCTTGGGATAATCTTTGCCACTTTCACCTAAAACACGCCGAGCTTCCCAGTAAGAGTGTTCAAGTAATGCGTCGCGCGCCTGATGATATTGTGTCAGACTGGCCCTCACTACTGGATTATTTATGGCAGGTTGTTCCATAAACATATTCAACTCTTTAAGGTTGCTCAGATAGGCAGCGATTTTATCGTGTACCTCCAGCGAGTGCATTCTGACCACCGCCTCGGTCAACTTATGGCGATTGCGCTGTAGCGCCGAGTAGTCGCGCTGATTAAGCCAGCCCAGCAGGCGGGCAATGGTGATTTGCTGTAAAGCATGAACCTGCTTTTCATCCAGCCTGACGTTCAATCTGTCCATAGACAATTTTGACGGCCTGGCAATCATGGTCTCCAGCAAAGAGCCCAGCGCCTCCGGCAGCAGCTGATCCACCCACTCCTGCAGTTTGACCTCTAGCTCCCGGGCCTCCCCCGGCGAGATGGCGGCCACATTGACTGATGGATTATCACTACGGGGCAAACGGTGGCCGGAGAGGGTCCAGGCAATCAGCCCGGCATTGGTACTCTGGTTGAGCTGGCCATAGACCCGGTCGACAAAGTCCTTGCCGGTGGCCACCACCTGACCGAGCTCCAGCCCCAACACCAGCGCCAGCTGGCTGGCCCGCGAGAGGCGCTGATAGCTTTCGTCATCGGCAAAGAGGTCGACCCGCTCATACTGGCAGTCGCGCAGCAGTTGCTGGAACAGGGCCACCACATAGCCCGCCCCTTGCCAGTCCAGCTCAAACTCCAGATAGGCGTTGGCTGAGGCCGCACCACCAAAGCAACCGGCCCGAATGCCCAGACGCAGCCACTTGCCGCGCCAGCTCAGCACGATGGGTGACTCGAACGACTTCTTGAGCGACGCCTTCAGCCCCGTGGTCGCCTTGCAGAGCTGCAGCGGCAGCTTCCCTTCACCGGAGATATCCAGCTGCTGACAGCTCAGCCGCGACGGGCGCCAGAGCAGCGCCCCGCTGACGCTGGCCCCCACTTCAATGCCCACCTCGCCCTCGAACTTGCCCTTCTGCTCCACCTTGCTCACCCAATCCTTGCCGCTCAGGCTCACCCCACCCAGAGTATGACTGAGGCTGATTTCGCGCCCCGCAGCCATCATGGCCCCCGCCTTGCCCCACGCCTTGGCATGGAGCAACAGTGACCAGGCCCCCAGATTAAAATCGTAGAGCTTGCCGCTGCGCTGCCCCTTCACCTTGATCGTCAGTTCGCTTGGCGCCTGCGGCAGCTTGACCCGAAAGAGGTCTATCTCCCCGCGCAGGGGATAGTACTCTGCATCCACCGATACCGAAGCCACCGAACGCTGGTTCAACCCGCTCTGTTTACCACCTCCCCCCGTGAGCGGACGCGAGGCATTGAGAGTGGTCGCACTGCTCTTAACCTTGGTATCACCCATCTGCAGGAATAGCTTTTCATGCTCCACCCCCGCCTGGCTGCTCAGCTTGCCAGACCAGGTGGAGTAACTCATCAATCGCATCAGCTGGGCCTGGGGGCTCTCATCAAGCAGCCCGGTCGGGCTCTCTTTGTCCAGTCGCAACAGCATGGTGGAGAGATGTTTCTCGAAACGGGAGCGGTGAGTCAGGAGGGAGTCGACTTGCCAGCCGCGCTGTGCCAGCGTCTCCTCCACTTTGTCAAAACGCAGGGCGCCGCTCTCTTTGATAAACCAGCCCGGCTCAAGGGGCAGGCGGACAATGCCATCCTGCGCCAGCAGGGCGAGCAGCACCGGATCCTGATCCAGCTTGAGCAGATCCCCTGACCGCTCGGTCTGCTCCACCGGCAGTTGCCATAGGCTGAAGTAGCAGAAGCGCTCGGCAGAGAGGGCTGCCGAGCAGATCTCCCGCAGCGGATAGTCACCCTTGGTGAGCGCATCCATGGGGCGTAGTTCGTACTCTCCCCCCCATGCCAGAATGCGGGGCGGCACCAGCCGGGATGCCGCTTGCCGGGCCAGTTTCTCAATGGCGACGGCCTGTTGTTCGGCCTGCTCGATGGCCGCCAGTGCAGGCTTGAATACTTGACGCGGAGGCTTGGGAGCCTGCTCGTTTTTTGTGGTGGCGTAGCCGCTCCCCAGCGCCATCAGGAAGGCCTCGATGGTGCGCTTGAGCTCCGCTTCCGCTTTCGCCTTCTCGTCCAGATAGGCAAACCAGTTAGCGTAACAGCTGGCGCCGTCGACACAGCCACTCTGGCCAGTGAGGGCCCACTCAGGGACCGCGATCCCCAGCGCCGCCAGCTGCTCGATCACCTGCAGGAGCTCCTGCACACTCTTCTCCATGTTCTCCAGCCGTTGCCGCTTCTCTTCGAAATAGCTGGGGGCTGGCCATGCCAGACTCATGCTATGTTCCTGCATCAGGGTCTGGATCTGTTGGAGTTCGCGGCGCAGCGCCTCTATCTGGCTGGCGGGGGGAGATGTCTCGACAAAGGCGCTCCTGGCCTTCTTGTACTGCGCAAGCAGGGAGCGGATCTTGACCTGGCGCGGATCATAGAAGCGACCAGCGGCATCGACTTCATACTTCTGCTCTTTGGCCTGCTTGATGGCTTGCTCTTTGAGTTTCTGCATCCGCGCAGCCAGCAGCTCGTTTTCATTTACAGCCCGAGCAAAATCGATAGGGGCCCTATAACTCGTCGGGTCATCGTTAAAAGCCCGTACTTTCGCCTCAAGTTGCTGCCACTCAGCCTGCTGCTCCGGGGTAAAAAAGTGGCTGACCGAGGGGCTGACCATCAGTGAGTCGAGCTGAATATCTTGCAGTGACAGGGCTGCCAGTTTGTTACTGGCCTTGAGCACCTTGGTCTCGAAGATCGTCACGGCATGCTTGATCTTCTTGAAGGCTTTCTCGGGCACCAGCCAGAAACAGTTGCTGCCGCTGACATAGAAAATATCTTTGAACTCCTTGGCCTGACAGGGGTGAGCTGCCTTGGCAAACGAATCAGCCGGTGTGGGCTCCATTGGCTCGGCAGAGTGCAAAAGGAGCGGATCATCACAAAGACGGGTGTCAACCAGCTGGTTGACAGAGGAAGTGGAAGAGCTCATCAGGATACGACCTCATCGTTCACAGGGTGGGCATTTAACAGAGAGGCCAGCGCTGACTCCGGGTCTGACTGCAATACGATATCCTCGGTTAAATGGGGCCAGATGGCCGGTAAATGTGCCACATGTTTGGCCAAAACCAGATACCAGGGGTGCCACTCCCAATGTTCGGTCAATCCGCTTTTGATCACCTGCATGGTGCAGAGCGCCAACCATGCATGATCAACAAATGGCTGTGGAGGCGTCAGGTAAAGCAGGCGGACAAACGTGGCGTGCTCCTCAAGTTCAGCGGTAATGCGGGGCATCATTTCATCCCCAATGGTTGGGGGGACGGAAAACAGGCGCCACCCCTTCCTGCCCCAGTCCGGCAACCACCAGGTCGCCACGCCGTGCCCCAAGGCAGCGCACATATTGCTCAGCCACAGGGCTGCGAAAATAGCGGGATCATAGAAACGCAAGTAGCTCTCTCCCGCCGCGTCCGCCACGGTCAAGAACGTTCTGAAGTGCGCGGCCAGTTCCGCCAGGGGGCGTGAGCTGTTCAAACCAACCCCGGCGAGGCGCGTCGCCATTTCCAGCATCAGTTCTTGGCATACCCCCTCGTTTGCAGGCAACTGCAACAACAGGGGGGATGCGGCTAACAGAGGCTCATGGCATGTGGTGGCAAACAGCAGACTAAATTCGGGGTGTTCCAGATGTTCATAGAGATATTGCTGGATCTCTGGCCAGCACCCCTGATCTATCAGCAAATGGGTGAGCACGCCCTTTTCTTGCGAAAGGGTGCTGTCGTTACTCAAGCGTTGCCAGTCGATTTGCATGGGCAATCCCCCCGACCACAGCTGCCATCGCTTTTTTTACCGCACATGGGGATAGAGACGACCCCGGCCTTGGCCGACCTCAGCAGCGCTTCGAGCATATCTGGCCTTGGCGGCGCAAGATAGGGTGGCGCCTTGACCGCCCCCGGCAGGCCGGGCATCTGACCCGCCCACCCTGAGCCCGAGCCAGGACTGCCGCCGGAGTTCATCTTGATGGAACCACCGCTTAGCGTGACGCCACCGGAGTCGAGCTTCACAAAGCTGCCGCCCACCTTGAGGGTCAGCTCGGCGCCGGCCTCCATCACGATCTTCATGCCAGCCTTGTGATGCACCTCCTGACCAGCATCAACCAGCAGGGATTGACCCAACTTCTGGTGCATGGAGGTATCCACCGTCAGCGAATAGTCGGCTTTTATCTGGTCACGCTTCTCACCCTCCACCGTCAGGTGGTCGTTGGCCTTGATACGGGTCACCCGCTCGTTGTCGATGTCGGTGTGCTGGTCGTGCTTGATGTGCCACGCCGCATCGTTTTCGATAAGCACGTTCAGGTCTTTCTGACCGTGGATGTAAATCTCTTCCTGCCCCGCCTGGTCTTCGAAACGCAGCTCGTTAAAGCCCTCGCCCTTGTGGGTTTCGGTGCGCAGCACGGTGCGGGTCTTGTTGGCAGGCAGCTCATACGGCGGCCGGTTGGTGGCGTGGTAGGTGCGGCCGGTCACGATAGGCTGGTCGGGGTCACCTTCCAGAAACGAGACGATGACCTCGTGGCCGATACGGGGGATGGCCATCATGCCGTACTGACCGCCGGCCCAGCCCTGGCTCACTCGCACCCAGCAGGAGCTCTGGTCGTTGGAGCTACCATATCTGTCCCACGGGAATTGCAGCTTCACCCGGCCATGCTCGTCGCAGTAAATCTCCTCGCCCTCGGGGCCGACTACGATGGCGATTTGCGGGCCATCCACCATCGGCTTGTAGGGCGCCTCGGGGCTGCCGATGCGGGCGCGCCAGGTGGTACTCGCTTTCACCACACCAAATTCGTTGTGGTAAACGGTCGGGCCGCTGCCGCCCTCTTCCTCCAGCGCCTGGGGTTGTTCACCGGTGTGGCGGATATGAACGATTTGCCAGTCGGTGTTGAGGCTGCCGTTGGGGTGTTCGGTCAATGAAAAGTGCTGGCCCGGCAACAAGGCGGCGCTATTGGACTTGCCACTGCCCGCCACCGCATCATTGCGCAGGGCATCGAGCCGATGTTGAGCAAACGCCTTGCCACTCGGGTCCTGCTTGTAGCGGCCCGGGTAGTCAAAGTGCTGATAGGTGTCCCGCTGACGCTCGAGTTCTGCGCCCTGCTTTTTATGAGAGAGACCATAAGCCGGTGTCTTGAAGCTGTAGTCCTTGAGCTCTACATCGCTTGGCCGTACTGCCTCGCGGTAGTGGAACTGGCGCACGTAAGGGCCTTGTTCCAGCGAGCGGTTGCCAAGGTTGAAGAAGAGCTCGGGGCCGGCGGTCAGGGCCGCCGCGTCGTCGGCAAACACGATGCGGTGTTTGCCTGCTTCAAATTCGTGGAAGTAGAACAAGCCCTCTTCGGCTGCGAGACGATTCACGAAATCGAGGTCGGTCTCCCGATACTGGACGCAGTATTCCCGCTGGGCATGCTCATTCTTCAGCGCAAAGGCGTAGTCGGTGATGCCGTGCTCTTGCAGCAGGATACTGAGGATTTCGTCAGGCTTTTGCGCCTGGAAGATGCGAGAGTTCTGGCGCAGACCCAACCGCCACAGGGCAGGTTTCACCTCAATGCGGTAACGGGTACGGCGAAAGCCGCTGTCCCCTTGGGCAAACTCGCTCACTACCCCACAGACCCTGCGCAGCAGCTCGCCGTTGTACCACACCAGCAACTCGCACGGCTGGTCCAGCACGGCGCCAAAGTCGACATCGGGCTGGCTGCTGGCCAGCTCAAGGCGCAGGTTGAACGGCCGGTTCAGCCCCTCGTCCAGCTGGAAACTCGCCACCACGAAGGTGCTCTCGGGCAGTGCCCCTACCTTGACGGTAAATTGCAATCCGGTGCTTTGTGCCATGATCTGCTCCTTATCCTGCCTGTCCGCTGCCGGATCCAATCACGACGCCACCGCAATCAACCGCAGTACCGGTGACGGCGATGGGTTTGCCGTTGACCAGCACCGAGCCGACCCCACCTGCAATGGCGCGGGGATGAGGCGGGTTGTTGGGCTTGTCATGAGGCTCCAGCGGATCGCCCTGACGGGCTACCGGTTTGCCATCGAGGAACACATCGGGACTGGCCGCGCTGACCGGCGAGGGGTGAAAACCGTCGTGGTCGGTGCCAATGTCACCGAGCAGTGCGATAGTCGGGCACATAGTGATTCTCCATATGAGCGGGGATAACGGGTCTGCGCCCTATCCCCACGCCCCTCACACAACAGCAACAGGCTGCAGCGGCAAGCACGGGGCAAAACAGGCTGCGTCGTGGCAGCACAGAGTGTGCCACTCCAAACATTCAATATTTTTTAAATAAAATCAGTGCATTACACGCCAACGGCCGATATGGCAAGCGATTGGGCTGCAAGGTATTGCGCAGAAATGGCAACCTGACTACAAAAGGTTGCCTTTCTGGTATATCTCACTTTTTTATGCGCAATATATTGCGCACAACAACACTATCAGCTGCCAAGTTCGCCCTGCTGCAGCTGATAAAGGCGGATATTGAGCGCTTTCAGATCGCTCTCCAGCCCCTTCAATTCGGCGGCGGTGATGGGCTCCTGCGAAGCCTTCTTCGCCTCCAGCTCGCTCAGACGCAGACTGAACGGCGTCTCCTGCATCAGGTTTTTCTGCACCTCATAAAGCTGGGACTTGAGATAGGAGATGGTCACCGTCTTGCGTTGGCGCTCCAGCTCCTGCAGCTGGTCGATCAGCGCATCGACACCGGCACGGGCATCAAGGTAGGTGGGAATGGTGTTGTTATTGCTCCCCTGCCCCACCAGCGCGTTCTGCCACTGCTTGTCCAGCGCCTTGACCGCCAGCGAGTCGGGATAGAGCATCTGCAACGAGGTGCGCAACCCTTCGCCATAGCGATACCAGTAGAGCGGTGAAGTCTGTTCCAGCCGATCCAGCTGGGCCTGATAGCGCGCCACCAGCTCGCTCTCCATCCCTTGCACCGCCTGCTCCCCCAGCACGATGCGCGCCTGACGGATATCGTCATAGCTGAGCACGCGCGGCAACTCGGCGGCCGGCTGTTGCAGGCGCTGCATAGCAATCACCTTCTCCTGCTGCTGGTGCTGCCAACCCAGCCATGCCATGACCGGCAGAGCGCAGCTGAGCAGGCCACAGCCAAACCAGAACCAGGCCGGACGCTGTTTGCGATGCTGCTCGATCTTGAGCACAGTCGGCTTGACCTGCCCCTTCTCGCGCCCCACCAGAATGCTGCCCTGCGGCAGAGCGGGGGCAACCGATGCCATCGGCGTTCCGTGCTCGTGGTCCATATCCGATTTGAAGAAGACCATCGGCGGGATCTGCATATCCTCCTTGAGACCCGGTTCGTCGGAGACGATGACGATCTCGGTCTCGTCAAAGAGGTGGGTATAGCCCTCGATAAAGTGGATCAGGTTTTCAACCCGGGGAATGCGGCTCAGACCCGCGTTGTGCAGCTTTTCGCTGATAAGCTGCAGCGCCCGCTCGCAGCGGTAGATCAGTCGCTTGTCCTCATGGCTGATCTGGTACTGGCGAATCACGTCGCTGATGCGGGCAATAAACCAGTCCAGCATCTCGATGCGGGCCCGCTCCTGATGTACCGGCGGCCAGAAGCTATCCCACTGGGTGACGATGAGGTTGGCAAGAAACTCGCACCCTTCGGTAAAACCGCTCAGTCCCTGAAGGCGGGAGCGGGCCAGGGTGAAGTAGATGGCGGTCTGCAGATCGACACCATGCTTTTCGAAGATCTGGCTGGCAAGATGGTGGATCAGCGCCCAGTCCACTTCGGGACGTGAGGCGTGACTGAGCTTGTTGATCTCGGCGCGCAGCGCTTCGTACTCAGGCAACATTCTGGGGTCACGCCCCACTTTGAGCGCCTGCTGGCCTTGTTGATTCTGTGACATATCGGCTTCCAACGGATGAAGGGGGCACAGGGTGCCCCCGACCTAATCAATAGAGGGATTCGGGCAATCTGAACTGGCTGAACAGACCGCCGGTGAAGGGGTTCTGGGCGCTGTCGGTATAGACCCGATAGGTCATGGCCCCCTGATCCACCGGGAAGCGCACATCGAAGGTGGCGTCACTCACCTGGGTCAGCTCGCCTTTGTCCATCAGGCGGAACATGGCCCAGGGCCCGACGAAGCCTTCGCTGCGCGGCGAGCGCTCGCGAGCAGCCGGCACCAGCGTGATCTTGCTCTCGGCTCCGTCACGCATGGTGTTGGGCCACACCAGCGGCACCTTGGTGCGACGACCGTGAGCATACTCCAGCAACTGGCCATCCAGATTCAGCACGCTGCGCCGCTTGTTGGCGGTGAGCTCTATGGGCTCGAGGGCAAACTGCACCTCCAGATTGCCTTGCGGGCTGAAGAAGATCTGGCGGATGCGCGCCGCGCGATCCAGCTGCTTGACCAGCTCGGCCTGAATGGGTGAGCTCAGTTCACCCTCCATCAACCCGCCCTCTACCATCGGCTTGAGGTTGACCTGATAGAAGCTGTCCAGCGTGCCGCCCGGGGCAAAGAAGCGCTCCATCTCGGAGAGCGGCACATCCTTGGCAGAGCTCGGGTTGAACGGATAGCGATCCGCCAGCTGGCTGTTGAACGGGGTCAGCACCTTCTCCTGCCACTCCTGATTGAGGGAGGACATGGCCAAATCGATCACCAGACGGGAGGTCTGCTCGGAGAGCTGGCCAACCCAGCGGTTGAGCGGCTCGGGCAGACCACGGGCATACTGCTCGAGGGCAAATACGGGATCGGCGTACTTGTTGGTCAGGCGCAGTTGCACCGCCTTCAGGGCAGATTGACCCGGCTCGGTCGCGTTGACGATGAGCTCCAGATAGTGCTGCAGATCAACCAGCTTCTGGTTCACCTCGGAGATGAGCGGCCCCTGTTCGCCACGGCCGCTGAGCGCCGCGTTGGTCGTCATAAAGGGACGTCCGATCCGTGCCGTAATGGCCTGACCCGGATCCCCCTCCACATCGGAGATCTTGCGAATGCGGGTGTTGTCATCCAGCGAGGCGAGTACCCGCTGGAACGGCTGATCGTTGCCGGTAATGGCCGAGAGCACATCGAGTGCCTGCTCCGGGCTCTCCAGGGGCTGCACATCCAGATTGGTCAGCAGTTTCTGCCACTGGTTGACGTAGTCGGTGACATAACGATCGTTGACCTGACGGGTGATCTCCTTGCGATCCGCCTCGCTCAACTGACTCAGCTTGCGCTGGCCCAGCACCCAGGCATCCATGGCGGTCAGGTCGAGCAGCGCTTTGTCCTGCTTGAGGAAGAAATCGCTGAAACCGGGCCAGGTCAGCAGGCGCGGCACCTGACCTGCGCTCTCGTTGCGCAGGGTAAACACGGTATCGAAGGTGGGGCCAACCTCGTCACGCACGTTGAGATCCGGCGGCAACACATCGCCCGCCTTCACCACCAGATTCTGGTAGACCCGCTGATACATGGGCAGTTTGCCCAGTTCGCGCTGGGCGCCGTAGACCGGCTCCTTGAAGGGCGCAAAGGCGGTAATGGCGGCCTGATCACGGGCGGCGCGAGCAGCGTGCCAGTCGGTATGATCGAGGGCGTAGTTGAGGTGACCCATCAGCTGCTCCTGCAACGCCCCCTGCCCCGGGAACGCCTTCTGCCAGCGGCTCGCCATATACTGGGCCACCAGCTCCTTGTTGCGACCGGAGGCGTCATCCAGCATCCGCATCACCCGCAGGATGGCGAGCTTCTCCTCGCTACCCGCCGGCGCCCGGTCGAGATCTTCCAGCAGCCCCTGCATCTGGGCCGGCAGGAAACGCTGGCTCAGCAGTTGCAGGTAGGAGCCTTCCACATAGGGGCCGATCTCGTCCCCCTGATAGAGGCCAAGATCGGCCACCACCGGCATCCGCTCACGGTAGTTGCCAAAGGAGAAGGTCGCCTCGCGAATAAGGTTGAGACGCGGCAGCTGGCTCACGCCAAACGCCTCTTCATCGGCCACCTCGTTGGTGGCCATAAAGGCCTGGGCCTTGGTCAGCACGTTGCGACCGGCCTCCTCGTTGACCCGGTAGAAGTAGTGCCAGCCACCGATGAGGGCTGCCGAGAAGAGCGACAAGCAGCTGAGGCCGACGGCCATGCGACGGCGGCGATAGAGGGTATGCAGCCGGTTCTCGCCCGCCAGATGGGCCTCGGGGAAGATGATGGAGGAGAAGAGCTTGCGCACGAAATAGGTGTTGGACTCCCCGCGCAGCGCAGAGTAAATGGGCTCTGGCAGGTTGTAACGGCGAGAGGCCGCCTGGGCAAACGCATCGAACGGCACCCCCTGCTGATAGACGGAGCTGACATAGACACCGCGCACCAGCAGCGGCTTGCTCTCCTCGATGGCCAGGGTCTCGGCAAGCAGCTCGGTCACATACTCCTTGAGGCCCGCCAGTTGGCGAACAAAGGAGAAGAGCGCACTGCGGCGGCTGGCATCCAGCCCGGCCAGCATCAGTGCCGGCAGGTTGCGGTTGAGGTTGTCGACCCACTCGTCCCAGAAGAGGGAGAGGTCATCCTGCCACCCCTTGCCCTGACGCTCATCCGGCTTGAAGGTCACCCCCAGCACCGCCTCGCGGGCCTCTTTGTCGAGCTGCTCATAAACCACGTCAAACCCGCGCAGCAGGTCGAGCTTGGTAAAAGTGACATAGAGCGGCAAGCGGGTATTCATGGTGGCCGACAGCTCCTGCAAACGGGAGCGCATCAGCTGGGCATAGGCCTTGCGTTCGGCCACGCTGGCATGGGATAGCCAGGCCAGATCCACCGTCAGCACCAGTCCGTTGAGGGGCTGGCGACGGCGATGTTCATTGAGCCAGCCGAGCAGGTGCAGCCAGAGCCGCTCGTGCTTGCGCGCCAGCGGCTCCTGCTCGCCATCGGGTTGGGACAGAAGCTCACCAGCGGGATCCAGCATCACCGCCTGCTCTCCCAGCCAGCAATCGACCAGCTGATCCTGCGCCACTTCACGAAGCTCGGTGTCGAGTCTCGGGTTGAGCTTGTTGGCCGGGTTGGCGCGGTGGATCAGGCTGCTCTTGCCGCTGCCGGGCAGACCCAGCACCAGATACCAGGGCATGGCATAGAGTGCCCCCTTGCCCAGATGTTCGCCAAGGGTCGCCAGCCAGCGGTCAAGAAAGAGCGCCTGACGATCGAGGATCCCCTTGACCGGATCCTGCTCCAGTACCAGCTCATGGTTCCGCTCGGCCTTGAGTTGCTGCATCTTGCGCCATACGCGCCAGGAGACAACTCCCAGCAGCAGCCAGAGCCAGAGCAGGGTGAACACCACCCGCCCCCACAGCGGCTCGAAGGGACGAGCGTCGCGGATCTCGATGCGGGGCCCCAGCCACCACACCAGGATCAGGGCGACAACCCAGAGCACCGCACCGAGCAGAGGCCAGGAGGGTTTCAGTTTCGGCAGCTGTTGCTGCAGAAAGGTAAAGATGGTTTTGAACATAAGATTGTGATTCAACTCCGACTCAATGACTCATTTCGACACTCATTGCGCCAAGGCGGTCGCATGACGTTCCAGACGGCTCACCAGCCCCGGTTCCCATTGCGACAGTCCCAGACGGGTGGCCTCTTGCCACAAGTGCTGGTAGTGCTGGCGAGCCAGCGAATTCATGCCTTCCTGTTCCAATAACTCCGCCTGCACCAGTTGTGCATGGAAGCGGGCTCTGGGCTCTTTCAGTTGCGCCATCCGCTCATCGAGCAGGGCGAGCGCCGCAGCAACCCCCTGCTCGCCATGGCGTAGCGCCACCTCTTCGGCCAGAGAGCAACCCCCTTGTCCGTCACTGCTCCCCCCCTTGGCTGGTTGCAACCAGCGGCTGCACTCGGCCGACAGAAAGGGGGTGCCGTCGCTGAAGGTGAGCTCCCGCAGCGCCGGCAGACGCTGCAAGAAGGTCTCCAGCTCCTGCATGATGGCCTGCGCCACCGTGGCAAAGCCGAGCTTCTGCGCCACCATGGCCGAGAGCATGTGCCCCTCGAACCAGTAGGGCGCCAGCGTCAGACTCTGTTCGATCCGCTGCCAGAGCCCCTGATCGGCGGCATTCATCGCGGCGCGATACTCATCCACCATGTCAACCGACATGGGCGCAAGCTGGGTCTTGTTGCCCTGCGCCGTCATGGGAGGGGTCGTGATACCGGCCCAGATGGCGTGGCGACGCAGGCGATAGCCCACTGCGGCCTCCGGCTGACGCTCAATGAGGAGCTCCGCCACCTTGAGCTGGGTCTGGCGCCATGCCCGATCGTTGGAGCTGTCGATCTCCACCGCCGGACGCTGGCCCGCACTCCCCTGCGCAGCACTCGAGGTGGTAACGGGAATGCCGGACACAGCGGCACCTGGCGCCACGGTCGCGCTGCTTTGCGGCGCGCCAGCCTCATCGGCCTGTGCCTGTGCCACCTGCTGGCGCTGGGCCCGTTTCAGTCCCATCACCAGCGGGTCGAGCAACTCGCCCTTGTCGGGACACAGCGCCAGCCACGCCGCCTCCAGCTGTTCGGCGCGAGCCAGCAAACCGGCCAGCTCCGCCGCCGAGGCGCTCTCCGATACCCGTGGCAATACCCCTTCAAAACGCTTGACGATCTGCACCATCAATCGCTGTTTCTGGGTGGCATTGCCGGGCCAGGCGAGCGACCAGTAGTCGCGGATCCAGCACTCCAGCAGCAGGATTGCCGTCCCCATGGGGGTCGCCTTGGCCGGATGCTGCAGGCAGCGCAGCAACTGGGCCAGCACCCGCATATCCTTGGTTTTGCTCTCCAGCAGCACGAGGCACGCCTCGGCAACCGCATTGAGATCGACCTGGCTGTGGGCCAGCGAGCCCAGCTTGACCAGCTCGGTCTCGACATAATCCCAGCGCGGCTCGTCAGCAGGCACGGCCCCCTTCACCAGCTCGGCAGAGAGAGGGGTCAGCAGGCGGCCACACCAGGGGTGTTGATAGCTCATTGCGCCCCCTTACCAGCGGCACTGCTGGCGCACGGGCTGCAGTGCCTCCTTGAGACCGCTGAGATCCACCCGCAGGATGGCGCCATTGTCGGCCTGCACCTGCAGTTCACGAGCCCCGATCCAGCGCTTGAGCTCCTCGATAGCGGGCAAGCCACGGCCATACTCGAGCAGCAGCCCCTGATCCCGGACAAACCAGCTCTGCGACTGGCGACTTGGCTCACCATCCAGCGCTATCTGCACCTGCTCCCCCACCCAGGGGTTATCAAGCCGCAGCCGGATATGGGTGATGCTGTTGACGCAACCGATGGCCAGGGTGGCACCACGCAGGGCAGGACGGGTCAGGGTGACGCTGCCGCCAGCTTCATCCAGCAGTGGCAGAAAAGGGGGGCTGTCAGGCTGACGCCCCTGCTCCTGGGTCAGGATCGCCTGCCAGGCAGGGGAGCGGGAGACCGCCCCCTCTTCACTCCCGACCGTATCTTTCCCGATGGCGTCATAGCAGGCCAGGCGCACCAAGGGCGACGGTTCGCGCCGGCACGCCTGCAATTGGGCCAACTCCGGGGATGGCTGCGCCGCACTGCTGGCCAGCAGCAGCGGCACCAATGCGAGCAGACTCATCAGCTCACCTCCAGTTTCTGGCACTTGTGATCCAGGGTGCGCTTGGGAATATTGAGGCTCTCCGCCACCAGCATCCGGTTGCCCTGGAAGTAGCGCAGGCGCGCCTCGATCACCGAGGCTTCGTACTGCTGCATGGCGCGGCGCAGATCGCGGATGTGGTTGTAGTCATCCAGTGCGCCGGGCAGCTCGACGCAGACCCGCTCGCGCAGCTCTGGTGGCAGTGCCTCCAGACCCACCTCCTCACCATGGCTGGTATGGGCACAGGCGACCTCCAGCAAGTTGCGCAGCTCGCGCACATTGCCCGGGAAGTCATAGGTTTGCAGCTGCTTCAAAAACTTGCGCTGCAACCCTGCCAGCGCCTTGCCATCCTGAGCGGCAAACTGGGCCATGAAGTGCTGGCAGAGCAGCGGCACATCTTCCATGTGTTCGCGCAACGGAGCGATCAGCAGCAGGCACTGGCAAAGGCGGTGGTAGAGGTCGGCGCGGAACTGCCCCTCCTCCACATGGCGAGTGAGCGGCTGATGAGTGGCGGCGATGAGACGAAAGTCAGACTGACGCTCCTGCTCGGCGCCAAGTGGCCGGTAGCTGCGGGTTTCCAGTACCCTGAGCAGCTTGGCCTGCATGGCGGCAGGCATGTCACCCACTTCATCCAGAAAGAGGGTGCCGCCATTGGCCTGTTCGACCAGCCCGCTCTTGTTGCTGAGCGCGCCGGAGAAGGCCCCCTTCTGATAACCAAACAGTTCGCTCTCGATGAGGTTCTCCGGAATGGCGGCACAGTTGATGGCCACAAAGGGCTTGTGAGCCCGGTCGGAGCACTGGTGCACCAGCCGCGCGACTACCTCCTTGCCACTGCCGGTCTCCCCCTGAATGAGGACAGTCAGCTTGTGGCGGCCCGCCTGAGCGATCTGCTCGCGCAGACCGCAGATCACCGCCGACTGGCCGATCAACTGCTCGCCCAGCAGCTTCTCGTGCTGGCGCAGACGATCCTCTTCACCTTTTATCTGGCGCAGGGAGTCGCGCAACACACTCTGATCCCGGCGGCTGCGCCCCAGATCGCGAATAAGGGTGAGCTGGTTGCAAAAGACCTGCGCCAGACTGGCAAGCTCGGGCCCCTCGGCCCACTCCTGCAATACCTCGCCCCGATCGAGCAGGGCAAGCACGGCAAACGGCTTGCCCTTGCCATCCATCAACGGGAACGCATGCAGCCCGCACTGCTGGCCCAGATTGGCCAGCAGTGCGCGAAAACCGGCGTGCTCGATGCGGGCACCGCCATAGAGGGAGTCCCAGGTGCGGGACTGCGCCTTGTGCAGCACATAGGCGAGCGGATGGGAGAAGTCATCCACCGCCAGCCCCAGCGCCACTTCCTGCCCCTTGACCCAGCCTTTGCATTCGAGCTGGCGACCGCTCACATCCAGCATGCCAAGCAGGATCCCTTTTGGCTGAAAGCTGGCATGGAGGGTCGAGCTCCACCAGTGGCAAAGGTGGGCTTCGTCGCGCTGCTCGGTGAGCGCGAGGGCGAATGCGAGGGCTTGTTCCATGGTCAGCCCTCCACCTCGGCCACGAACTGGTGATCGACCACAGAGAAGCGAACCCGGTTGATGGGCTCACCGGCCGAGAGACGCTGCAGCAGTTGCAGGGAGACCGGCGGCAACAGGGCGCCGTCGATGACGGATTCGAGCATGCGTGCACCGTTCTCGCTGCGGTTGGCCCGCAGCAGGATCTCTTCGGCCACCTCGCCATCGAGCTCCACCTCGGTGCCGAAACGCTCCTTGAGCAGCTTGACCAGCCGGTTGAGCTTGCCCCCCACGATCTGCACCAGGGTGTCGTGACCGAGCGGCAGATAGGGGATCACCTCCATCCGCGCCAGCAGGGCCGGCTTGAAGAAGGCAGCGAGCTCCGGATAGAGGGCATCCAGCAGCACGTCTGGCTGCTCGGCGTGCTCGACGATGGTCTGGAAACCGAGGTTGGAGGTGAGGAAGAAGACCACGTTCTTGCAGTCGATGATCCGCCCTTCCCCATCAGCCAGCTCGCCCTTGTCGAACGCCTGATAGAAGAGGTTGAGCACATCTGGGTGCGCTTTTTCCACCTCATCCAGCAGCACCACCGAGTAGGGTTTCTGGCGAATGGCTTCGGTCAGCACGCCGCCCTCGCCAAAGCCGACATAGCCGGGAGGCGAGCCGATCAGACGGGAAACCGTGTGTTTCTCCTGATACTCGGACATGTTGATGGTGGTCAGATACTGGCGGCCGCCAAACATCAGCTCGGCAATCTGCAGCACGGTTTCGGTCTTGCCGACCCCACTCGGGCCTACTAGCAGGAAGGCCCCCAGCGGACGGCCGGGACGACGCAGATCGGCGCGCGCGGTCAGCAGGTGCTTGTGCAGGTGGGCCACCGCCACATCCTGCCCCTTGATGAGATCGCCAAGGTACTCCGGCAGACGGGTCACCACATCGAGCTCCCCCTGGGAGATACGATTGAGCGGCACTCCGGTCCACTCGGCGATGACGGCGGCAATCTGGGTTTTGTCGACATGAGCGGAGACCAGCACCTCTCCCTGCTGCAGGTCGGCCAGCTCGCTCTCGAGGGTGGCCAGCTGCTCGGCAGCCGCTTGCGGATCGAGCGGGGCATCGGCGAGATCCAGCGCCTCTCTGGCCAGCATCTCATCCTGCTGATCTGCCAGGAGAGCGGCACGCAGCTCGATAATCCGGTGAACCAGACCCTGCTGTTGCTGCCAACGGGATTCCTGCTCCGCCAGCGATTCGCGGCAACGCAGCTGCTCTTCCTGCAACTCGGCGAGGCGCTCTTCGTTGTCACCCAACCCGATCAGACGCTGACGCTCCAGCTGGCGGATCTCCAGCTCGCGCTGGCGCAGTTCGTTTTGCAGATGGCTGACGGCGCGCGGCGGCGTGGTGAGGTTGATGGCAACTCGGGCACAGGCGGTATCGAGCACGTCGATCGCCTTGTCCGGCAACTGACGGCCGGAGATGTAGCGGGCAGAGAGCTGGGCCGCAGCTTGCAGTGCCTCCTCGTCGATCAGTACCCCGTGGGCCTTCTCGTAGATGCTGCGCAGACCGCGCAGGATCACCGTCGCCTCATCGGCATTGGGTTCGCTCACCTTGACCAGCTGGAAGCGACGGGAGAGCGCCGCATCCTTCTCGACATACTTCTTGTACTCGCTCCAGGTGGTGGCGGCGATGGTGCGCAGCTCGCCACGGGCCAGCGCCGGCTTGATCAGGTTGGAGACATCCATGCCGCCGGCCTGGTTGCCGGCCCCGATCAGGGTGTGTGCCTCGTCGATAAAGAGGATGACCGGACGCACCGACTCCTTGACCTCCTGCATCACCCCCTTGAAGCGCTTCTCGAACTCCCCCTTGACCGAGGCGCCCGCCTGCATGGCACCGAGATCGAGCGTCATCAGCTCGACCCCGCGCAGTTTTTCGGGCACCTGACCCGCCACGATGCGCAGGGCCAGCCCCTCGATCAGGGCGCTTTTACCGACGCCCGCCTCGCCCACCACGATGGGGTTGTTTTTGCGGCGACGGGAGAGGATGTCGATCATCAGATCGATCTCGTGATCCCGGCAGAGTACGGGATCAAGCGACCCCTGACGGGCCTGCTCGGTCACATTGACGGTAAAGCGGGCCAGCAGGGTAGCGTCGGTCGGCAGTGCTGCCGGTGCCGTGTTGCCATTGGCCGGACTGGTCACTGGCGTCTCGGCAGACTCCTTGACCCACTCGTCGAACTGCTGGCGCAGCAGCTCTCGATTGACGTTGGCCAGCAAACGGGTCACCGAGCCCGGCAGGTAACGCTGCGGGGTCATCAACAGCACCAGCAGCATGACGCCGCTGCGCAGCTGGGCATGCTGCATCTCGGCGGAGGCGAGCAGCCAGCTGTCTTGCAGCCACTCGACCAGCAGCGGCGAGAAGGAGGGATAACCCTGGCCATAGCCGTTGTCGGCAGCGGACGGTTGCAGCAGGGTTTTGAGCTCCTCCACTTCCACGTCGGCGCGTTTGAAGATAATACGGACATCGCTGAGCGGCGTATCCAGCATCTTGAGCAGCAGATGCTCGATGCGGATCTCGGCTCCCTGATGGTTGACACAGAGGGCCGCGGCCTCCTCCAGCATGTGACGGCAGATAGGGTTGAGTCTTTCCACCAGTACTGGCAGTTCTATACGGATCAAGGCGTGCTCTCCTTAGTACTTATTTTAATAATTCGCCCAGTTGACGCAGTACGTCCTGGGTCTGGTTATTGAGTTGGTGGTGATAGAGGCCAAAGATGATGGCCAGGATCAGCGCCCCTCCCATGAACAGGGTGCGCAGGGAGACCTGCTTGCGCAGCTGGTAGCGGGCCGCCTGCCGACCGAGGTCGAGGTGAAACACGCTGGGTGCCTCGCCGCTGCTCTCGGGGGCGAGCTGTTTGTGCAGCTGGCGGACGATACGCTCGAACTCTTCGCGCCCCTGGCTCATCACCTTGTAACGCCCCTCGAAACCGAGACAGAGGCAGAGATAGATGAACTCCAAAATGTCGCGGTAGCGCTCCGGATCCTCCTGCAGACGGGCCAGCAGGACGAACACCTTCTCGCCGCCCCAAGTCTCGTTGTGGAAACGGGTCAACAGCGAATGTTCCGACCACTCGCTCTGGCTGCCCCAGTCGCGGCCCATCACGGCCTCATCGATGAAGGTGCAGAGGATGTAGCGAAACGAGAGGACGACGCCATTCTCGTAACCCTGAGCCATCAACTCCTGCTCGATGGCCTGGATCTCGGTCACCACCTGCTGATAGAGCTCGGGCACCCGATCGTAACGGGACAGCAGGCGCACCCGCTGCACCAGCCCCAACAGGGGGGTCACCGCATCGATCATCGGGTTGATGCTCTGGCCACGCAGGCGGAACCAGTAGTCCGAATCCATGTCCAGCTGCTCGGCATGATCGAACAGCAGGTCGCTGAGTTGCTCGTTCTTGATAATGTCCGTGGTCATCTCTGCATGTTTCCTTGGTGCGATCACTGGCTACGAATGGCCCAGAGCTGCATGTCGAGCTCGGGGAAATCGCCGGCGATATGGAAGGCGAGCGTGTTGCCCACTGCCAGCATCTGCCAGGCCGGGCTCTGACGGTCGAGCTGGAAGTAGCTGTAACCGGCGTGGTAGGGCAGCTGGCGCGGCGCCACCGGCAGCGGCAGCAGCGGAATCCCCGGCAGTTGCAGGCTGATGAGCTCGCGGATCTTGTCGCTGGAGGCCACCTTGGTCTGCTGCAGCAGCTGTTTGCGCAGCTGCTCCTGCGGCATGCGGGCACGCACTGCCAGCACGAAGTCGGCGCTCTGCATCAGCTCGCTCTCGCTCACCATAGCCACCATGATGCCGTACTGGTGCTTGCGCAGCTGGATGGAGACGGCGCGCGGCGACAGCACGGTACTGAGTGCCTGACGCAGGGCCAGCATCACCGGCTCGAAGCTCACCTGCTGATCGTCGTGACGATAGGCGGGGAACTCAGGCGGCAAGCGGGACTCGTCGGTAAAGGTCATCAGCTCGCCGCACAGCTGCACCAGCGCCTCATGCAGCCGCTCGGGGTGCAGGGTACCAAGGCGCGCCAGATGTGATAGCTGGGGTTGGGCACGGTTGAGCAGCTGCAGCATCATGAATTCGGCCACATCGGCCACCCCCTGCTGACCCGGCGCCGCGATGCGCTGGGAGAGGCTGCGAGCCCGCTCGGCCACCAGGCCAGCCGACTCGCCGAGGAAGCGCTTGAGAGTCGGGATGGCGGAGACGCTGATGCTGCAGGGCATGAAGTTGGGATCCAGCACCAGACCGCCGTCCGGACGTTTGTCCAGAATGCGGGCAATGGCCAGGGACGCATAGGCACTGCGATCTTCCCGCTCCAGCATCAGGCGCAGGCTGACCCGCCCCACTTCGAGGGAGACCACATCCCCCCCTTCGCTGTGCAGGTCGCGCACATCGTGGCGATGGGCCTGCAGTCGGGTAGCGACCTGACCGCCCTGCCCCACCTCGTTGACCCCGCTCACCGAGAGCGGCAGCGCCAGATAGACCTTCTGGTTGGCGACCGAAGCGTCGGTGATCTCCAGCGGGGTCGGCAGCATATCGTCGTTCGGGATGTTGAACACGGTACCGTCCGGCAGGATGCCGGTGGCCCCCACCAGCGCGATGCGGCCAAAGCCGAGGTAATCCTCATTGATGGCGAGCGACTGCAAGCCATAGAAGTAGTCGCTGAGCGCGCTCAGGCGAGCGTGCAGCGCGTAATCCGAATGTCTCTGTTGCTGCTGGAAGTGCTGGGGCTTGATAAAGAGCCCTTCACGCCAGATAACCCGATTTCGACTCGACATGGTTATTCTTCTTCTTTTTGTAGTTCCACTTCATCCAGGCGCAGGTGCACCAGGATTTGATAGGCCATTCCCTTGCTCTTGATCTTGATGACCTTGCGCCACTCGGCGCTGTCCGGGTCGGCGTAACGTGCAATCACGCCGATGTAACGGGTCTTCTCGTCGAGCTTGACGGGGGGCAGGTATTTGAACTGGCCGGGCAGCAGGGTGTACTCCTGATGATCGAGGTAGTTCTTGCCAAGGGCCTTCTCCACATCTGCCGTCACCTGGTCGTAGTCGGTGGCAAGCAGCTTGGAATCCTCCGCCAGCAGCACCACCTGAAACTCGATAGGTGCTGCCTCCCCGCTCTCGTTGGGGTTGACGTCAGGCTCAGCGACCAGACTCAGCCCCAGGGTAGAGGGCTGATCATTGTTGCTCCCCACCTGGATATCGGGGTTCATGGCCACGTCAGCCATCTTGCCCATGGTGGTACAACCGGCGAGGGTCAGCAGTGCCGCCCCCAGCATCAGCGCACGTATCATCAAATCAGTCCCTGTTGCTGACGCACGGCCTGGTCATATGCCTGGGCGTAAACCTGATGGAACAGCTTGTCGAACCCCTGCTGGCGGGCAGAGGTGAGCTCGCGGTAGTAGTGCTGGTACATGTTCCAGGCCCACCCTTCATCAGCCATGCCCGGCGCGCCGCTGCGGCGGTATTGCTCAAACCGGCCGAGCAGGGCTTCCGGCGAGAAGGCCTGCAGGATGCTGTCAAGCGCCGCACTGATGGCCTGCTGGTTTGCCACGTGGTGAATGCGCACGTTTTGCAGGCTCTCGGCCACCGCGGCCGGCGCGCTCAGGTGCACCGGGCTCTTCTGCTCGGCAAACAGCACCGCCAGGGTCTCGTCATAACCAAGGCCAAGGCGCAGCGGGTTATCCTCGATGGGGCGCAAGTGCTTGTCGGCCAGCGCCGCCTGATCGTTTTGCAGCTGGAGCAGTCCCTCCACCATGGCCCGCATGGTCTTGCCCATCTCTTCAAGCATGTCGTGCGCCTGACGGGTATCTTCCAGTTGCAGGTTCTGACCCAGACCGCGCATCAGCGGCGTCAGGGCAACATGATCGACTCCCTCCTGCGGCATGAAATCGGGATGGTTCTCGATGGTGGGTATATCCAGAAATTCTTGGTTCATGGTGTTCTCGACAGCAGAAAAAGGGGCAAGGGAGAGGGAGTCCATCTCCGGTTGAGGGTGCAGCTCGGCCTGCATGCGGCTCTCGGCCAGCGGATTGATGGCGCGCTCCTGTTGCAGGGCCAGCAAGGGGTCGACGGCGAGATGGCGCGGATCCGCCACACCGGCTGTTGGCTCCTCGCCCGCCAGCCACTCGTCAAGCTGCTCGGCCGGATGGGTTCCCAGCACCTGATGCAGGCTCTGCTCCGGCGTAATGGCCCCCAGATAGGCGCGCAGGCGGAACGGGCCGACGATGAGCTCATCCCCCTGCTCCAGATGCACCTTGCGGGCCCGTCCGATGGGCGAGGTGGCACCGTTGATATAGGTCTGGCCGCTCAGATCGCACAGGCAAAAGCGCCCGTCGTTGAGCTCGACCCGGGCATGGGCGGGCAACACGGCCCCCAACCGATCCTTCAGTTGCCAGTCATCCTGCTCGGAAGCACCCAAGGTGCCGCCCATCTCGTCGAAGCGGTACTGCACCTGCTGGCGACCATCGAGCTGCTCGCTGTTGAGCACCACCAGGGAAAGTTGCTGATTAAACTCGTCCACATTCACTCCTGCACACATATGGTCACAAACGGCTCGCTCGGTGGCTGGCCGAGAAAGGTACTCCACCCCAGACGGGCGCTCTGCTCTTCACCGAGTCGCAGCCCCTTCGCCTGCTCCTGACCGAAGCCAAGACGCAGATCCCAGGCCAGCTGATCGCGCAAGATGAAGGAGACAAAGGTCACCAGCGACTGGAAGTGCTCCCCGTTCGGAAGAAATCCGAGAAACTGGCTGAAACTCAGGTTGTTGATCTTCAACAAGAACTTGCCGGCGCAATCATTCACCTTGTCGCCGATGACAAAATCCCCGCCCAGAGTCGCGCAAGCGCCCCCCAGACGGTTTTGCTGATCCGGATGGATCGGCACCTTGCGCCACTGCCAGGCACTCACCTCTACCTCGGCAAGATCGAAACAGTGGGCCACCAGACCGGCCACCACCTCGGGTGAGCGACTGGGGCTCGCCAGCATGCCCGCATAGGAGAGCATCTTGGCCCGGTTGACCGGCAGGCTCTGGCAGACTGCCTCGTTGCCAAGCCCCACCAGTGCAAACATCAGGCGGGAGAAGCCATCCTCACCGTTGTCCTGAAAACGGACGTGGTAGCGATACTTGCGCCAGATCCGGTGCAGCAGGGTCAGCAGACGATGATGAAAGAAGTCGAGAAAGAGGCCGAGCTTCTGCTCCCCCTGGGCGTACTCCCACGCCAGCGAGTCGAGGTAGTAGCCGGGCATCGGCGACTGGCTGCCGTGCAGGCCGAGAAAAGCGACCTCAAGCTCGTGGCGGCCCCGTTCATCGCGACCAAATTGCAGCACATCGCTGGTCGGGAAGCCGAGGGAGGCAGTCGCCTTGAAACGGATCTTCTCGTCACCCGGCAGGTGATCGAGACCACGCTCCTGATCCGCCCCCTCCAGCCGGTTGAGCAGCTCGACCAGCTGGAAGAAATTGAAGCGCGGGGCCTCCCCTGCGCAGGTCACATCAGGGAGTGCTGACCGATCTGGACTGGCCATTGATAGCGCTCCTTGTTATCGAGATTGACCACCTCAAGCAGGTGGAAGGCGTTGACGCTGGCATAGAGCGAGAAGAAGTGGGCCAGCACGGTACTGAAGAGATAAAGCTCCCCTTCGCTGCCAAAGGCGGACTGGCGAATGGAGAGCACCGACTTGAGCCCCCGCACCGGCATGCCGCGTACCAGCCGATCCACCGGCGTGGTTTCGATCTCCTCAATCCCCGCCAGCCGTTTGCGCGATGCTTGTTCCGCCTGCTTGTCATGCAGCGCCGGAAAGTCGTAGGTGCGCAGCACCTGCACCAGCGCATCGCGTCGCAGCAGAGAGACATAGTTGAGCGACAGGTTGGAAATCAGGGTCCAGTGCAGACTGCCATCGAGAGCAGGACGCAACGGCCGGGTCGGCCGGATCAGGTTGCGGAAGGTGGCAAACGAGGGGGAGCTGCCGGTCGGCACGCAGACGCTGCCGACCTTGAGGCGGGCAGCGCGGGAGCGGTTGGTACAGGTGAGCGTCACCGAGATGGATTCGTCCAGATCGTGGGCGATGGTCTCGTCCCCGCGCACAAACGACAGACTGTGCTCAAAGCCATCGCCGCTCACCGACTCCTTGACCCGCACCCGGTAGTAGAGCGCCAGCCGCTGTTTGGCCCGCTCAATCTGGTGCTGGAAACTTTCAAACGGCTGATAGATGCGCGGGGTGCCGCGCGAGCGCCCCAGATTGCCCTCGACCCACCCCTCGACCTTGTCGACCGAGAAGATTTCGAAGCTGTCGGCATGGCGATAGCTCGCCTTGAGGGGGTATTCCGCCTGACGGCCATTGAGATTGACCGGCTCGCTGTCGTGCTGGAACAGGTTGATGGCCGGCACGCAGTTGAGCATGAAAGAGTCGGGACGGATCTTGAGCTCCGCCGGCAACGGCCGGTCGAAGCAGAAATGGATCCTGAACTCGCTGACCGGCAACGGCTGCTTTGGCCACTCGCCGCCCGAGAGCTCGAAGAAGAGGAAACTTTCCGGAAAGCAGAAATACTCCTGCAGGATCCGGTAACCGGAATAGACATTGTTCGGATAGGGCAACAGCGCATCATCGCGCTCGAAACCGACCGGTTTCAGTGCCTTGGCCTCCTGACGGAACCGCTTGCCGTCGACCTCCAGCTCGATATGGGATAGCTGGTTGGAGAGCCAGAAATAGAGTTCATAGGCGGTGTAGCTATCGCCGCCAAGAAAGAGACGCAGCTTGTCGAGTTGCAGCTCGCTCAGGGGAAGCGGTGCATGCAGGGCGATATCCAGCGAGATGGTGGAGAGATCGTTGCCGCTTTGCGCCGAGATATGCTGGATGTCTGCCGGATAGACCCAGGCATCGTGACAGGTCTGGAAGTGGCAGGTCACCCCATCTTGCGGCAGGCTGTCGAGCTGGCATCCCTGACTCACCAGCGCCGGCTGGGCAATGGCCCCCGGAATGACCGAGAACTGCATGATGGTCATGCTGGGTACGGGACGCAGGTAGTTGGGCCAGAGCATATTGAGCAGACCGTGGGTCAGCTCGGGAAACTCATCCTCAATCTTGGCGCGCAGGTTGCCCGTGAGAAAGGCGAACCCTTCCAGCAGGCGCTCCACGTCCGGATCGCTATTTTGCTCCGACAGAAAGCGGGTGAGTTCGGGATAGGCAGTGGCAAATTCGCGCCCTTGCAGGCGCAAAAAAGCCAGTTCATCCCTGAAGTAATGTTCCAGCGACATTGATCAGACCATGCGGTAGTGACGGTGACTGTCCATATGGACGTTGAACGAGGTAACGTGATCGATATGTTCCAGCCTGACGTGGGCGGTCACCATAAACGACATCTCGAGCGGGCTCGACTGATAGTCGGGTGAACGTACATCCACATGCACGATCCGCGGTTCGTACCGACGGATGCATTGCCGGATCGCCTCCCGGATCCGTCCCTTGATATCGGCGCTCCCCTGGGTGGCATCGTTGAGATCGATGACCCCCAGATCGGGCGCGCTGCGGCAGTTGCCGGGACGGGTGTTGAGGATCTGATCGAGTTGCCGTTTTACGGAATCGACCAGCACCTCCACTTCCGAACGGGGGGAGGAGCCATGCCCCTCCCCCCGGATGCGATCAAACAGACTGGCCGTATTTCCTCTATCCCAGGAAGAGAGATACGGCATCGGTCATTATTCCTTGTCCAGTCGACCTACCAGAGAGAGCTCGAAGCTCGCCCCCATGTACTTGAAGTGCGGGCGCACGGCCATGGCGACCTGATACCAGCCCGGCTCGCCTTCCACATCCAGCACCTTGATCTGGGCTGCACGCAGGGGACGACGGCTGCGCACGTCTGCCGGCGGGTTCTCCTGATCGGCAACGTACTGCTTGATCCAGCCGTTCAGCTCGCGCTCCAGATCCTGGCGCTCCTTCCAGGAGCCGATCTGCTCGCGCTGCAGCACTTTGATGTAGTGCGCCAGACGGTTGATGATGAACATGTAGGGCAGCTGGGTACCCAGCTTGTAGTTGGTCTCCGCCTCTTTACCCTCTTTGGTGTTGGGGAACACCTTGGGCTTTTGTACCGAGTTGGCAGAGAAGAAGGCGGCGTTGTCGCTGTCCTTGCGCATGGTCAGGGTAATGAAACCCTCTTCGGAGAGCTCATACTCGCGACGGTCGGTGATGAGCACCTCGGTCGGGATCTTCGCCTGCAGCTGACCCATCGCCTCATAGACGTGCACCGGCAGATCGTGGATGGCACCACCGCTCTGCGGGCCGATGATGTTCGGACACCAGCGGTACTTGGCGAAGCTGTCGGTCAGGGAAGTACCCATCAGATAGGCAGTGTTGCCCCACAGGTAGTGGTCGTGATCCGAGCTGATATCTTCCTTGTAGTTGAAGCCCTTGATGGGGTTCTCGGTCGGATCGTAGGGCAGACGGGCCAGGAAACGCGGCGCAGTCAGCCCCAGATAGCGGGAATCTTCCGATTCGCGCAGGGAACGCCATTTGGTGTAAGCCGGTCCTTCGAACACCGATTTCAGATCCTTGATGGAGGGCAGATCGGTGAAGCTGTCAACGCCGAAGAAGGCGGGGGCGACAGAGGAGATGAAGGGGGCGTGGGCCATGGCACCGACGGCACTGACATACTGCATCAGCTTGATGTCGGGTGAGCTGTGGGTAAAGGCGTAGTCACCGATTACGGCACCGATCGGCTGACCGCCGAACTGACCGTAGCCGGTTGAATAGACATGCTTGTAGAGACCGGACTGGGTGATCTCGGGCGAGAACTCGAAATCTTCCAGCAGCTCTTCCTTGGTGGCGTGCAGCACCTGGATCTTGATGTTCTCGCGAAAATCGGTGCGATCCACCAAGAGCTTCAGGGAGCGCCAGGAAGACTCCATCTCCTGCAGCTCTTTGGCGTGCAGGATGACGTCCATCTGCTTGCTCAGCTTCTTGTCGAGCTCGACAATCATGCTGTCAACCAGCGCCTTGTTGACCGGCTCGGCGGTTGAACCGCTATCCAGAATATTGGCGATCAGGGCTGCAACCCCCTGCTTGGCGACGCTGTAACCCTCATCCACCGGCGTGATGCGAGCCTGCGCCATGATTTCGTCCAGCAGGGAGGACGAGGAGGCGACGGCTGCCCCCGCTTGAACCTGTTCTTCGACCAAAGACATGTTTTTTCCTTTCTCGTTCAGTCAATCCAACCCGGCGATCACTCGGCAGGCTTAATCAAATCCAGCTCCTTGAGCAGCTGCTCGCGGGCTTCATCACTGGACAGCAGATCCTGCAGGCGGTTGCGGAAGGCAGGGATATTCCCCAGCGGCCCTTTCAGGGCAACCAGTGCTTCGCGCAGTTCAAGCAGTTTGCGCAGCTCGGGAACCTGCTGGGCAACGCTATCCGGGGTGAAATCTTCCAAAGACTGGATCTTGATCGAAACCGGCATCTCGTCCTGGCTGTTCTCTTCCAGGCGATTGGGAACGGAAAACTTCAGTTCCAGCGCGGATTCTTTCATGACTGAAGAGAAATTATTCTTGTCGATGGAGACGGTCTGGCGCTCCTCGATAGGGGTTTCTTCGGTACGCCCTTTCATATTACCAACCACCATCATAGTCAGCGGAAGTTCTATTTCCGCCTGCTGACCACCGGTTGCCGGTACATATTTGATATTGATACGCTCTTTGGGCGCAACAGTGGCGCCGTCAATTCCTTTTCCCATGCTCTAAATACCAAGTTAAGGGCCAACAAGGCCACAAAGCTTATAGTCAACGCTTTATCCGGCAACTGTAAAAAATGACAGTTGACGGTGCCATCGCTATTTTCGGTGGCAATAGCATCGACCAAGGATGCGTTTTCGATATATCTCAAGCAATTGCTCTAATAATCAAAAACACAATATCCATCTTGTTATCTATACAACCCGATACGCCTCAACTCTTTGTTTGAGGTCATTTTGGCTTAAGAGCCATTTGCGCCGCATGGTATATGTCCATATATTGTCAAGTCAATGATTCATTTCTATCAACCAAGCAAAAAACAAATTAAAATCAAAACACAAATCAATGAAATCAATAACTTATAAGTAAACGCCGGTATGTTTATTGCACGCATTTATTGCAATAAAAAATAACAACCTCCACTCAAAAAAGCCAACCGCAATAGCTGAATTTGCCGTCAGAAAACTCCCAAAAAAAAATGACAAAAAAAGAGGTGGACGACAGTTTCTGTCGTCCACCTCTTCAAGAGAATCAGCGTATCTTGCTCACATCATCCCGCACAATCAATGAGCAAAAATCAGCTATCAGACAATCAATAAGAGCACACCAAGGCTGCTCACTGATAATTAAATTCATAAACACCATTATCAGGAAGAGTGGGATACGCCGACTCCCCCATCAACATATTGCTTATCAACTGTCCAGTTGTTTACCTTTGGCAAGACGATCAAACCAGTGCTGCGCCAATTTTTGACCAGCGCTTTTTTCCTTTTCGGTCATCTCTTTTTCCAGTTCATTTCTCGCCTGGGTTGCCTCCTTGTTACCGTCGGTGGCAGCCAGCAAATACCATGCATAAGCATGCAGTCTGTTGCGTGGGGCACCCAGTCCCTGATCCCGCATCATCCCCATGCGATATTGCGCCTCCCGATGTCCGGCATTAGCCGCAAGCCGGTACTGTTTCAGGGCGAGACCATAATCCTCCTTGCCCCCCTGACCGAGACGCAGCATCTCGCCATAGGCGTATTGAGCATCGAGCTCTCCCTGTTTGCTGGCCAGCGCGAACCCCTCACGAGCCAACTCCAGCTCCCCCCGCTCTTGCTGCAAAGTGGCCAGCTCGACCTGTGCCTTGCTGATCCCACCTTGTGCCGCCAGCGACAACCAGTGCTCCCGCGACGATGCATCGCTCTGCTGCAGGCTAAGCTGGTACTCCGCTTCATGAGCGCCGTTACCTGCCGCCAACTCCAGCCAGTAGCGTCCCAGAGCCGGATCGGCTGTGACCTGTTCCCCCGCCAGATAGGCCATGCCAAGCCAGAGCTGGGCTGGTGCAGAACCGGCATTGGCGGCGCGTTGATAGGCCTCGAATGCCGTTCTGGGGCTTGCCTCGGTGGCAAGGACATAGAGAGCATCCGGGTGCTGCTGGGCTGCCGCCTTCTCGAACCAGCGCATGGCAATATCGGGACGTTTGACCACCCCCTTTCCCTGTTGATAACGCAGCGCAAGCTGATACTGGGCATCGCGGTTACCTTGCTCGGCTGACTTTTCCAACCACTCGATGGCATCCTGATCGGCACCCGGCTGGCTGGCATACCATTCACCCAGGATCAACTGGGCACCAGCGTGATCCTGCCTGGCCGCCCGTTCAAACCAGTCGAGACAGTCACTTGCCAGCTTGCCCTGATGTTCGCTGCGACAGGCAAGACCCAACTGATAGCTGGCTTCACGATTGCCCAGTCGGGATGCCCGTTGCCACCACTGTTCCGCCAGTTGCGGGCTTTTCGGCTCGCCCAATCCCAGCTGATACCAGTGGCCAACCTGCAGAGCGGCAGCTCCGCGCACCTTGTTATCGGCAGCCAGAGGGCCACTCTGACCTGCCGCCTGCTGCATCCAGTGCATGGCTTGCGGATAGTCCGGCTGTGCCGCCAGCCGTTTGGCGAGTTCATACTGCGCCTTGCCATTGCCCTGTTTTGCCTCTTTAGCAAGCTCGGCATCACTCACAGACGAGTTTGTCGTGGCACAACCGGCGAGCAGAGCGACCGCAAGCACGCACCATAAATTTTTTTTATTCATTTTGCTTTTTTGCATAAGTAAAAATAACGAACGAAAGGTGCCGGGCAATGACGATATGAAATCATCACCACCCGAAACACCCGTAAATGAGAAGATGGATGCCGCGCAGCATCAGCACCTCTAGCGAGGTTCCGGCACGACGGCTTTGGGTAACAGAGGCGCCTGGGTCGAACACCCGGAGCCAGAGCCGGCAGCACCGCCCGAGTTCATCTTGATGGTAGGACCAACCAGGGTGACCCCGCCCCCATCGACCTTGATAAAGCAGCCTCCGACCTTGACGCTGATCTCTGACCCAGCCTCCAGCACCACCTTGGCACCGGCCTTGACGTGCATCTCCTGCCCCGCCTGAGCAAGCCAGCTTTGCCCCAGCTTCTGGTGCATGGAGGCATCGACCGTGAGCGAGTAGTCCGCCTTGATCTGGTCACGCTTTTCACCCTCCACCGTCAGGTGGTCATTGGCCTTGATGCGTGTGACCCGCTCGTTGTCGATGTCGCGATGCTCGTCGTGTTTGATGTGCCACGCAGCATCGTTTTCGATAAGCACGTTCAGGTC